>CATPBP010000149.1 GCA_955652675.1 Candidatus Dormiibacterota bacterium
AAGTTCTCCCGGCCGCCGGCGGCGGCGTCCTTCAGCCGGCCCAAGCTGGTCTCCACCTGCGCCGCCGAACGCCGGTCCCGCACCTCGCCAAGCCGCTGCAGCTGCTCTTCGAGCGCCGCCGGGTCGTGCTGGTAGAGCCGGGTCGGCGGCGGCTCCTCTGGCGTCACGAAGACGTTCTCGCCGACCACCTTTCGCTCCCCCGCCTCGACGGCCATGGAGTGCCGGTAGGCCTCCTCCAGGACGAGCCGCTGGACGTACCCGTCCTCGATGCACCGGGCCATGCCACCGCGCTGCTTGACGTCCTCCATCAGCTCCAGGATGCGCCGCTCGTACTCGTCGGTCAGCGACTCGACGAAGTAGGACCCGGCCAGCGGGTCGGCGGTGTCCGCGATCCCCGACTCGTAGGCGACCACCTGCTGCGTCCGGAGCGCGGTGACCATCGCCTCCTGGTCCGGGATCTCGAAGGCCTCCTGCCAGGTGTTCACGGTCAGCGACTGGAGGCCGCCCAGCACCAGCGCCATGGTTTCCACCGTCGCTCGCACGATGTTGTTGAGCGGCTGGCGATGGCTGAAGGTCGAGCCGCAGGTCCCCGCGAACCAGAGAAAGCGCCAGGAGCGGGGGTCCCGCGCGCCGTACCCCTCGCGCATCAGGCGGGCCCAGATGCGGCGCGAGGCGCGGTACTTGGCGACCTCCTCGAAGAAGTTCATGAAGGCACCCAGGTTCCAGGAGATCCGCGGCGCGAAAGCGTCGATCGGGATGCCGCGTGCGAGGGCTCGGTCGATGTACTCGCAGGCGTTGGAGATGGCGAAGGCCATCTCCTGCACGGCCGTCGCGCCCGATTCGCGAATGTGATATCCGCAGACCGAGATGGGATTGGCCCGCGGCATCACCTCCGAGCAGTACTCGAAGGTGTCCGCGACCAGCCGCAGCGAAGGCTCGACCGGAAAGACGCAGGCACCCCTGGCGAAGAACTCCTTGAGGATGTCGTTCTGCACGATCGGCCGGAGAGCGGCCGGCGCCACTCCCTGCTTCTCGCCGGCCACCTGGTACAGCGCCAGGAACAAAAAGGCGGGCGCGTTGATCGTGAAGCTGGTGGAGATCTCGCCCAGCGGGATCCCCTCGAAGAGAACCTCGAAGTCGGCCAGGGAGTCGATGGCCACGCCGACCCGTCCCACCTCGGGGCGCCACTCCGGGTGATCCGAGTCGAAGCCCATCTGGGTCGGCAGGTCCAGTGCTGTGGAAAGGCCGCTTACGCCTTCCTCGGCGAGAAGGCGCCGGTTCCACAGGTTGGTCACCCGGGGTGTGCGGAATCCCGTGTAGGTCCGCATCGTCCAGAGCTTCTCCCGGTACATCAGCGGGTAGGGGCCCCGCGTAAACGGGAATTCGCCCGGATCGCCGAGGTCCCGCTGGTAGTCGAGACCCACAACGTCAGCAGGCCCATAGAGGGGCCTGATCTCAACCCCGGAAGTCGTCTCCACCCGCCGCACTTCGGCTGCCGGACGTTGCGAACTGGTCCGCTCGCCGCCGTGCTTGCCGCGGCCCCGTCGATCCCGGGTCCTCTGTGCCACCGCCAGACCTCCTGCCTGAACTCTGGGTTCAGCGCTCAAGGCCAATGCTAGACGGTGCTGGAGCGGCGCCCAGACCGCTTCAAGCCTCGAGAACCCTAGAGCCGCGGGTGGTTGAAGCCGATCAGGGCCACCAGGGTGATCGCGGCCGCGACCACGATGATCGCTTCTTCACCACCCCATCCCCATTGCTGAAACACGGTCCGGACCAGCGCCACGCCGGCCGCCAGGGCGACGATCACGATCACGCAGCCCCTGAACATCGGCAGGCAACCTCCTATCCCATTTGCAGGGCCGGCGACCTCAGCTTGCCAGTGCCACCAGTCTGAGCCACGGCTGGGGGCGACCGGTCATCGAGGTCGCCTCGTACTCACCCCGGGCCTACCTGATCCTGGCCGGCGAGGCGGGCTGTCAACTCGGCGCTGAGCAGCGCACCCGGTATACCGGCGCTCGGGTGGGTGCCGCCGCCGACGTAGTAAAGGCCGCGCAGCCGGCGGTCCCGATTGGCTGTGGGAACGTGGGCCGATTGGCGCAGGGTCGGGTCGACGGCGAAGGCGTTGCCGTCGACCGCGCCCAGGCGATCCCTGAAGTCGAGAGGTGTCCAGCAGGCCTCGAAGTCGATCGAGTCGCGCAGGCGGCTAAGGCCGAGGCCGCCGGGAAACTCCAGAGCGTTCAGCACCCGCTGGCGGAGTTCAGGAGCGGTGGTTTCCCAGTCCAGGCCCGCGCGCAGGTTGGGCACTGGCAGTTGGACCGCGATCGATTCGCCTCCGCGGGGCGCCATCGCCGCCTCGGTCCGAGCCGGTGCGTGCACAGAGAGCGAGACGCTCTCCGGGAGCCGCCCGCGCCGGGTCACGTCGGCGATGAAATCGCGATAGCCGTGGCCCACGAGCAACGTGTGGTGCTGCAGTTGGGGAAAGGCCTGACGGCTGCCGAGGTAGAGGAGGAAGCAGCTCATCACCGGGGATGGGCCTGAAGCGCGCCGGCCCAGGAGCTCGGTTTGGGTGGCGAGCGCGTCGGCGTTGCTGACGATGAGGTCCGCCTCCACTTCCTCACCCGCTTGAGTCCGGACGCTTCTCACCCGCTCTTGCGAGCTGTTGATGCGGGTGACCCGGCGGTCGGTGACGATCCGGCCGCCCGCCTTGCTCACCAGGCGGCCGAGCTCCTGCACCAGCGTGTGGATGCCGCCCTCGGCGTACCAGATGCCCTCTTCGATCTGCAGATACGCGAGGGCGGCGTACACGGCCGGGGCCCGGTGTGCGTCGCCGCCGATGAAGATCGGATGGAGGCCGAAGGCCTGGCGGACGTGCGGCTCCTGGAAAAAGCCGCCGACGAAGCCGTCGACCGGGCGCAGGGCGCCAGGTCGGGCCACTGCCGGCAGAAGCTCCAGGAATCTCGAAGACCGCCGGTCGTGCGGGCTCCCGGTGCCCAGGACGCCCCGCTCGTAGATCCGGCGGCTGGCGGCCAGGAAGGCGTCGTAGCGGCGGGCGTCGGTTGCTGAGAACTGGCCGATCTGCTGCAGCATCGCCTCGCGCTCCCCACTGAAGAGGAAGGAGCGCGTCTCGTCCTGCCAGGAGATCCGGTAGAAGGGGTCCAGCCTGTGCATCCGGAGCCGGTCCCAGAGCCGAACGCCGGCGAGCTCGAATAGCTCCTCGAGCAGCCGGGGCATCGGGATCAGCGAAGGGCCCACATCGAAGGTGAAGCCGCGGGCCCGGATCTGCGCCGCGCGGCCGCCGATCTCCGGCTCCCGCTCCAGCACGACCACATCCAGGCCCTGGTGCAGCAGGCGCAGGGCGACCGCCAGGCCGCCCAGCCCGGCGCCGATCACAACAGCGCGGCGTCTCCGCCTCAAGTTCGCGTCCGGCTGAGAAGCAGGACGAAACGCACCGTCAGGAGGTCCGCCAGACCATCTGCCTGGTGAGCTCCGCCAGCTCCCTGCGCAGCTCGTTGGGTGCCGGGACTCGCTCCAGGGCGTGGAGCGCCTCTTCGGTCAGTTCCGCAATCTTCTTCTCCGCGTCCGCGGCGGCGCCCGAATCGATGACCGCGCTGCGCAGATTGTCGAGGTCCTGGAGATCAGCCGCCTCTGGTGAGAGCCGGAGGGTCCTGGCCCAGAGCCAGGTCGGCTTGCCCGCGAGGAGGTCCTCGCCGCTCGGCTTGCCAGTCTGGGCGGGATCGCCCATCGCTCCCAGCAGGTCGTCGCGGAGCTGGAAGGCGACGCCCGCGGGCACGGCGTAGGCGGGGATGGTCTCGATCGCATCCGAGCCCGCCCCGGCCAGGGCCAGCCCGAGCTGGATGGGCCGCTGCACGGTGTACGTCGCAGTCTTGTACCGGTTCACCTGCAGAGCGTCCTCTTCGGTGGGGCTCTCGGCGTGTGCGGCGAGGACGTCCAGGTACTGGCCAAGGGTAACCTCGGTTCGAAGAGCGTTATAGATGGTGAGGGCATGTTTGAGAGGCTCCGGCGGGAAGCCGGATTCCACCATCAAACGGTCCGCCCATATCAGCGCCAGGTCGCCGAGCAGGATGGCCGCGCTCTCACCAAACCGGCGGGTGTCGCGGCTCGCCTGGCCGCCGAGGGTGACGTGGCTGGCCGGCCGGCCGCGCCTGGTCTGGGAGCGGTCCATGACGTCGTCCTGGATCAGGGCGAACGTGTGGAGCAGCTCGAGCGAAGCAGCGGCACGCAGGATGGGCTCATCCTTCTGGTCGTCGGGGGAGCCACCCCCCGCCCGATAGCCCCAGAGCACCAGCCGGGGCCGGAGCCGCTTTCCGCCGGAGCCCACCGTCCCTTGGAGCTCGTCGACCAGCACTGCCAGGCGCGGGTCGATGGCGGTCGCCTCCCGGCGCCGCTCGTCCAGAAAGCCTCTCAGGACTTTGTCTGTCCCCCTCTCCATAAAGCCTCTCAGCTACAAAGCTTCTTAACGATAATGTCAAGATGGCCCCATCCCCAGAGCTGATCGAGCAGATTCTCGAGCAGCTCAGTGTGATGACCGTCGACGTAGAGGAGTTAAGCGGAGCGACCGCGAACTTCGTGCGTTTGAACCGGACTGACTTTCACGCCCTGCAGGTCCTGAGCTCTTCCTCGGGGATGACAGCCGGCGAGCTGGCACGTGCGTTGAGGGTGACGACCGGAGCCACCACCCGGGTGATCGACAGCCTGGTCGCTGCGGGCCATGCCCGGAGGGAGTGGGATCCGGAGGACCGGCGCCGCATCCTTGTCAGCGTCACCCCCGCCGCGCTGCGGGCTCTGGAGCGCTCCCGGCAGGGCCTCCGCGACGATGCCAGGCAGGCGCTGGAGGGCTTTCGGCCAGAGGAGCTGGAGACCATCCTCCGCTTCCTCACGGGCACGCGCGGCCTGCTGCGCGATCAGGCCCGCCGGCTGGCCAGAGGCGTTTCCTAGCCGGCCAGTGCCCTGCGCACCGTCTGGCGGAGCCTCTCCCGGTCCTCCTCGGCGAGGGCTTCGAGGCGCGCGAGCTGCGCGGCCAGCTCTGGCCTCCGCTTGCGGAAGCGGATGGCGTCCGCGGCCGCTCTCACTGTCCAGTCGGGGTGGGGGCGGTCCTCCAGGCGGACGTGCTGGCCCGCCTCCACCAGACCCTCGCGAAGGACCCGGACGTACCAGCCGTGGCGCCCGCTGGACTCGACCCGGGACAGCAGGTCCTCGCGCTGCCAGCGCCAGGCGATCTTGAAGCAGGGACCGCGAGGCTTGGAGACCTGGATCAGCGCCTCTCCGACCGCGTAAATGTCGCCAATGCAGACGCTGCGCTCGTCCTGGCCCGCGATGGTGAAGTTCTCGCCGAAGCCGCCGCCGGACATCTCGGGCAGGTCCAGCTCCTGGCGCCAGGCCGGGTAGTGGTCGGCCGAGTAGCAGAGCGCCGCCTGGTCCTTGCCGCCGTGAATCCCAACCGCGGCCTGCCTGTCCCCCTCCAGATTCAGGAAGCGCAGCATCACCGGTCCCTGGACTTGCTCCTTCCAGAAGGCCGTCTCCCACGTCCTGTCCCAGGGCTGCCCGTCGCCGGTCGGAGTGACCGATCGAGGGGTGCCTACCTGGACTGAGACGAGCTTCATCATGGGAGCATGATGCTATCCCGCGAGACCCTCCGACCGGCCCGGATGGGCGTCCAGCCGCTCAGACAGGGCACGTCTTGCAGACCTTCTCGTGACTGAAGGGCGTCCGTTCAGACTCGACGGGCGCGTCGCACTGGTCACCGGCGCGGGCTCGGCGCGCGGCATCGGACGGGCCGTAGGCGCCGCGTTCGCCGGCGTCGGAGCACGGGTTGCCCTGCTCGACCTCGATGCCGAGGGTGCTCGCCGGAACGCGGCTGAGCTGGGCGAACCGGCGCTCGGGCTGGGCGCCGACGTGGCCGACCCCGCCTCCGTGGAGGCTGCGGTGTCAGAGGTCCGCTCACGACTCGGGCCGATCGACGTGCTCGTGAACTCGGCGGGGCTGACCCGATCCGGACCGCTGTGGGAAGTCCCCCTGGAGGAGTTCGACCAGGTCATGGCGGTAAATGTCCGCGGCGGGTACATCTGCCTCCGGGCGGTCGTGGGGGACATGAAGGCGCGCCGCTGGGGCCGGGTGATCTGGCTGAGCAGCGTAGCCGGCAAGCAGGGCGGCGGCTATTTCGGCTCGACGCACTACGCGGCCAGCAAGGCGGCGGTGATCGGCCTCTGCCAGGGGGCGGCTCGAGAGCTCGGCCCCTTCGGGATCACGAGCAACGCCATCGCGCCGGGGCTCACGCTGACCGGGATGGTCGCGGGGGCGAGCAGCCCCGAGCGTGAGGCCGAGCTGGCGGAGCGAGTGCGGGCCACCGTGCCGCTGCGGCGGCCCGGCGAGGCCTCGGATGTGGCGGCGGCCGCTCTTTTTCTGGCCTCGGAGGAGGCGGGTTACGTGACTGGCGAGATCCTGGACGTCAACGGCGGCGCCTACTTCGACTGACTGAGACCGGCCTTCGAGATCACGGGGCCTGGCCGCGCCGGATATCAGCGGGCCGTGCCCTTTCCAGCAGCAGTTCGACCGGAAAGATGAGTAGCCATAACATGGGCGCCCATCGAGTCAACGCAAAGGCGACCGGGATCGAGAGCAGCATCACCAGCACCGGTACGGCCGAGGTCACCACGCCGAAACGAAAGGCCGGTCGAGAGAGCGCGCGCGTGAACTGGGCGGCGCGGCGGGCATGGACGAACTGGAGCAGCTCCAGGCCGCTCACGGCCGCCAGCACCAGGGCGAAGAGGCTCACTGAGATCGGGTTGTCGAGATAGCGGCCAAACAGACCCGTTGGGAAGGGCAGAAAAGCGACCAGCGCGAGATAAGCCAGGTTGAGCTGGATGAAGGTCCCGTCCACGCTGTCGAGAAACGCGCAGAACCTGTGGTGAGCGGCCCAGTAGCGGGCGATGAGAACGAAGCCGAGAAAAAAGGCGAAGAGGTGTGGGGCGGACTCCTGCAGTGATGCCAGCATCGAAGAAGCGCTGGTGGGGTCCTTTACCGACGGTATCCCCACATCCACGATCAGCAGCGTCAGCGCGATCGCGAAGACGGCGTCGCTGAAAAAGAGGACCCGGTCGAACTCCAGGCTGCCGCGCCGGAAGCGACCCGAGATGGCTCCCTCAGGCTCGCGGGATGCGTCCTCAGCCACGGGCCGGAAGGATAAACGGCCGCCGCGTAGCTGGCGTCCTCTTACGATGGCGGCGTTGGCCAGGGGCGGCGATGTTTCAGAGCTCTACCCGGAAATCGAGCCGAACGACCACGGCATGCTCGACGTCGGCGACCGGAACCTCGTCTATTGGGAGGTCTGCGGCAACCCGGGCGGCAAGCCCTCGGTCGTCCTCCATGGCGGTCCCGGCTCGGGATGTTCCACGGGCATGCGCCGATATTTCGATCCCAACGTCTACCGGATCGTCCTCTTCGACCAGCGCGGCTGCGGCAGGAGCACTCCGCACGCGAGCGATCCGGCCACGGATCTGTCCGTCAACACGACCCAACACCTGATCGCGGACATGGAACTTCTCCGGCGGCACCTCGGGATCGACAGATGGCTGGTGTTGGGCGGCTCCTGGGGTTCCACGCTCGGCCTGGCTTACGCAGAACGGCACCCGCATCGGGTAACGGAGATCATCCTGGTGGGGGTCACCACAGGACGTCGATCGGCGATCGACTGGCTCTCCCGCGGAGTCGCCCCGCTCTTCCCTGAGGAGTGGGCGCGTTTTCTCGCCGGTGTCCCCACCCCCGAACGGGATGGCGACCTCGTCCAGGCGTACCACCGTCTGCTCGAGGACCCCGACCCCGGCGTGCGCGCCAGGGCCGCCAGGGATTGGAGCGACTGGGAGTGGGCGCTCACGTCGATCGATCCAGACGCCGTGCCGGACGCGAGATGGTCGCAGCCGCGTTTCCAGCTGGCGCGGGCGCGGATCGTGACCCACTACTTCCGCCACAACGCCTGGCTGGAGGACGGGGTCCTGCTGCGGGAGGCCGGTTCCCTGGCCGGGATCCCGGGTGTGATGGTGCACGGCCGCCTCGACCTCGGGAGTCCGCTGGTGAACGCCTGGGAGCTCGACCGGGCCTGGCCGGAGGGCG
>CATPBP010000150.1 GCA_955652675.1 Candidatus Dormiibacterota bacterium
ACCCCAGACGAACTGGCCGCGGTTCCCGGCTTCACCGCCGACCTGGCAGCGGCCGCCGTCAGCTACCGGCAGGAATACGGAGGCTTCTCCAGCACGCGGGAGCTTGTTTCGGTGCTCGGAATGGGGGAGTCCGACTACCTCCTCGCCCGAAGGTATCTGACCGTATGACGTCTGCCTTAGCTTGCCTCGTCGCCTGGTCGGTAGGAGTGGCGTCGGCTGAGGTTCTGATTCCGAACCAGGCTCTCCTGGGCGGTCTGGCGCTGGCGGCCGCCGCCCTCGCCGCAACCCTCGCCGTGGTTCTGAGGCCGGCCGTGATCTGCTTGGCTCTGGCGGCGCTGCTGCTCGGCGTCGCCCGCGCCGAGGGGCCACAAGGTGATCCCGCTTCGGCGGCCCGCGCGCCGGCGCTGGCCGGCGAGCAGGCAGCCGTCGACGGCCAGATCGCAGACGATCCTAGGCCCCTCTCGGACGGCTACGAAGTGCTGGTGGAACCGCACACGATCACGACCTCGGCAGGGCGTGCGCTCGAGGTGGGGAAGCTGCTGGTCCGGGTCAAAGGCGGCGCCGTCGTGCCTGCTCCCGGCGACGAGGTCCTGGCGATCGGCCGTCTGGAACTGCCTCGAGACCAACCGGGCTTCGACCGCCGGGCCTACCTGGGACAGCGGGGCGCCCATCTCGAGATGAGGAATGCGCGCTTGAACTTGGTCCGGCAAGCATCTGGTCTGCGCGCCCTACCGGGCTGGCTCCGCGATCGCTATCGCGACGCGATCGAGCAACTGCTCCCGCCACCTCACTCGGCTCTTCTGATCGGGATCCTGCTCGGCCTGAAGACCGGCATCCCTCCCCGACTCCAGGAGGACCTGATCGCAACCGGGCTCGTGCATCTCCTGGTGCTGAGCGGTCTCAAGGTTGCGGTCTTCGCCAGGCTCGTCAGCGCGGCCCTGGCTCCGCTGCTGGGACGGGCAGCGACCTTGCCAGCGCTTGCCCTGATCGCCCTTTACGCTCTGGCCGGCGGCGCCACCCCGGCCGGCGTCAGGGCGGCCGCGATGGGCGGACTTACGCTCGCGGCGACGCACCTCGGGCGGCCGACCCACGTCTGGAGCTCCCTGGCGGCAACCGCCGCGGCCATGCTGGCGTGGCGGCCGGAGCTGGCCTGGGACGTCGGCTTTCAGCTCTCATTCGCGGGCACCGCAGCGATAATCCTGCTCACGCCAACCTTCGAACATCAGCTTGGCTGGCTGCCGGGGTGGTTCCGTGAGCCCTTCGCCGTGACCTGCGCCGCGCAGGTCGGCACGGTGCCCTTCATGGCAACCAACTTCCACGTGCTCTCACCGGTGGGGCCCCTCGCCAACGCGCTCGTGCTGCCGCTGCTGGCAGCGATGGTCGGCGCCGGCCTCCTCATCGCCCCATTGGCGCTCCTCCCTGAAATTGGACATATCGCGGCCCTGCCCCTGACCGGATTGCTCATCTATGTCGAGCAGGTGGCGCAGATCCTGGCCAGGATTCCGGGAGCCGCCTTCCCGGCGCCCGACATACCTGTGTGGCTCGGGTTTGGCTACTACTTCGCCCTCGGCGCCGGGCTGGTTGCGGCCCGCACCCGTGAGCTCCCGAGAAAGGTGGCGGTCCTCTTGGGGCTGATCGTTCCCCTCCTGATCGGGGGCGGGGAGCTGGCCTGGTGGGGGCGGACCCCGCCCAGCGCGGCTGTCCTGGCCGTCGGTAGCGGCCAGGCGATTCTGCTCTCCGGCCCTGGCGGCTACATCCTGGTCGACGGCGGTCCCAGCCCCGCCCGACTGGCGGCTGAGCTGGGCAGCCGGCTGCCACCCTGGCGGCACCGGCTGGAGGCGCTGGTGATCACCGGCTCTGGGCTCGGCCACGCCGGGGGCCTCGCAGAGTTGGACTACCCGGCTGGCCAGGTGATCGTGCCCGCGGGCGGCTTCTCGGGATCGGCGTCGCGGAAGGCGGCGCTGGCCGCGGTCACGAGGGGAGCAAGGCTGAGCGAGGTGCGCGCCGGCGAGCGGATCCAGCTGGCCGGGCTTGAACTCGATGTGCTGGCCCCTGAGCCGAGGGCTCCCGAGCCCGGCCAGATCGGCTTCCGGGCTGCCAGTCCGTCGGGAAAGAGCTTCTGCGACCTGGCCGATCTCGACGCCGACGGGCAGGCTGCCGCCGCGGCCCGGCTCAGGGCGCCCTGTGACTACCTCCTGATACCGAGCGGCGGCCGCAGCTCGCCGGCACCCGAGCTCCTCGCGACCGCCCGGCCCGGGAAGTTGGTGGCCTCGGACGCGGGCGGCACATTGGCCAGGGACCTCCCTCACAGCAGCCTGGTTCGCACGAGCCAGGAGGGAAGCATCGTGTTGCCGTTGTGAGCGCGCTCCTCAGGGCGGCGGCGGGCTAGGACTGTGGCGAGGTGGCTCCGTCCGACTACCATCGCCTGGTGCCAGCCTCGAATCGAGCACCCGGCCGTGGAGCGTCCCGAGGAGAGCCTCGAGGAGCCGCCCGGCCGAGCGCCCGCTCTTCCAGCCGGCCAATCCTGCTGCTGCACGGCGAGGAGTCGTTCCTCATCGACGATGAAGCCCGCCGCACTCTGATCGACTGGCGCTCACAGCTGGTCTCCGACTTTGGCTCAGAAGCGATGGACCCGGCGGGCCTCTCGGCGGACCGGCTTCGCGACGCCGTCCAGCAGGCGCCCTTCCTCGACCCTTACCGGGTGGTCTCGGTTCGCGGCATCGCGACGCGCCGGGCCGAGGGGCTGGCCGCTGCTTTGACGGAGGTTCCGGACTCGACGCGCCTGCTGCTCACGGTCTCGGGTCGGCTGCCTGCCAGCAGCAAGCTGGCCAAGGCGGTTCTCGCCGCCGGTGGCCGGGTCACTGAGCACCAGCCGCTGCGACCGCGCGCGCTTCAGGACTGGGTCTTCGGCCAGGCCCGGGAATACGGGCTGCCCACCTCGGCCGGGGCGGCCCTGATCCGCCTGGCACGGCCGGACCTAGGCATCATCGACTCCGAACTGAGGAAGCTCGCCGCGTACCGGGCCACCGGCAATGACCTCGATCAGGCGGCAATCGAAGAGCTTGTGGTAGCGGGCCGTCAGGACGACATCTTCCGTCTCACGGACCAGCTCTTGCCCAGGCCGTCCGCCGGCGCCTGGCGCATCGCGCGCGGCCTGCTGGAGAGAGAGCAGCCGACAACCATCGCCTACCGGCTGGCCCGGCACCTCTCACTCGTGCTCGAGGTCCGCGCCCGGCAGGAGCGAGGGGAGAGCCTGTCGCAGGTACAGGCGGCGATGCGCGAGCACCCCTTCGTGGTCCAGAAGGCGTATGACGCAGCTCGGGAGACGGACGTAAACCGTCTCGAAGCCGGTCTTCGAGCGCTCCTCGACTACGAGTGGGAGGTCAAGTCGGGACAGACCGACGCCGCTCTCGGACTGGAAGCGGTGTTGGCCCGGCTCTAGGTCCGGGCCGGCTCTGGCTTCCGGGGACGCCTCCGCGGCGGTCCGCTAGCTCGACTTGCGGCGGGTGGAAGCCTTCGCCGGCGACTTAACGCTCGTTGACCTGGCCCTGGAAGACTTTCCCGCCGTCGCCTTGGAGGTCTCAGGGGCCTGCGCCGAAGTGCCCGACTCGGCGGCGTTCAGGCGCTTCATCAAGCGGGACTTCCGCCGGGCGGCGTTGTTCGGATGTAGCACGCCTTTGGCGGCGGCCCGGTCCAGCGCCGCGACGGCCGTTACCGCCAGCGGACCGGCCTCTTCGGTGCTCTCGCCTCGGTCGGCGAGTACGCGCCGAAGGCGGGTGATCTTGGTCTTGACGGCAGAGCGCACCGAGCGATTGCGCACAGCGCGCACAGCGCTGCGGCGCGCGTCCTTCTTGGAAGAGGCGATGTTAGCCATGGGTCAGTCTCTGGCTGGGATTCAGCACGGAGCTAGGATTATAGGCGAATGCCCGAGTTCGAACTCGGGGGCCGGCGGCCCCGGGTCCACCCGGATGCTTACGTGGCTCCCACCGCGGTACTGATCGGCGACGTCGAGCTCGGTCCGGGCGCCAGCGTCTGGTTTGGCGTGGTCCTCCGCGGGGACGAGGCGCGCATATCGATAGGTGCAGGCAGCAACGTGCAGGACAACGTGGTGGTCCACTGCTCCCGCGAGCTGCCGACCGTGATCGGCGAGAACGTGACCATCGGACACATGGCCTGCCTGGAGGGCTGCACTGTGGAGGATCGCGCCCTCGTCGGCACGGGCGCCATCATGCTGCAGCGGAGCCGCCTCGGCGCGGGCGCCATGCTGGCGGCGGGCGCCCTCCTGCAGGAAGGGGGCGAGGTTCCCAGCGGGCAGCTCGCTGCAGGGGTGCCCGCCGTCGTCAAGAAGCCCCTCTCCGGGTCCTCGGCGGGATGGCTGGAGCGGGCGGCGGTGCACTATCGCCAGAACATCGAGCGTTACCGGCGCGATCTGCGCGACCTGCGCGACCTGCGCGCCCCCGATTGATACTGGCGCTGCCCGCGCATGCAAAGCTGAACCTGAGCCTGGAAGTACACGGCCTCAGGCAGGACGGCCGCCATGAGGTGACCACCGTGCTCCAGGCGATCTCCCTTCACGACCTGCTGGTGATGGAGCCTGCCGGCGACACAGAGCTCCAGGGTGGCCACACCGACGACCTGGTGCTGAGGGCCCAGCGATCTCTGGAGGTGGCGGCGGGACGGAAGCTCCCCGCGCGTTTCCGGCTCTTCAAGCGAATCCCGGTGGGGGCCGGCCTCGGTGGGGGCAGCTCGGACGCCGCGGCGGCGCTGCGCGGCCTCGCCGCACTTCACGGCCTCGAGGTCGATCTTCACCCCCTTGCGGCGAAGCTGGGCGCCGACGTTCGCTTCTTCCTCAGAGGTGGCACTGCGCTGGCCGAGGGGACTGGCGATCAGCTTCACGTGCTGCCGGCAGCTCGAGACTGGTACGCGATCGCCTGGCCGGGATTGGAGGTCTCCACCGCGGCGGTCTACCGGCGATGGGACGAAGTCGGTGGCGAAGGTGAGAACGAGCTCACGCGAGCCGCCCTCGCCGAGGAGCCGCGGCTCGAGGCGTTCGCCAGGCGGCTGCCCGGCTGGCGGATGACGGGAAGTGGATCGGCCTTCTTCAAGTCCTTTGGAGACCGGAAGGCGGCTGAGGCAGAGATCGCCGGACTCGACTGCTGGACGGCGGTTGCCCGATCCGTCCCGGCCTGGGACTATTCCGGCCGATGAGACGCACCGCCGCCGTCCTGGCCGGCAAGGCGACCGCCGGCCTCTCACGGCTCAGTCGCCGGGGCGGCGGCACCACCTTTCCGGGCGACGTCGCCCGAGCCATTGACCCCCGCGTCCTCCGGGGCCTGGCTGGCGACCTCAGGGAGGGTGCGGTCCTGATCACCGGCACCAACGGGAAGACGACAACGGCGCGTCTGGTAGCCAGCCTCCTGGAGGGACTGCCGGCGAGGGTGGTCGCCAACCGAGCCGGAGCCAACCTGATATTCGGCGCGACAGCGGCGGCGGTCGCCCGTGCAGGCCTCGACGGCCGCCTTCGCGCCGATTGGGGTGTCTTCGAGATCGACGAGGCGACGCTGCCGCTGGCGGTGGAGGAAATCCGCCCTCGGGCAGTTCTCGTCACCAACATGTTCCGTGACCAGCTCGACCGCTACGGCGAGCTGGAGCTGCTGGCCCGGACCATCCAGCGCGCGCTCCAGCAGCTACCCAGCAGCGGGAGAGCGGTACTGAACGCCGACGACCCGCGGATCGGGGAGCTTGGCCAGGCGCTCGCCTCTCCGCCGCTCTGGTACGGCGTCGAGGATCCTCGGGTGGGTGTCGACAAGCTGCCGCACGCGGCCGACGCCCGCACCTGCCCCCGCTGCGGAGCGAGTCTCGACTTCAGTGCCGTCTACGTCGGCCACGACGGGCATTACCGTTGCCCCAACGGCGACTTCGAGCGGCCGCAGCCCGAGGTGGCCGCCACCGACGTCCGGCTGGAGAGCCTGGACCGCGTCTGCCTGGAGGCAGCCGGCACCCGCCTGGAAGCACCGCTCGGCGGCCTCTACAACGCATACAACCTGCTCGCCGCCTTTTCCGTAGGGCTGGCGCTGGGCCTCGACCCCGGATACATGGCTCGCCGGCTCGCCACCGCAGCCCCGGCCTTCGGCCGTCAGGAGCGCTTCGAGCGAGCGGGTCGCAGCTTCACCATCATGCTGGCCAAGAATCCGACCGGCTTCAACCAGATCCTGCTCGAGTCGGAGCGGCTGGCGGGCGCTCGCCACTTCTTGCTCGGGTTGAACGACCGCATAGCGGACGGGCGCGACGTGTCCTGGATCTGGGACGTCGACTTCGAACTGCTGGCCGAGCACGCAGAGCTGGTGATCCCGAGCGGTGGTCGGGCCTACGACCTGGCGGTCAGGCTCAAATACGCCGGCATCTCAGCCGCCGCCGCGCCCGAGCCAGATCTCGGCAGGGCCCTCGACCAGCTGATAGAGGCGATCCCGCCGGGCGGCAGCGGACATCTGCTCTGCACCTACACGGCCATGCTTGACCTGCGTGCCCTGCTGGTCCGGCGAGGGTGGCTCCAGCCATACTGGGCGACGTGAAGGAGACCTTCACGGTGGGCTGGCTGTACCCCGACCTGATGAACATCTACGGCGACCGCGGCAACGTGTTGACGCTCCTGAAGAGGGCTTCCTGGCGAGGCATGCAAGCCCGGCTGCTGGACCTCGGCAAGGGCGTCACAACGGGAATCGAGGAGGTCGACGTCTTCTTCTTCGGCGGCGGCCAGGACAAGGAGCAGGCGCTGGTCTACGACGACCTCCTGGAGTCCAAGGCGGTGCCCCTGGCCGAGGCTCTGCACCGAGGCGCCGCGATCCTGGCGGTGTGCGGCGGCTACCAGCTGCTCGGCCACTACTACCAGACGGCCGAGGGCGAGCGCTTCCCCGGGCTCGGACTCCTCGACGCGTACACCGAGGCGGGCCCCAAGCGGTGCATCGGCGACGTGGTGGTGGAGGCGGATCCCGATCTGGGGCTCGACCCGCCCACCCTGGTCGGCTTCGAGAACCACAGCGGACGCACCTTCCGAGGAGAAGGCCTGCGGCCTCTGGGGCGGGTTTTGAGGGGGCACGGCAACAACGGCGATGACGGGACCGAGGGCGCCGTGGGGGGGAGCATCTTCGGCACCTACCTGCATGGGAGCCTGCTGCCCAAGAACCCGCACCTGGCGGACCTGATCATCGGGCGCGCCACCGGGGCGAGCCTGGCACCACTGGACGATGCCCTCGAGCTGGCCGCCCACAGCCGTCTGGCAGAGCGCGAGCTGGCCCACCGCTAGCCACAAAGATGGCCTTCCCTTGCGGGGAGGGAATTAGGCGGCGGCGGCGGCGAGGCCGGGGAGTGCTTCGCGGAGGACCTGGTCGATCGAGTCCACCATGACCAGGTCCATCTCCCGGCGGAGGTGGATCGGGATGTCGTCCAGGTCGGCCTCGTTCCGCTTGGGCACCAGCACCCGGCGGATGCCCGCCCGGTGGGCGGCCAGCACCTTTTCCTTCAGGCCGCCGATGGGCAGCACGCGGCCCCGAAGCGTGATCTCGCCGGTCATGGCCAGGTCGTCCCGCACCGGTTGCCCGCTCAGGATCGAGGCCATGGCGGTCAGCACCGTGACGCCGGCCGAGGGGCCCTCTTTGGGCTGCGCTCCGGCGGGCACGTGGACATGGATGTCGTTCTCTTCGAACGCGCTCCGGTCGATGCCCAGTTCTGCCGCCCTCGTCTTCAAATAGGAGAGGGCGGCCGCCGCCGACTCACGCATCACCTCTCCAAGCTGGCCAGTCAAGCGCAGCTCGCCCTTGCCCGGCACCATGGCCGCCTCGACGAAGACGATCTCCCCGCCCGTGGGGGTCCAGGTCAGGCCGGTCGCCACGCCTGGCCGGTCGATCCGCTCCGCGGACTCATCGAAGAAGCGCCGCTTCCCCAGCGCGTCCCGGACCCGGTCCAGGTCGACCGCCACCACCCCTTCCGACTCACCGCCGGCGATGAGGGCCGCAACCCGGCGCAGCACGCCGGCGATCTCTCGCTCCAGGTTGCGCACGCCTGCTTCGCGGGTGTACTCGCGGATCACCAGGCGCAGGGCGTCCTCGCCGAAGTCCACCTCCTCGAAGCGCAGTCCGTGCGCGTCGAGCTGCTTGGGGATCAGGAACTGGAGCGCGATCTGGACCTTCTCCTCCTCTGTGTAGCCGGAGAGCTGGAGCACCTCCATGCGGTCGCGCAGCGCCGGCGGGACCGAGTCGAGGGTGTTGGCGGTGGTGATGAACATGACCCGCGAGAGATCGAAGGGCACATCGAGGTAGTTGTCCCGAAAGTCCCTGTTCTGCTCCGGGTCGAGCACCTCGAGCAGGGCGGAGGAGGGGTCTCCGCGCCAGTCGGCGCCGATCTTGTCCACCTCGTCGAGCATGAAGACGGGGTCGTTCGACTCGGCTCGCCGGATCGCCTGCAGGATTCGGCCGGGGAGCGCACCGATGTAGGTCCGGCGATGCCCGCGGATCTCCGCCTCGTCGTGCACGCCGCCCAGCGAGGCGCGCGCGAACTTGCGTCCCATGGCCCGCGCTATCGACTGGCCCAGGGAGGTCTTGCCCACGCCCGGCGGTCCTACGAAGCAGAGGATGGGCTCCCGGCCGCGCTCGCTCATACCGCGCTCCTGCTTCAGCCGGCGGACGGCCAGGTGCTCGACGATCCGCTTCTTGACCTTGTCGAGGTCGTAGTGGTCGGCGTCGAGTATCTCCCGCGCCCGGCCGACGTCGAGCTCTCCCTCGGTGGAGATGTTCCAGGGCAGCGAGACGAGCAGATCGAGGTATGTGCGGATCACCGACGACTCGGGCGAGATCGAGGGGATGCGCTCCAGCCGCGCCAGCTCCCGGTCGGCCTCCCGCCGGGCTTCGGGCGGCAGGCCGGCCTTGTCGATTCGCTCGCGCATCTCGGCGGCTTCGGCGGCGTCCTGGTCCATCTCGCCCAGCTCACGCTGGATCGCCTTCAGCTGCTCCCGCAGGAAGTACTCGCGCTGGGACCGGCCGATCGACTCCTCGGCCTGCGACTGGATCTTGCGCCCCAGCTCCAGCACCTCCAACTCGTGCGCCATGAGGCCGAGCAGCCGCTCCAGCTTCGCCTGCGCCGATGGCAGCTCAAGGATCTGCTGGCGGTCCTCCACGCTCAGCCGGACGTGGGTGGCCAGGAAGTAGGCGAGCTGAAGCTGGTCATCCAGGCTGAGTGCGGCGCCCAGCAGCTCGCCTGGAAGGTAGGGTGCGATGGCAACCAGCTGCTGGAAGGAAGCTATGGCGCTGCGGGTAAGGGCCTCCCGCTCCAGCGGCGCCTGCTCCCCGCCCGGCTCTTCGGGGTGGGAGCGCACCCTGGCCACCAGGTAGGGCCGATCGAGCTCGACCGCGGCCAGCCGGACCCGTTCCAGGCCCCGCACCGCGAGCTGGACGGTGCCGTCGGGCAGCTTGATCATGTGCTCGATCCGGACCACCGTGCCCTCGTGGTGCACCTCGTCCCAGGTCGCCTCATCCACGTTCTCGTCGAGCTGGGCGGCGACCGCCAGGGTCCGCTCGCCCGGAGGAAGGTCGTCGAGGAGCTGGAGGGAGCGGGGGCGGCCCACGGCCAGCGGCACCACCACGTGAGGGAAGACGACGGTGTTCTTGAGCGGCAGGACCGGAAGCTGACGCGCCGTCCGCTTCTTCTTCACGCTTTCATGCTCCAGGCGCGCAATCGGGCGCGATCACGCTTGACATCAAGGTCTTGAAGAGCCCCGTATCCGGCTGGCTGCGGTTTCCCTGGCGGTAGTCCAAGAGGTAGGCAGATACCTTGCACTTGGTCTTAACCGCGAACTCGTAGCCGCCTCCGTTCAGCTTGTAGATGGTGACAAAGACCGGCTTCCCGTATACGTCGAAGGGGCCCTCCTGGCGCAACTCCTGGCCGGCCTGGGTCGGCGTCGCCGCCAGCTGAGGCACGTCGCCACCGGTCTGGATCAGGAGAACGGCGCCATCGTCGTCACCCTGGGGCGCCGTCATCGTGGCAGGGTTTCCCGAGTTCAGCTGCCACTCCGCCGGGAAGAGGTTGGAGTAGCCGCCACCCTGCTCGGCGTGCAGCGCGACCTCTCGGTGGATGACCAGCTCGGGCGTGTCCAGCACCCAGCCCTCGGCCTGGCCGCTCTGCGACTTCACGTGCAGCCAGCTGTTGGACCCGACCTTGCGCGTCTCCGTTATGTCCAGGCGGCCGCCCTGGGCCAGGGTCGCGAGCCGGGCGGCGTTGACGTCGGGTGTGGCGCGGACGTTCACGCCCACCGGCGTCAGCACCCAGACCGCGTTGCCGGGGGCGTTGGGAGTCTTCGGCACCTGGGTGACCTGGACCCTCGGGGCGCTTGCGGTGCTCGTCGACTGCGGATTGAAGGTGCAGGCGCACGCGAGCGCCAGGCCGAGGCCGAGCGGCGCCGTCCGTATAATTCGCCTGACTCGAGTTCTTGAGTGAAAGACCACTCTCGGCCGTCATCCTAGCCGCCGGCCTCGGGACTCGCATGCGATCCCGGTGGCCGAAGGTTCTCCATAGGCTGGCGGGGCGGCCGATGATCGACCTGGTGCTCGACGCCTGCCAGGCGGCCGGCGTTTGGGAGGTCACCGTTGTGATCTCGCCGGCGCAGCCTGACGTGGGCGCGCATCTTGCCGCCCGCAACGGCGACTGCCAGGTGGTGATCCAGCACGAGCAGCGGGGCACCGGTCACGCCCTGGCGCAGGTGCCTGGCGAGCGCCTGGCCGCCGGCGACGTGCTGGTGGTGAACGGTGACTCCCCGCTCATCAGGCCGGAGACCATCGCCCAGCTGGTCCAGGCCCACCGGCGAGCCGGCGTGCCGGCGACGCTGGCCAGCGTGCTCGATCCCGAGCGCAGGGACGGCCGCATCCTGAGGGCCGCCGACGGCAGCCTTGACCGGATCGTCGAGTACAAGGACGCAGGCCCCGAGCTGGTGGCGGCGACCGAGATCAACGTCGGCCTCTACTGCTTCGAGGGGCCGCGCCTGCTCCAGGCGCTGAGCCGTCTCCGCCCCGACAACCGGGCAGGCGAGCTCTACCTGACCGACGTCTTCAAAGACCTGCGGCCGGCTCAGGTGGTCCAGCTCGCCGACCGGGAGGAGGCGCTCGGGATCAACGACCGGGTGCAGCTGGCGGAGGCGGAGCGGGCGCTGCGCCAGCGGCTGCTCCGGGACCTCATGCTCTCCGGCGTGACGGTCGTGGATCCGGCCAGCACCTTCGTCGACGTCGGGGTCAAGGTCGGTCAGGACAGCGTGCTCGAGCCCTTCACCTTCCTGCGCGGCGCCACCGTGGTGGGGGAGGGCTGCCGGCTCGGCCCGCACACCGACATCCGTGATTCCAGGATCGGCGATGATGCGCGCATCGAGCACTCCTGGCTGGACTCCGTGGACTTCGGCGCCGGTTCCGACTGCGGGCCCTTCTCCAAGCTTCGCCCGGGCACGCGCATCGCCGACGGGGTGCACGTTGGCAGCTTCGTCGAGATGGTGCGCTCGAGCGTAGGTAGGGGAAGCAGGGTCCCCCACGTGTCCTACCTGGGAGACGCCACGGTGGGAGAAGACGTGAACGTGGGTGCGGGGTCGATCACGGCCAACTTCGACGGGACGCACAAGAACCCCACGGTGATCGAAGACGGCGTCTTCGTCGGCGTCGACACAATGTTCCGGGCGCCTGTCCGGATCGGGCGAGGCAGCAAGACCGGGGCAGGCTCCGTGGTGACCAAGGATGTACCTCCGGGGGCCACCGCGGTGGGCGTGCCCGCCCGCGTGCTCCGGCGCAAGGAGGCTGAATGATCGGGAGGTTGCAGACGGCCGTGGAGTTCGCCAGTGAAGATGCCTCGCCGTGGGGTGACCTGAAGCTGATCTCCGGCAGCGCCAACCCCGAGCTGGCTCGCTTGATCTCCGATGAGATCGGCGTGCCGCTCACGGACGCCCGGACCACCCATTTCGCCGACGGGGAGATCGGCGTCCAGATCCAGGACTCGATGCGCGGCCACGACGTGTTCGTGGTCCAGCCCACCTGCCAGCCCGTCAACCAGAACTACATGGAGCTGTTCATCCTGCTCGACGCCCTCCGCCGTGCCTCGTCCGGGCGCATCACCGCGGTGGTGCCGTACTTCGGCTACGCCCGCAAGGAGCGCAAGTCCCAGCCCCGAGAGCCGATAAGCGCCAAGCTGATGGCCAACTTCATCACCCTGGCCGGCGCCGACCGTGTGCTCCTGATGGACCTCCACGCGGACGCCATCGAGGGCTTCTTCGACGTCCCCACCGACCACCTCACGGCGGCCAAGCTGCTGGCCGGCCACATCCGGCAGCTCGGTCTCGGCCACTGCTCGGTGGTGGCGCCGGACGCCGGCGGCGCCAAGCGGGCCGAGTCCATGGCGAGGTTGCTGGGCGCTCCCCTGGTCTTCGTCTACAAGCGGCGTCCCTACGACGACACCGCCGAGATCCTGGAGATGGCCGGAGACGTCGAGGGCCGGGACTGCGTGGTACTCGAGGACATGATCACCACCGGGGGGACCGCGGTGGAGGTGGCCAGGGCCCTCAAGAGCCACGGCGCCCAGCGGATCATCTTCGCGTCAACCCACCCGGTGCTGGCAGGAAGAGCCGTCGAGCGGCTGCGGGAGTCGGCCATCGATGAGGTGGTCGTGACCAACTCGATCCCGGTTCCGCCCGAGAAGCAGGGACGGCCGATCACCGTGCTCAGCGTGGCCCCGCTGCTCGCCGAAGCGATCGTCCGCGTCCACGAGAACAGGAGCGTGAGCGAGCTCTTCCGATGAGCAATCACTAGGCGCTTTTGGTGAGCGCCCAGTCCTGGGTCGAGGTCACCATCCTCGCCGCCTGTGTGGTGGTGGCGGCGGTGGCATCGGCCACAGAAACCGCGATGACCTCCATCGGCCGGCTCCGCGTCCGCCACCTGGCGGAGGAGGGCAGCCGGGCGGCTGCTGTGCTTCAGCGCCTGCAGCAGGATCCGAATCGATTTCTCTCCACGATCCTGGTCAGCAACACGGTGGCGCTGATCCTGGCCTCCTCGGTCACCACCCTGCTCGCCCAGGAATACCTGCCGCACACGATCGGCTTCTGGGGCGACCTGGCCGTCTCTCTCGCTCTCTCGATCATCCTGCTGATCTTCGCCGAGGTGACGCCGAAGACCCTGGCGATCCGCAACGCCGACCGGATCGCGCTGATGATGGCCGGCCCGGTGGAAGCGCTCTCCAACGTCCTGCGCCCGGTCCTCTGGTTCATCACGCTGGTCGTCCGCGCCATCACCGGCGGCCGTGCCGCGCGCTCTCCCTTCCTGACCGAGGAGGAGCTGATGACCCTGCTCCACGTCTCCGAGGAGCAGGGAGTGATCGAGGAAGAGGAGCGGGAGATGATCCACGGCATCATCGAGATCGGCAACAAGTCGGTCCGCGAGGTGATGGTGCCGCGTACCGACATAACCGCCATCGAGCGCTCGGTCTCGCTGGACGAGATCACCAGGGTCTTCCGGGACACGGGGCACACGCGATTGCCTGTCTACGAGGGCGACCTCGAC
The DNA here is from genome assembly GCA_955652675.1 of Candidatus Dormiibacterota bacterium. Lineage (GTDB taxonomy): Bacteria > Chloroflexota > Dormibacteria > Dormibacterales > Dormibacteraceae > Nephthysia. The sequence continues at coordinate 13,575 of CATPBP010000150.1, forward strand.
CACATCGTGGGCCTGATCCACGTGAAGGACGTCCTCTTCTACGTGGTGGGGAGAGACACCCCCTTCGACATCAACTCGATCATGCGGCCGATGAAGTACGTCCCGGCCTCGAAGAAGGTCGACGAGCTGCTCCACCAGATGCAGACGGAGAAGGTTCACATGATGATCGTGCTCGACGAGTACGGCGGCACCGCCGGCCTGGTCACGCTCGAGGACCTGCTCGAGGAGATCGTGGGCGAGATCCGCGACGAGTACGACCTCGCCGAGGAAGAGCCGCTGCAGATCCTGAACGACCATGAGGCGGTGGTGGACGCCCGCTACTCCATGGGCGAGCTCAACGAGCGGTTGCAGCTCGGGTTGGAGGAGAGCGACGACTACGATTCGGTCGGCGGCTACATCTATGCCACGCTGGGAGAGGTCCCCGAGGCCGGCGCGACCTTCAAGAGCGGGAAGGTGCAGTGGACGGTCGACCAGGTCGACGGCCGCCGCATCGTCCGCGTCAGGCTCCGCTCCGATGAGCCCTGGCCAGACGAGATCCTGGCCGACGCCGGGCTGCCGATCCCGCCGCGGGACCAGTCCTCGCCGGTAGCCAACGAGACCTGGGGACAATCCGGCCATTAGCACCTACCGGGATTCCGCCGTGGTCCTGCGCAAGCTCGACTACGGCGAGAGCGACCGCATATACACGCTCCTGACGCGGGAGCACGGCAAGGTGGGGGTGCTGGCGCGAGGAGTACGCCGCACCACCAGCCGCCTGGCCTCGGCGCTGGAGCTCTTCAGCCTGGTTGACGTCCAGCTGGCCAAGGGCCGCAACCTGGACGTCGTGGTCCAGGCCGTCCGCCTGCCCGGGCCTCGCGTGGAGGCCGACGTCGAGCGTACGGCCCACGCCGGCCTGATCGCCGAGCTGGCCGATCGGGTCAGCGAGGAGCGGCATCCCCTGGAGGGCATCTACGAGCTGACCGTGGTCGCGCTGGCGGAGCTGGCCCGGGAGGCCGAACCCCGCCGTGCCTCCGCCTACTACGTGATGGTGGCGCTCGACCTCCTCGGCTACGCGCCGCAGATATCCGCCTGCGCGTCCTGCGGTCGGCCTCTTCCGGCCGCCTCCGCCGCCTTCTCGCCGGTCGCCGGGGGCTTCCTCTGCGAGAACTGCGCCCAGCCAGGCATGCACCTGGTCAGCGTCTCGGTGCTCAAGGTGCTGCGGCTGATGGCGTCGGGGGACATCGGCCTCTACCGCCGCCTCAAACTCGACGCCGAGCTGATGCGGGAAGTCGAGATGGTGCTCGAAGCGCAGCTGGAGCATCACCTGGAACGCCAGCTGCGTTCGTTAAAGTTTCTCAGGCAAATGAGGGCTCACGCATGATCGGGGAAAGAGCAGACCTGATGGAGAAGGTGACCGCGCTCTGCAAGCGGCGCGGTTTCGTTTTCCAGTCCAGCGAGATCTACGGCGGGATCAACGCCATCTACGACTACGGTCACTACGGTGTGGCGCTCCGGCGCAACATCCGCAGCCTCTGGTGGCGGCACATGATCGAGCTCAGGGAGGATGTGGTCGGCCTGGAGAGCTCGGTGATCATGAACCCCGAGGTTTGGGCGGCCTCCGGACATCTCTCCGGCTTCACAGACCCCATGGTCGACTGCCTCGGCGAGTGCAAGCAGCGCTGGCGTGCCGACCACCTGAGCGGTGACCGCTGCCCCAATTGCGGAGGCCCGCTCTCGGAGCCACGGCAGTTCAACCTCATGTTCAAGACCCACATCGGGCCCGTGGAGGGGTCGGGGGCGGACGTGTACCTGCGGCCGGAGACCGCCCAGGGGATGTTCGTGGACTTCAAGAACGTCCTCAACTCGATGCGGGTCCGGGTGCCCTTCGGCATCGCCCAGCAGGGACGGAGCTTCAGGAACGAGATCTCACCGGGCAACTTCATCTTTCGGCTTCGAGAGTTCGAGCAAATGGAGATGGAGTTCTTCGTCAAGCCCGGTGAGGACGAGCGATGGCATCGGTACTGGATCGAGGCCCGCCATCGCTGGTACCTCGAGGTCCTCGGCCTGCGGCCGGATCGCCTGCGCCTGCGCCCGCACGATAAGGACGAGCTCTCCCACTACTCCAAGGCGACCACCGATGTGGAGTACCTCTTCCCGTTCGGCTGGGGGGAGCTGGAGGGCATCGCCAATCGCACCGACTACGACCTCCGGCAGCACCAGGAGCGGTCCGGCGAGGACCTCACCTACCTGGACCCGGAGACCAACGAGCGCTATCTGCCCTACGTCATCGAGCCGGCCGCCGGCGTTGACCGGATCATGATCACCTGTCTGCTTGACGCGTACGACGAGGACGAGGTGCGTGGCGAGACCCGCGTCGTGCTCCGTTTTCATCGCGACCTGGCGCCGGTACAGGTGGCGGTGATGCCGCTCTCCAAGAAGGAGGAGCTGATCGCGCCGGCGCGCGAGGTGCAGGCGCTGCTCAGGCCTCACTTCCGGGTCGAGTACGACCAGACCGGCGGCCACATCGGCCGCCGCTACCGCAGGCAGGACGAGATCGGTACGCCCTACTGCGTGACGGTCGACTTCGACACGGTGAGCGATGGTGCAGTAACCATCCGCGAGAGAGACACCATGACCCAGGAGCGCGTCCCGATAGCCACGCTCCTAACAAGCCTAAGAGAGCGCTTCATCTAGACAAAGCTTCTCCCTCCCACTTGCGGGAGGGTGGGGGAGGGGGTGAAGGCGCCGGGATAAACCGGCATGGAGCCAGGAATGGAAGAGTCCGACACCGAAGGAGTAGCGAACCACGG
>CATPBP010000151.1 GCA_955652675.1 Candidatus Dormiibacterota bacterium
GAGGTTGGCGCCCAACTGCCCCTCCATCATCTCTAATCCCGCCCCCGAACATGTCGCCCATATTGAAAGAAGAGGCGCAACTTGATAGGGGCGGGTCCCCCGCCCCGAGTGAGTCCCGCCCACGACACCCGCATCACTTTGCGGGAGGGGGCTCGCGGGGGACGCGTGCCTCCCCCGCGCCCTTTGCCTCCCCCGCGATGCGAGCGGTCATCCGCCTGGGGCGGAGTTCCAGCAGCAGTTTTTCCGCGACCGGTTCGCGGGGTCGCCAGCCGTCGGTCATCTCGAGGAGCAGCTCCGCGCCCCGAGCGCCGCTGTACTCCAGGGGCTGGCGAACCGTCGTCAGCCCCAGATAGGCGGCCATCTCGATATCGTCGAAGCCGATCACCGAAAGCTTGCCTGGCACCTCCAGGCCGGCTCGAGACGCCGCCTCGAGGACCCCGAATGCCTGGGTGTCTGAGGCGGCGAAGATGGCGGTCGGAGGCTCCTTCTGGGTGAGCAGCTCAGAGGTCAGCCGGCCGGCCGCGTCGCGGCTGTGCTCGCCTTGCTTGATGTAATGTGCCGGGACCTCCAACCCGGCCTGGCGCATGGTCTGCAGGAAGCCGGCGCATCGATGCGCGCTGGACGTGAAGCCGTAAGGGTTGTCGCCGAAGTCGCCGACGAAGGCGATTCGGCGGTGACCAAGCTGGAGCAGGTGCTGAGTGGCGATCTGGCCGCCCTCGATGTCGTCCGTGTAGACGTGATTGAGTCGGGCGTGGCGCAGATCCACTAGAACCATCGGCATCCCACCGCCGACCAGCCGGGTCATGACGCCGCGGGGCGGCGGCACCGACATGACCAGGATCCCGTCCGCCCTGCCCCGGACCACGTTCTCGAACTGGTCCCGCACCTGTTCAGGAGTTCCGACGTTGTAGAGCACGGTGTCGTAGCCGGCCGCGGTGAATCCGGCCTCGGCGCCCCGTAAGCGCTCGACGGCGGAGGGCCGCACGAAGAAAGGGGCGATCACGCCGAGCGTCATCGCCCTGCCCCGTGAGAGGCTCCTGGCGATCGGGCTCGGACGATAGTCCAGCTCCTCCATGGCCGCCTGGACTCGCTGGCGGGTGGCGGTGCGCACGAGGGCGCTGCCGTTGAGGACCCGCGACACCGTCGCTTCTCCTACTCCCGCGCGCGCGGCGACGTCGGAGATGGTTGCCAGCCGGCGTCCACCTCGATCCAAGGCCATGAAGCTCGGGCGGTAGCCAACCTCTGCCAGCGCCTCCTGGACGCGCCGGCGCGTGACCTCCCGCACGAGCGCCCCGCCCTTCAGCACTCTGGACACGGTGGACTCGCTGACTCCCGCCCGGACCGCCACGGCGGAGATCGTGGCCGGGCGGCGAACCGAGCGCTCTGTTGAGACCGGTTTCACGGCTCGATCCCGGTGTGTGGGGTGTCGAAACCCCGTCAAACGGTGACTTGGGTCGGTCGCTCCAGCTTGCCTTGCCAGGGCCACCCCCGCCGGCGACTTGGGACAGGTTCCGGGTCGCCGCTCAGCAGGGCCCGGCGGCGGTGCCGTCGCACAGCGCGGCCCGGCACCGCCGCCACTCTGCTAGAGGACCGCCCGCTCAGATCCCACATCGAAAAGGTGCAGCCGGCGCATGTTCATGTGGAGCGGGACGGCGTCCCCGACGCTGACCTTGAACTGAGGATCGAGGCGAGCGATGACGTCGTCGCTGCCGACCTTGCCGTAGAGGAACTGGTCGGAACCCAGGACCTCCACCACTTCAACCTTCATCTCGATCTTTGGGAAGCCCTCGTGCGGGACCTCCGTCAGGTCCTCAGGCCGAACCCCAAGCACTCCCTTCTCGATCCCCGGTGCCTTTGGCAGCTCCAGGGTGAAGCCCGACGCCTTGGCGGTGTTGCCGGACACGGTGACGGGGATGAAGTTCATCTTCGGACTGCCGATGAACCCGGCCACGTACATGTTGACCGGATCGTCGTAGATCTCCCTCGGAGAGGCAACCTGCTGCAGGATGCCGTCCTTCATGACGGCGATGCGGTCACCCATGGTCATCGCCTCGACCTGGTCGTGGGTGACGTAGATGAAAGTCGCGTCCAGGTCCTTGTGCAGCTTCTGCAGGTTGATGCGCGTCTCCACGCGCAGCTGCGCGTCGAGGTTGGAGAGCGGCTCGTCCAGCAGGAAGACCTGGGGGTTGCGGACGATGGCGCGGCCAAGCGCCACGCGCTGCCGCTGGCCGCCGGAGAGCTGCCGGGGCTTGCGCTTGAGGAAGTTGTCGAGCCCCAGGATCTTGGAGGCCTCTTTGACCTTGGTCTCGATCTCGCTCTTCGCCACTCGCCGCATCTTGAGGCCGAAGGCCATGTTGTCGTAGACGCTCATGTGCGGGTAGAGCGCGTAGGACTGAAACACCATGGCGATGTCCCGCTCACGGGCAGGGACCTCGTTCACCACCCGGTCCCCTATCTTGATCTCGCCGTCCGAGATCTCCTCCAGGCCGGCCAGCATGCGCAGAGCCGTGGACTTGCCGCAACCCGAAGGTCCGACCAGCACCATGAACTCGGTGTCCAGGATCTGCAGGCTGAGGTCCTTTACCGCGACAGCCTCCGCGCTGTAACGCTTAAATACGTGGTTGTAAGCGACCGACGCCATAGTCTCTGTTCCTCCCTGTTTCCTATTCGCCTATGACCCGATCAGCCCTTGACCGCGCCGGCTGTCAGGCCGGAGATGATCCGGCGTTGCAGGATCAGCACGGCCGCAATCAGTGGAAGCATGACCACCAGCGTCTCCGCCATCTGGTCACCCCACGGGATCTGGAATGCGCTGGCCTGATTGGCGCCGGTGTTGGCGATCGCCAGCGGAACCGTCCATTTGCTGGACGAGAGCAGGAACGAGAGCGCGAACAGGTACTCCTGCCAGCAGCCCATTATGGTCAGGATGCCCACCGTCGCCAGGCCAGGCGCCGCCAGCGGGATCATGATCCGCCAGAAGGTCTGGAACTGACTGGCGCCGTCGACGTAGGCCGCCTCCTCCAGGTCGCGCGGCATTCCCCGGAAGAAGCTCTGCATGATCCACACCATGAGCGGCAGCGCGAACGTGAGGTAGACGATGATCAGGGCGTACAGCGTGTTGTAGAGGTGGAACCTCTGCAGCACTGTGTAGAGCGAGCCCAGGATCGAGATGCCCGGGAACATGGACATGGCCAGGATGAGGTAGAGTGCCACGTTCCGGCCCAAGAAGTTGAAGCGGGCGAGGGCGTACGCGGCTGAGGCCCCGATGAGGATCGAGATCAACGTCGCGGAGACGCCGACTATCGCCGAGTTGGCGATCGAGCGCACGAAGGTGGGCTCGGAGAATGCGTTGATGTAGTGCTGGACGGTGAAGTTCTTGGGCCAGTACTGAACCGGCGTCAGATAGATGTCGGCGTCCGGCATGAACGATGTCCGGGCGGCCCAGTAGAAGGGGAAGAGGATGTAGCCCAGGATGATGACGATGAGAAGGTAGAAGAGCGCGCGGCTGACCACTTTCCCGACCTTGATCGGCTTTCTCCGCTGCGGCAGCGCTTCGGCGGTTGCCGCGCTCATGATCGCGCCGCGCTCCAGCGCGTCATGACGACGTATATGGCGATGAAGACCGCGATTATTAAGAGCAGAGCGACGCTGACGGCCGAACCGTACCCGACCTTGCCGAAGTAGATGATCTGCTCCTGCACGTAGATCGACATCGTCGTCGTGTCGGGCCGCTGGCCGAACAACACGTAGAAGAGGTCGAACACACGCAGCGCGTCCAGCGCCCGGATGACCACCGCCACGAGGATCGAGGGCATGAGCAGTGGCAGCGTGATCGAGAAGAAGGTTCGGATCTTGCCGGCACCGTCGACGTCGGCGGCCTCGTAGACATCGCTCGGGATGAGCTGGAGGCCGGCCAGCAAGAGCAGGGCGATGAACGGCGTCGTCTTCCAGATGTCGATGGCGGCGACCGCCGGCAGCGCCGTCACCGGGTTGCCGAGGAAGTCCTGGTTGATGGCCAGTACATGCAGCTTGTTGACCAGGAGGTCATTGAAGACACCGTAGATCTGGTTGTACATCAGCTTCCACATGGCAGCCGAGATCACGGTGATCAGCGCCCATGGGATGAGCATCGCCGCTCGCACGGCGCCGCGCCCGCTGAACGAGGAGTTGACCACCAGCGCAATGATCAGACCCAGGATGAACTCGAACACCACGGTGATGATGGTGAAGCGGAGCGACGTCCAGATCGAAGTGCGGAAGGCGGGATCCTGGACCAGCTTGGTGTAGTTGTCCATGCCTACGAACTTGGTCGTGTTCTGCCCGAACGTCGAGTCGGTGAAGCTTGTCAGAACCGTGTTCACCATCGGGTAGAACGCCACCAGCGCCAAGCACAGCAGCGCCGGGGCCAACATGAAGTAGGCGAAGCGGGCCGACGATGCCTCGAGGGACCGGTGTTTCCCTCGTGCCGGCGCGGCCCGTGCTGCGGCGTCGGTGACAGCCGCCGGGGTCGGCGGTTGTGTGCTCATACCACCTCACTCCTACGCAGTCTCATCACACCTCCCTAGCTCACCAGCGTCTGCAGCTGCTGCTTCAACGAGCTCAGCGACTGCGCGGCATCGCCGCCGCGAAGGACCGAGTTGACGGACTGGAAGATGAATGTCGAGCCCTGGTTGTACTTGGCCCCGAGCTTGCTGGGCCGGACCACCCGGTTGGTCTTTATGGAAAGCCAGGGGTTGGCCTTCAGGACGTCGGCGTCCTTCGCCACGGTGTCAATCGTGGGCGGCGTTGTGAGGTTGACGGCGCTGTACTTCTGGAAATCTGGTCCCGTCGTGTATGCGATCCAGGCCGCGGCCGCCTCCTTCACCTGAGACTGTCCGTTGACCCCCGACTGCCAGCCGCCGACGCACCCCGAGGACTGGCCCGTGCCGCCGTGTGGCAGGGGGGCGACGTCGAAGTTGCCGACGATCTTGGAGTTCTTCGGATCTGCGGCCAGCGAGTACACGTAGGGCCAGTTGCGCAGGAAGGCCGCGGCGCCGGTGGTGAACGCGTTGCGCGCGTCCTCCTCGGCAAACGCCGTCACCCCGGTCGGGGAGATCTTGCCGACCCAGCCCTTGGCCAGGTTGAGGATCGCCACATTGTTGGAGTTGTCGACCGTGATCTTGCCGTTGTCGATGACGTCGCCGCCGCCCGTCGAGGTGAACCACTCCATGGCGTTGCAGGTCAGGCCCTCGTAGGCGTTGCCCTGAAAGACGTAACCGTAGAAGTTGGGGTTGCTGGCCTTCTCGCCGGCCTGGATCTTGGTCGCCTGGTCGGTCAGCTCCTGCCACGTCGCCGGCGGATTGGCGAAGCCGTACTTTTTGAGCAGGTCCGTCCGGTAGTAGAGGAATCCGAAGTCTCCGGCCCTCGGAACGCCCACCAGCTTGCCGCCGACAGTGTTGTTCTGGATGATGGCCTGGTCCATCTTGCTCGACAGGTCGCCCAGGAGCGGCAGGCTCTTCGCGTCCGCCATGTACTGCGCGTAGGCTCCAGGGTAGACGACGTCGACGTCGAGCACGTCGGGCGTGCTGGCCTTGGAGGTGAAGATGCGCTGGTACTGCGCGTACGTGTCGCTCGTGCTCCCTGGCCGGACCACGAAGGAGATCTTGACCCCGGTGTCCTTCTCGAACTGGGCCGCGGCCAGTTTCGCCGCCTGGCCGCCCTTGCCAGTGGGGTCCGCGCTGACTACGACGGTCTTGCCGGAGAACTTCTTGGCCGCGGACACCACGTCACTGGGGACGGCGGGTACGGCCGGCAGACCGCTCGTGTTCACCGTCGATGAGGCGCCGCCGCCGCTGCTACTGCCGGTGCCGCATGCCTCCAAAAAAGCTGCCATGCCGCTTCCGGTTGCGAGCAGAGCGCCCGCCTGACCCGTGCGCCGCAAGAAGTCGCGCCGGCTCCAGTCTCGGAGAAAGCGGGTCATCTCGCGACCTAGTCGATCATCCCTTTCCATTGTCACCTCCCCTCACACGCGCGTCGACGCGCAGTCCGAAACGCTCGCTGAGACTGGTCCATCAGGCCAATCCCAAAGTTCTTCGGCACGTGAGCGATAACCGCCCACGTAAGCCGCAGACCCTGTCACTCATCCCACTCCTCTCCCGATGGCCGGTCACGCCGGCGCGTCGGCCGTACTCTAATGATGGAAGGGCTACCAAGCCCAGGTTTCGACATTGAACCCCACCCATCCCGCTTTGTCAAGGATGATGAAACCGCTTTCAACCCCCCCTCCACCACCTCGCGCAGCGCGCTACAGTGTCGGGCAAATGTCCCAGCCGGCGTGGTGGCAGCGCGGCGCCATCTATCAGATCTACCCGAGGTCCTTCGCGGATAGCGACGGTGACGGCGTGGGCGATCTCCGCGGCATCGGGGCGCACCTCCATCACCTCTCGGCGCTCGGCGTTGAGGCCGCCTGGCTCTCGCCCATCTACCCGTCGCCCATGGTCGACTTCGGCCACGACGTGGCCGACTACTGCGACGTCGACCCGGTCTTTGGCAGCCTGGAAGACCTGGACCGGCTGACTGAAGATTGTCACGCGCGGGGAATCAAGGTGGTCCTGGATTGGGTCCCCAACCACACCTCGGACCATCATCCCTGGTTCGTCGCCTCGCGCTCCAGCCGGGACGACCCCAAGCGCGACTGGTACGTCTGGCGAGACAGCGCGCCGGGTGGACCCCCTCCCGACCCTCCCCCAGCAGGGGAGGGAGTAACCCTTACCAGGCCGAAAACGGCGTAATCTCCGCTGGGAGGTCCCTTGATGGCGCGGACGGCGCTGGCCGTCGTCGTTGCGGCGTTGCTGGCACTACCCGTTGCGTGTGGGAGCGTCGGCCGCGGCCTACCCTGTGGTGTTGCGACCAAGCAGCCCGGCACTGGGCTAAGCGTGCAGCTGACCGGGGCGCCAGCGGTCGCTGGCGGTCGGGGAGAGTGGTGCACGATGAGCCGTGGCGTCAACCGCGTCGTCCTGGGCGTGCTCGGCCACAGCGCCGTCGTCTCCCGGACTGTCCTCTACCTCTCAGATGTCGAGGGGGTGGATGGCTCCGCGCTGAGCTGGATCGACCGCAACCTGGTCCAACGGGGCTTCCAGGTGGTGGTCGGATGCTACTCGAACGCCTTCGGGCCGGAATCGGTGCCCTGCCCGAACGCCCCGGACCTCACCAGCTCCGTGGTGGGTGTCACCATGCTCCTCGACGCCGCAGCCGCCATGCCGAGCGCGCAACCGCTGGGCGTGGTCGGTGTTCTGCAAGGGGGCGTGGTCGGACTGATGGCCGTGGCCGGACGGTCTGACGTGAGAGCGGTCGTCGACGACGGTGGCAGCCCCGGCACCCTGAGCCTCTTTGGGCTGGGCCCCGGTCCGGCCCTGACCGGTCCCACAACGTTGCATGCATCAGTCCTCGTGCTTGGCCCGGACTCGCCGGCCTTCGATCGGACGTTCGAGGGCGCTCTACGGGCGGGCGGCACCCCCCTCGAGGACTTCGCCTACCTGCCAAGATCGAATGGCCCGCTCACGCGTGACGCCGGGGTCGGTTCCCGCGCCTCCAGCGACGCGGTCGGCTTCCTGGAATCCGAGCTGCGCTGACCCGCGCCAGGGGCTCGGGGCTAAGCCTCGTCGTCGGCGTCGCTATCCCAGGAGAGGAGCACTTCGTCGGGAAGCGCCTGGCGCCGGAGGTCGCCCTTCAACTCGAACACGCCGTCCAGCGCCTCCTGGACCGTTCGACACTCCCGGAAGCTCCGACGGGACGGGACAGGCACCTGGGCCAGCACGCCGCTGATGGCGTCGCGGGTGGCATCATCGAGCTCTCTGCCCTGGGGATGCTCCATGTTCAGTCGTTCCAGGTGGTCAAGCAGCCGATCGGTGATAAGACGAAGGCGCCTGTACTCGCGCAGTGCACGGGAGTTGCTCTGGGTCGCCCACCAGAGCCGGACGATGTCCAGGTTCGTCCGATCCAGGTCCGAGTTCACCGCTCAGCACCGGACGCCAGGCAGATCCTCCTGACGCCA
>CATPBP010000152.1 GCA_955652675.1 Candidatus Dormiibacterota bacterium
CCCGACGCAGCCGTTCGAGCAGCTGAGGCGCGCCCGCCGCGTACAGCCCGTCCTCTACCTTGATCTTCGCCTTCGGGCCCAGGGTCTGCTCGATCGGGACGAGCGTCTCCCGAGCCCGCCTCGCCGACGAGCAAAGCACTAGCGCCGGCGCCACCCTCTCACGGCGCATTCGCTCCGCCATCAGCTGGGCGGCCTGGCGCCCCCGCGGGTTGAGCGGCCGGTCGTGGTCAGCGAGCTCTGGATCATCGCGACTGGACTTCGCATGACGCAGCACGTAGATGAGCTTCTCAGGCACTTCAATCGCTCATCAATGACATCACCGATGGCCCGCTGCAACCCAACCTGAGCGCGTCAAGAGAGTCCAAGCCACATGATGATTCATAGCGGATCCCGCCGCTCTCTGGGCGGTGGTGGCCATCAGCTCGCCACGAGGACCGGGCCCTGGTCGGCGCTGTTGTTGATCGGTGCGCCGAACCAGGGAGACCACCAGCTGGAACGAGCGCGGGCACTGATGAGCGGGTAGTCACCTAGGACGGGTGAGCAGCTCACGCTCCAGAACTGGACCGAGGCCGCGGCCGTGGCCCCCATCGATTTCCTCCCAGGATCAGCAGGACGGTCTCCACCGCCATGCAAGAGCAGGTGGGCCCCCTGAAGCCACACGAGCTGGAGCGCCCTGACCGGCGCGAGTTGATTTGCCAGCAGCGCTGGGAGCCCGAGGTCTGCGGGCCAATGAGCCAGTTCCGGGCGCCGAGGAACTCCTCGACCGTGTCGCTCTGGAAGCGGAGGAAGCCCGCAGACTCTCCGATCTCGACACCCGGTCACCGCCTGCGTGAACAGCCTGGCTCTCTCCTCGCGCCGGCCCAGCGGCACCGGACCTGGACCGGGGACCTGCTCGAGGCCGGCGTCGATCTGGCCACGGTTCAGAGGATGGCGGGGCATGCTTCGGTCTCGACGACGGGGAGATACGATCGCCGGGATCACGGCGTGCTGCGGATGGTGGCCAGACAACTCCACGTGCCCTAACGTCCCGAAGACTAGCGACGGCCTAGGCCAAGTGCTCTCGTGCCCATCGTCCAAGGCCGCTCGGAGAACCGCCACGTTTCGCTCACCAACGACAGCTCAAACCCGCTGCGACCTACCACGCGCACCGATGTCCCGGCCGGGATCGCACCGTCCGCCGCCCACAAGGACCAGTTCGGGGTCGAGCCGATCTGCAGGGTGTTGGAGATCGCCCCCTCCACCTACTACGCCGCCGCCAGCCGGCCAACCCTGTGCATGGCAGCTGACAGACGAGGCGCTGAAACCGGAGCGGCCCATCGCGGGTGAGATTACGTTCGCCTTCGGTCGTTTGAAGCGGACTGAGCTACCAGCCGTTCTCAGCGGCTGCAGTCAAGCCCAGGCGCTCCAGCGATCGATCGTAGTATTTCGGGAGCAGGGCGATCGGGATGTGTCGGGTTTCGTCATGACCGCGTAGCGTTTGTATGAATCCCGAACCTCCCGAGCCTCGCCGGCCGACGTGGATGAAGATGATGTCGGGTGTTGACTGCCTTGCGAGGGTTAGAGCGCTCGCTGGATCAGTCGCCTTGGTTACCTGATATCCCTCACTCTGGAGTCGCTGCGTATGCACCGCGCTGGTCGAGGCGTCATCGTCCACAAGTAGGGCGCGAGGCCCTCTGGTAAGGCTGCGGCGGTCCATCTTGCGTCTCCTTCTCTGGGCGCTTGGTCCTGCCCAGGCTTGAGCATGGGCCCGGCTCTTGTTGAGCCAGGCCCATGCAGCGGGTTGTTACGAGGTTGCTGCTGTCGCTGGCTCTGGCATCAGCCCCAGCTGAGTGATCAGCTCCATCTGGTCGTAGTAGAGCCTGACGTCGGTCGCCAAGCCGTTTTCGTACCGGCCGATCTGGACGCACTTGCCGGCCACTTTCCTGCCAGTTGCAGGGATGGCACCCGCGGGCCCTTCAAAGGGACCTGTGTGCGTGCCCTCGAAGATGCACTCCTGGACGACCCAGGGGCCACTGACCAGCTCGTTTTCGACAGTCATCCAGGCGTCCGGGAAGCCGTTGAGCCATGCCTCGTTGTAACTGGCCACCGCATCCCTGCCCTCAAGCCGTACGCCGCCTGGCGCCTGGAACCTGATGTTGGAAGCATTGAGCGCCCGAGCGGCGCTCTCGTCGTGGGCGTTGAACGCCTGTAGCGAGCGGGCGGCGATATCTCTTGCCTCTGCCATTAGCATCTCCTCCTCAGGGGATGAGTGCCGTGTGGAGGGCCAAGAAGGGGGCAGCCGGGGCTAGCTGGCAGAAGCTTGAGGGCCCTTGCCCGAACCCGACGCCAGGACGGCTCTCGCCTCAGTCCTAGAACTGTTACAGCATAGCAGGTATTCTGAGAAATGGTTGCGGCGCCGTGCTAGTATTGTGGATATGGATCGACCTCGCCTCCTCTCGGTCCCACAGGTTGCAGCCGCACTACAAGCCTCTGATGCCCATGTCCGTCGGCTGCTGATCCGGGGCCACCTCTTTGGGACCAAGGTAGGGCCGGTCTGGGCCATTTACCCGGAGGACCTGGAAAGCTTTCAGCGTCTGCGCCGTCCGCCTGGTCGGCCATCCAAGCCGGGGCGTCCGGCCGGAGAGTCGGAGACGCGACTCCGGATCGACAGCGAGCGGGCTATCGCGGGGACTGACCGCACCCTTCGAAAGACCGGCCGGAGTTTGGTGCGCCGCGCAAGCAGGGGCGGATGAGTTTAGTCTCGCCCGCGCGGGTCGCCGGAGATTCCCTGCTGGGCAGCAGCAAGGCCTGGGCTTGCACTAAAGCTACGAGCGAAGGCCGGCTGCTGTCGGTTGAAGCTGGTGAAGGAGAGCATCGCCGAGTTCGCGAGAGCCGTTAGATGGTGAGCTGAGTTCAACCAAGGCGGCCGCGTCGTAGTTCGTTTACGAGTCGGCGGGCCTGCCCGAGCTGCGATGCATGCCGGTCGGATTCCTCACCGACGAGGAGGTAGCCGCATACGGGCGGTTCCTTCGACCGCCGTCGCGAGCCGAGCTGGAGCGCTTCTTCCATCTGAACGACCGTCATCGCGAGCTCGTCAAGCAGCGCCGGCGGCCTCACAGTCGCATGGGCTTCGCGATCCAGCTGGGGACCGTCAGGTGTCTCTGACAGTCGGACCATCGGGTTATCTCATTAGGTCCCGTGTCAACTTTGCTCGTTGCGAGGCATTGCCACGCGCCCTCGCCCGGGAAGCCACCATTGTGCTGTGCTGGGTTGGTGTCCAGTGGGCGCCAGCGGGCTCCAGGTAGACCAATTCCTTTCGCAGCAGTTCGGCTCTCGAGCTTGGCCCTCGGTGGTCGGCGTCAGGCTCGTCCACTACGGCCGTGAGCTTGAGCGTGGCGCGCAGCAGCACCGGCCGGAAACCCTCCCCTTCCCGGACCCAGGCTGCCTGCATACCGCTCAGCTCGTGGTACTCGGGCCCGGTGAGTTCGTCCAGGTTGACGAGGCTCACCGGCCACCCTCGGCGTGCATGACTAGCGGCTGGGGGCCTCCTCGGCCGGGCCGGCTTCGTAGACGTTGATGCCCAGAGGCGCCGCGGCCAGTGTCGCGACGGTCCTGAGGCGGGTGAGGGAGGCCGGCACCGCGAAGTGGGCAATCAGCGCCTCGCCGGCTCGCCCTCTCCGACGCCCAGCAGCAGTACGACGAAGTCATCGACCAGTTCCCCCACTGACGTTGCCCCTCGGTCTCCCGGCCCCCTGGTGACAAGTCTTTACCGCCGCACCCTGAGTCGCAGAGCCTCGCCCGGAAGGATGGCCGACCACTTGCGGCGAGCGCGCGAGGCGCGCCTGCAAGCAGCCATGGACTTGATCTTCCGGCGCGCGCTCGGCGCCACGAAGTACTGCTTGCGCCGAGCCTCGCGTTTGGCCATGAGAGTGTCATCGCGGAAGAGGCGTAGCGCGAGTTCCAGCTCTTCGGGGCCATCCAGCACCATTCGGCTGCCGGCCTGCCCGTGCTTATCCAGCAAAACTTGGGCTCAGTGCTCACCGCGAGCGTCGTGCCCGGTGGCGTCGGACTGGGTCAACGCCCGGTTATGCGCCTGCCTCTGGCGCTGCAGCTCCAGGTTGTGCGCCTGCAGCCTCTGCACGTCCCTTCGCTCGCATGCCGCCTTCAACCTGAAGGGAAGCCAACCATAGAAATCTCGCGTTCGCATTCCTTGCGAGTATGCGCCTGCGGACCGTGCAGGCCGGGGGCATACCTACACTGCGCCGCACGTTGGAGGCGAAAGTCATGACTCCGGTGCTTGGGTGCCCGTCACGGTGAAATCGAACCCGATTCGGATGAAAGCGAACGGGTAGTTGGGTCGCGCGGAGGCGGCGACCGACCTGAAGCGCCCGGTTCGCAAATGCATCAACCCGCCGGCACGCCCGCGCCCATGGCAAACCGGGATACCTTCGCCGACCAGGGTGACTGCATGTCGCACTGAGCGGCCGATGCGGGCATGAAAGTGGGCAGAGACGTGAACTTCAAGGGCCAGACCCAAGACCTGGCCCACCGTGGTTCTCATCTCGGCGGTCCGTCGCGACTCGACAGCAGTGAGAGCTCGCGGGCTTCAGGATACCCCTACTTTCACCCCTGGCCGATTCGGCACTCATTGGTGGTGCTGTGTGAGCCTCAGCTATCCCGGTCTCGACGGCGAAAGTCCTCCGGCGGATCGGCCATAGGCACCTCCCCTGACTTGTGTCCGGTCCGACTCTGGAATACCAATCCGCTCCCATCCGGCCCGGTGTCGGCAGCGCCCGCCAGCGCCTAGACCGGATCAGGATAGCCCGTGCATTCGTAAAATTGCAGAGCCATCTCGGCGATCAGACCGTAAAACTGGAATTCGAGGAGAGAAGGGCCCAAAGGGCCTGCTCGACCAGGCCACGCGGGAACAGTTCGCAACCAAGGGACAAGGGCTTGGCCCGAGGTCGACTTAGCCCCGATCCTGCCTCGCGTTGAGGTGACCGAGTCAGCCGGGTCCTTTAGATTCGGGGTGGCCTTCACTTCACGCCGTCGCCCGGATGGCTGTTGCAGAGCAAATCGGCGGCATATGCCTACGGCGATGAGTACTGCTCGACGAGCCATTCGATGCGCTGATTCGGCGAAGAGTTCACGCCCCACCCCCGCCGGTAGGCGGCATTGCCGACCAACCAGCGCGAAGCATGTCGTTTCGGAGCCAGGAGACGGTCGGTCGTTCCGCTTCGCCCCGGCAAAGGGATTCGGACGCGCCCGAGAAGCCGACACGAACCTTCGATCGTCTGGCCGGCCTCTATGGCGGATGATGCCGAGAACCGGCAGCGCAGCGGCGAGACGATCAGATTGTCAGGCAACTCCGGTACGCCCTGCGCCGCTC
This sequence comes from Candidatus Dormiibacterota bacterium, assembly GCA_955652675.1. Lineage (GTDB taxonomy): Bacteria > Chloroflexota > Dormibacteria > Dormibacterales > Dormibacteraceae > Nephthysia. The sequence goes on from CATPBP010000152.1 coordinate 5,369, forward strand.
CCTCTAGCGGGGACCGAGCCCCTCGAGTGTTGCTGACCCCCGCTCTAACCGTTATTGGCGCCTTGGCGAACGCATAGCTTGCTATGCTTCCATTTACCGGGTATCCAGCCATCGTTCATATTGGGTGGCGGGATACCGATCACGTCCTCCAGAAGGTTATCAGGATCAGGTCCGATCGAGAGTAGAGGGTGGCACCGAGGTTTTCATACCTCCCAACCCTCCCGTCTGGGGGACGTTGCGAGCGACCGGGTTCCTGCCCGCCGCGCTATTCAATTGCCTACTGGTCTTCGGCGGCCCGCCGCTTGACTTGTTAGCACCATCGGATGTCTAATCGACACGGACCCGAGCGCCGGGCCATCATCTCGACCGAACGCACTCCACACCCGCACTTACTGCCAGTAGTCGTTGACAAAGCCTTGACATACTCAATGAAGCATGACTCGTCCGCATAGGTTGTGGCTTGCTCATGAAGAGTTTCCTACCGAGTCTGCGAGCCATTCAAATGTTCCATCCTAGGCGAGAGCAGCTACAGGATCGCTGGAGTACGGTCGGTGCCCGTGTGTTATTGAAGGCAAGATCCGGACATCTACTCGCCCGGATATTCAGCGGCGTGCTTCACTACGGCCAGCAGCCGAGTCTTACGGAAGTGCTGGCCAATGTCCACATCGTCACTGATGCAAGAGCGGTTCTGTCGTCGCTAAGGCTATCGGTTGACGAAACAGACTGGAATCAGTGGCGCGTAGAGTACTGCGAGCTGGAGAAAATGCTCGATCGACGCTATGCCGAGTGCGCCTCCTTGAGTGCTCCCCTAAACTGGCGGATCGAACGTCAGACCGGCCTCTTGCTGTATGCATTGATTAGGCGCGGCCGCCCTAGCGTCGTGGTAGAGGCCGGAGTTGCGAATGGGCATTCAACTGTCATTGGTCTATCGGCTCTCCAGGCTAACGCGTTCGGTGAACTCCACAGCTTTGACATATCGAACTCGGTCGGTTCATTACTCAGAGATGTGGAACGTGCGCGCTGGACGCTGCACGTCTATCCCCCATGGTCGGCTTGCACAAGTTTCCGACACTTGGTAAATGAGCTCGGTCCCGTGGACCTCTTCTTCCACGACAGCGACCACAGCTATATAGGTCAATTCGCTGACCTGCTATCGGTGTGGCCCGCACTCGGACCTGGGGCAACAGTAGTCGTGGACGACGTGAACGAGGCGTGGGCGTTCTTTGACTTCGCACGAGAGCACCATGGCGCCGCCATTGGCTTGTTTGATAGCCGGAAGCTCACGGGAGTCTTCAGCACTGCTGGCTGAGGTGGATGATGCCTCGTCGAGCAACTGTTCTCGTGGAAGCCGAGCAGCGCGCTATAGAAGCTCGGCAGCATGTGTGCGCAGGCTTTGCCCCCGGAACAACCGTCGAGGCTGGCCGTGCGTCACGCGTGTGCCGCCCCTACCGATGTAGGGAACCGTCGTTCCTGGCTGCTGACCGGCCGAGCGTGACGAGGCAGACAGGGCAGGCTGGTGGATCCCTTTGCTCAGTGGTCGGCGCCCTTGGTCCTGACCGGCGCCGATGGAGCGAGATGCCGCAAGGCCGGGAGCGGGCAGGGGACCTCTTGGGCCAGCGATCGCGCGAGTCGGAGGGGGTAACGTTCTCCGCCGCCAAGGAAGCCATCACGGCACGACGTGAACGATCAGCCTGCGGATCTGCGCTCATTCCGGCACCATCCGTGCCGGAGCATTCGATCAAGTCGGGGAACCAAGATGGACAATCCAGGAACCGAGCTGCCCAATTCCGACAGCAAAAGGATCGATGGAGCAGCCGATGGCAAGGCCCAGCCTGGGGATCGCGACCAGGGTTCCCGCTCGCAGCCGCCGAGGAGACCGGCTCCTGCGCCGGGTTCCCGACCCGGCCAGCGCCCGACTACCGCCATCCCTGGAGCGGTGTCGCACCCAGAACCTCCTCCGCCTCTTCGGCGTTCCCTGGGTGGGCTCCCGAGGGGCAAGGGGGCCACCGGGACCTTGGTGCCAGAGAAGCAGGGCTCCCTACCTCGAGTGCTCCTGGTGACGGACTCCATGTCCTGGGGAGGAGCCGAGCGCCACGTCGTCGACCTCGCCATGGCTCTGAGCAACCGTGGTTATGAGATTCTCGTTGCATGCTCTGCCGGGGGGCCGCTAGCCCGAGAGCTACACCAGGCGGGCATCCCCGTCTGTGTGTTGGGCGGGAGGCTGGTGAAGCGCCGGTTGAGCCTCGCCTACGCCTGGCGGCTGCGCCGACTTTTGCGGGTGGCGAATTGCCACCTGGTGCATGCTCACGTTCACGCCAGCGAGGTCGCCGCTGCGCTGGCCACACTCGGCCTTGCAATCCCGTTAGTCGTGACCGAGCACACCGAGGGTCCCTGGCGAGGCCGGATCGCCAAGCGGCTGAGCCGCTGGACCTGGCACCGGTCGAGCCAGGTGGTGGTTGTCTCTAAGCCCATCTGGCGAAACTTGGTCGGTCGAGATGGGGTGCCTGCGGAGCGCGTGTCGTACGTACCACCGGTGCCTGCCAGGCTGGGGTTTCGTCAACCGCCGCGAGAGAAGGCGGATATGGCTGTGACGCCGATCGTCGGATTTGTGGGCCGCCTGCAGCCAGAGAAAGGAGTGGACGTGCTGCTTCAGGCCGCCTCCACCGTGCTCGCCGTGGTGCCCCAGGCGAGCTTCGTGATCATCGGCGACGGACCTTTGCGCCCGACCCTGGAGGAGCAGGCCCGGCAGCTGGGCCTGATCTCTCGGGTTCGCTTCCTGGGCTTTCGGGCCGATGTGCCACGACTCTTGACGCAGCTTTCGGCGCTAGCCATACCCTCGCGAAGCGAGGGCACGCCTCTCGTCCTCCTGGAGGCCATGTGCGCCGGCGTGCCGGTGGTGGCAAGCGCGATCGGCGGCATCCAGGACGTCCTCCGGCAAGGTAAGGAGGGCTTGTTGGTCGCCCCCGACGACCCTGCGGCGCTCGCCGGTGCGCTCTGTTCGCTTCTGCTCGATCCGGAACGGACGCGCAGCATGGGCGAGGCGGGCCGGCAGCGCCGGGGGCAGTTCGTCTTCGCCGAGATGGTCGACGCCATCGAGAAGACCTACAGAAGGGCACTGGGAGCGAAGCCGGCGGGCAGGAGCTGATGCTCCTGGAGCGAGGGGGGGATCAGCCCCACGTCACCTTCCGGGGCAACTTCATTGGACGACCTTGAGGCGAAGATCCGGGAAGAGTACGAAACTCATCTTCGCAAAGCTGCTAGCGAGGTGACGAGTACCTTCAGAACCAGGTTGGTCCCGACCGCATTGCGCGTCCTTGTCGGTGAGGCTGTGATTAGCGGCCGAGGCAGTTCAGTCAAGAGGACATCGACCGCGATGGCCACACGGGGCCGACGTCGATGGATCTCGCTCGTCCTCGTCGACGACATGGGCGCCGTCGTCGGCGGCTGAACGCGGGGGCGTTGCTGATAGCGGCGGTGGTGGCTTTTCTGAGCCTGATATCGGCTCATGGTCGTCTGCAGTACCCCACGTGCATCGATCCGGAAAGCGCCGCCGGAAAGGGGTCAGTAAGGGGTGGAGGGATGCGGGTCGGACGGCCGCCCAGCGCTCGAGCGCAGAGCTTCGGGCGACAAATGGGCCGACGTCGCCGAGCGAATCGCATTGGCCACCTCTCCCGCGGCCAAGGAGCTCGGCGTCGGCGTGGCGACCGTCTCCCGGCTACTCGCAGTGGAGTTTGAGTTGATCGGTGAGCGACCAGTTGGTGGGCTGTCAAAGGCGGCTGTGGCGCTCACGTGCCGCGGAGTGAGCTACGCGACGTCGAGCCGGTGGTGGGGCGCCAGGAGTTCGTGGGCAGGATTCGCGTCTGCCGTAACTGCGCATCGACACTGTGGGCTTGCGCCATAGAGTGCCTCCCGAGCTCACGCGCCTCCACCGTGCGGGGCAGTGCAGGCATTCCCCCGGCCTGTGCGGTCTGGAGGCGCATACTCGCAGGGAATGCGAACGCGAGATCTCTATGATTGGCTTCCGTTCAGGGCGAAGACGGCACGCGAGCGAAGGGACCTGCAGAGGCTCCAGCGGCACCACCGGGCGTTGACCCAGTCCGACGCCACCGAGTACGACGCGCGCGGGGAAGCACTGAGCCCTAGCCTTGCTGGATAAGCACAGGCAAGCCGGCACCCGGATGGTGCTGGACGGCCCCGAAGACATGGAACTTGCGCTACGCCTCTTCCGCGATGACAGCCTCATGGCCAAGCGCGAGGCTCGGCGCAAGCAGTACTTCGTGGCGCCGAGCGCGCGCCGGAAGATGAAGGCCGTAGCTGCTCGAAAGCGCGCCGCGCGCGCTCGCCGCAAGCGGTCGGCCATCCTTCTGGGCTAGGCCCCGCGACTCAAGCTGTCCACTCCAGGGAGCTGACCCTCACACTCGCCAACCCTGAAGCCTGTGAGCAGGCTGAAGGCGGCCCTCTCGTAGTACCTCACCAGAGCCCGTCGCCGCCCGCCCACCACAGTCGCTACCGGCGAGCACCACCATCTCGACGGATATCCAGCCGATCAGCATCAAGCCGGCGGCGACCGCGGCAAGGGGGGCGATCGCCTGCCGGCGCACGATGATCGCCGCAGCCAGCAGTGGGGCAACGCCGACGACGGCGATCAGGATGATCCCCGGTACCAGGTAGGAGCGGAACGGCGACCCCGCCAACGTTCTGGTCGTCATCCCGAGCAGGTGGCCGTCAGGCACCAGGATGAACACGCCTCCGCCGAACAGCGCGCCGATGCCTAAGAAGATCTCCAACACGACAGCAAGCCGCGCGACTGAACCCTCGGCGGTCGTTCTCGAAGTATCTACTTGAGCACCTCGGCGCGTCGGACTAGCGCCTGCTGGCGCTGGCCGACTCCTCTCACGAAGTCACGCTGGACTACGACGGAGAGCGCATGGCGACCAAGGACCGCTTCGCGCCCAGCGCTCAGGGGCAGCGACAATGCTTGAAGGGATTTGCCACCAATGACGAGCGAGGATAGAGCGCCCATAGAAGTGCTCAAGGCTGCTGCCACCTCGAAGCCGGTCTCGGTAGCCGGGGCCATCGCCGGAGTCATCCGGAGTCAGAGCCGCGTCGAGATTCATGCGATCGGGGCCGGTGCTGTCAACCAAGCCATCAAGGCGATCGCTATCTCGCGCGGTTACCTCACGCCCGCGGGCCTCGACCTGGTGTGCATTCCGTCCTTTGTCGACTTGTCGCTCAATGGACAAGAAAGGACCGGGATCAGGCTCTTGGTGGAGTTGCGCTGACGGTGTTGACCCCGTTCATTTGGGCTAAGGCGATTGTGGTCAAGCCGGGAGCGATCCAAACAGATCGGCCGTCTCAAGGGGCCAGCCTCTGATTTCGGAATGGCCCACCTTGCCGACCCTTTGAGCTCGCGCTAGACAGCTCCCCTTTTCGGAACGGTCGGTCACTTGGGCTCGCGACCGCGGCCGGGCGCGTCGGTCATCAGGCGCGTGAGCTCGGGAGGCACTCTATGACGCGAGCTCACCAGCGCCGTTGCGCAGCCACGGCAGACGTGGACCCCAGCCCACCAACCCCCTGGCGCCCCACCACCAGCTCGACGTCGCGTAGCTCGCTCCGCGGCACGTGACAGCCGCCCTGGCAGCCCACCAGCTGGTCGCTCACCGATCAACTCAACCTCCACTGCGAATAGCCGGGAAACCATCGCCACGCCGACGCCGAGCTTCCTTGGTCGCCCGCTAGCGCGAGGATGTGGCCAGTGCGGATTCGCTCGGCGACGTAGGTCCATTGTCACCGGAGACCCCTGCGCTCGACGCTGAAGGCTCCAGACTGAGCCGAGGCCGATGTGATGTGGAACGACGCGTCGCCCAAGTGCGACCTCGTGTCCAGCCAAGGCTCCGAGTACGAGCGGATCCCGACTCGCCACTGCCACAACTGCGCGGTACCTCATTCATGGAACCGCCTCTCCCGCGCTTGGCGGACCCCTCGCTCCGTCTCGGCGAGAAGCTCGCGGATGTGCTTGAAATGCCCGGTCAAATCCGGGAACGCGGGATGATCTGCCCAATGGCCGATTTCCGCCAGCTCCTCGCGCATTTGCTTGAGGCGCGTCTCCATCTCATGAAGCCGACCATCCACTGCATGCCTCCCCCGCAGGTCGCCCCAGCGCTCCTGGGACTCGTCGTAGGGCTCGTTGATGGTCTCAGTCACCTCCAGTAGTATCGGTCCGGCCGCAACGGGGACCGCCAATTGACGACCAGACAGAAGGCTCGCCCTCCCGCCGGCTGACCCGAGTTCAGAAGCCCGCTCACCCGAATTCGGCCGTCCTCGGTAGCCTCGGCTTTAAGAGCACACCAAGCACAGGCGGATCGTCTTCCCATCGGCTGGGCCGGCAACCTCCGCCCGTCGGATTAGAGTTCGGTTGAGCTTACCCTCACCCCAAATGGGTAGGACACTGTCGTTGGCTCGTCCACCGCGACCTTTCGACCAACGCCGGAGCTCCCCACGCTGAGGGCAGGGACCAACTTCAGCTCCCCTGGGCGAGGTTCACGGATGCGGCACCCCCGGCTGGCGTCCCATGATCCGTGTTGGCAATCGACCGAGGAGCTACAACGAATGGCATGCGCAGCCAACTACACCAGTACGATCAAAGCCCCACAGGCGAAGGTGTTCGACTACGTTGCCGACGTCTCACGCCACAGCGAATGGGGGATGGACGACATGAAGGTGGTGACCGAGAAGAAGGGTCCGCCCGCGGTCGGCATGACGTACAAGGCGGAGGGACTGCTCATGGGCAAGGTCAATCCGTCGACGGTGACGATCACCGACTACGACCCGCCGAAGCGGTTTGCCTTCGACGCCGAGGACAAGAACTCGATCTTCCACCATGAGTTCCTCTTCACCGGCGAGGGCGACGGGACGCGGGTCGAGCGCCGGGTGACGATGCCGAAGGGCCCCTGGTACAACCCGATCATGATGACGATCTTCAAGGGCACCGTCGTCAAGAACTACGATGGGGCCCTGGCGAAGGTCAAGGCCAAACTCGAAGCCAGCAGCTGACGCCGTTCGCCCCATGCTGGCGCGAGTCGTGCCTCCTGCTCCGCCAACGCAACTTTTCTGGGTGTCATCACCCTGGTCCGGCTTGCGTAACTGGAGCATGCTGTGCCGCAGAAAGCCGGCTCGCTCAAGCTAGGAGGTGGACTTGCAGATGAGGGCCTACGCGCTGGTCAACGCCACGCCAGGTCGTGCCCTGGAGCTGGCCCAGGGGCTCCGCCATGTGCAGGGGGTGCAGGCAGCCGACGCCATCACTGGCGAGTACGACATCGTCGTCACCTGTGAATCGTCCGATATCAACGCCCTCGGAACGCTGATCGTGGAAGGCATCCAGCGGCTCGACGGCGTCCACAAGACGACAACCTGCCTGGTCGTAACCTGATCTGGCGCGCCACGGACGGCGCGCGGAGCGAAGATTCCGCGGCTCGGGAAGCGTCTCCAGCGGCGTCAGCTTGACTACGTGACCCCTGCTGATGCGTTCGGGAGTCCTGGGTCTACTTAGCTACTCCCAGGAGAGTCGCTTTCGCGCCACCGCATGCCCTGCTCTGGCATCCCGCCTTCGCCCGGACCGCGGACCGGCTCGGTCTGCTCCTCCGTTGGAATGCCCTCCGGCTCGGCCTGGATGGAGAGCGGGACAAACCGTGGGAGGCGGAGCACTGTGGGTCAGGTGAACGCCTGTGGTCAGCGCTCGACGCGGAGGGCTGCCATCCTCAATGTCCTGCCCACCTCCTGCTCCCAGGTCCGCACGCGGTGCTCAAAGACGACCTGGCTGGCCTCGGTCGCGTAGCCCAGCGCGATGCCCCGCGATTCGTTGAGGCATCGAGTACTCGGCCAGCCGGCCTGGGTCTGCTCCTCGCTGCGGTCGGAGGCCTGACCGCCCGGCCCGTCGGATACGAAGCTCGTTTCGAATAGAGTGGCTTAGCCCAGGTAGAGCCCGGGCACAGCGCTCCCA
>CATPBP010000153.1 GCA_955652675.1 Candidatus Dormiibacterota bacterium
GGGGACCGAGGGGCGGGGGAGCAGGACCGGGGCCAGTACGACGAGCCCGGTCCGGTATTCGGTTTCTGCGGGGCGGCGGCTTTGCTCCGGCGAGAGATGCTGGACGACGTCGGCTGTCTCGACGAAACGTTCTTCGCCTACTACGAAGACACAGATCTGAGCTGGCGAATGCGGCTGCGTGGCTGGAACGTGCTCTACGAGCCAGGCGCGGTGGTCGAGCACGTGCACTCCGCGACGAGCGGGGAGCGATCGGTCTTCTTCACCTTTCACGCCGATCGCAACAGACTCTTCATGCTCTTCAAGAACGCTTCCCCGGCCTTCCTGGTGAGAAGCCTCCGTTCGGTGCTGTCCAGGGTTGCGACTCCGCAGGGGTCCAAAACCAGCGTCGACACCCGCGCCCGGCACCCGCACGGGCGGGTGGCTGCGTCCTTCTGTCTCCACCTCCCGGAGATGCTGATGAAGAGATTGTTCATCCGGGCCCGACGGAAGGTGTCCAATAAGGAAGTGGAGGGCTGGCTCTACCCTCGAGCAGAGTGGGACGCGCGCTTCGTATAGGCCTGTACTCCCCGTACTTCGGTGCCACCTTCGGCGGCGGCGAGAAGTACTTGGCACGCTGTGCGAGGGCGCTCCGAGATGCCTTTCCTCAGCACCTGGTGGAGTTGATCGGGCCGGTCCCTCCCGACCGTGACAGGTACGCCCGCACATTGAATGTGGACCTCTCCGGGATAGAGCTCGGCTCAACCAATCGGAGGGTCACGCCAGCCCACCGTTGGCTCAACCGAGTCAGCGTTCTGCGTCCGCTCAGGAACTACGCCCTGGGTCTCCAGGCCAGCCGGCTGACCAGAGGCTACGACCTCTTCGTGGGAATGGCCTATGCCATCCCTGTACGCTGCGCTGCTCCCAGAGGGGTGGTCCTCTGCCAGTTTCCATATCAGATTCGGTCCCGAGAGGACCTGGCCGGCTATCAGCTGATAGTCGTGCAATCCGAGTACGTCCGTTCGTGGGTCCGCCGTCGCTGGGAGCGTGACGCGGCCGTCGTCTACCCCCCGATCGACGCGCCCGCGGCCGATCCGGACTGGCAGGCGAAGCGCCCCATCATTCTGTCGGTAGGGCGCTTCATAGGCCACGGCCACAGCAAGCGCCAGGATTTGATGGTTGAGTCTTTCCGCCGTCTGCTGGCACAGGGTCTGGAGGGTTGGGAGCTCCATCTGGTGGGGTCCGTGCACAGGGATGCGATGCACGCAGGCTACTATGAGCGAGTGCGGGACCTGGCGCGAGGACTACCGGTTACGCTGCACTCCGATGCCTCTTATTCCGAGGTGCAGGCCCTTTATCGTCAGGCCTCCTTATACTGGCACGCCGCGGGATTCGGAGTCGACGCCGACAGTGATCCGGCCGCGCTCGAGCATTTCGGGATGACCACGGCAGAGGCAATGGCACACGGGGTCGTACCGGTCGCGATCGGGCGTGGTGGGCAAGTCGAGGTGGTGCACTCCGGGTATGACGGATACCTGTGGCAGGAGCCAGGCGAGCTGGAGGCGCTGACACTCGAGCTTGCCGATCAGCCGGGACTGAGAAGACGTCTGGGGGAGGCGGCTCGAGAAACGAGCAAGAACTTCTCGCCGGAGAGGTTTGCCGCGAGGATGTTGCAAACGCTGGGAGGCGTGGTCAGAGAGCTGGAAGACCTCCGGACACCTGCGCCTCACTCGGCTGGATGAGTACAGGCTGCGGATAGGTTGGCATACGTACCGCCGCTCAGCGACAATGCTCCGAGCATGCCCGAACGAGACGGCGGACCCGGCCCACTCTACAACAGATTCTATTTCGGCCATTACCGAACGGAAAAGGGCCCGGTCGCCTACGGTCGAGAGGAGGAATGGATCAACCTCTTCGCCATGGTCGCCGACCGGATATGCACCGACATCGCTCCGCGCACCGTCCTGGATGCCGGCTGCGCGATGGGCCTCTTGGTCGAGGCGCTGCGCGACCGCGGCGTGGAGGCTTTCGGTGTGGACATCTCCGAGTACGCCATCCAGAAGGTACGCGAGGACATCAGGCCTTATTGCTGGGTCGGTTCGGTGACGGACGAGCTGAAGCGCGACTATGACTTGATCGTCAACGTAGAGGTGCTCGAGCACCTGCAGCCACAGGAGTCCGAGCGGGCGGTCGACAACTTCTGCGCGCACAGCAGGGACATCCTCTTTTCTTCAACCCCACTGGAGTTCAAGGAGGACACCCATTTCAACGTGCGCCCCCCTGAGTACTGGGCGCAGCTATTCGCGCGCCATGGCTTCTTCCGGGACTTCGACTACGATCCGACCCCGTACCTCACGCCATGGGCGGTTCGGTACCGCCTTCAACGTGAACCCGTCACCCGAATCGCGGCCGGCTACGAACGCCTGCTCTCCCGTCTGAAGTACGAAAACCACTCGCTCCGCGAAGCTGTTCTGGAGCGTCGGGAAGAGTTGGACCGAACGTTGGGAGAGCGAGACGGCAAAGGCAGCGAGCTGGCCCGCGCGATCGAGGAACGGAACCAGACCAGCAACGAGCTGGCGCGGGCGACCGAGGAGCGGGACGCGGCGGTCGCGATGAGAGCCGAATCCTTGCAACACGTCGCCGCGATGCAGAACACGCTCGTCTGGCGAGTCGCCGAGCGCCTCCGAAGGAGTCGTGGCGGCCGGGCGATACGAGCCTTGCGACCGCGGCGTTAGCCCGAATCCACCGATCCGGGCTTAGGGAAAGTTCCTGGCGAGGGATCGTCGTAGCCTTCGCTTCACATATTCCCGTCCTTTCGCAAAGGCCGCTGAGGCGCCGTCACGCCGCAGTGTCTCGATCGACTTCCTTGCCACCCTTGCTACCTCAGACCGGCGCCGAACCGGCGGACTCGGGGGTTCGGCCGCGGGCGTCGCTCCCCCGGCCAATCGAGCTCGGGCTGCATGACGGTCAGGCGCCTGCTCAGGTGACCGGCAGTACTCGAGCAGTGGCTCGGTCACCACTGGCCACTGGAAGCGACGTCCGGCGGCGGTCGACCTGGCACCGCAGGCAAGGCGACGTTCTCGATCGGTCCCGAGCTGGGTGAGAGCGCCGGCCAGCGAATCGACGTCATCGTAGGCGACCACCGCACCCAGGTCTTCGGCGTGCACGAGGTCGGCCATGCTGTCGCCCTCTGTGGTGATGATGGGCAGGCCGGCCCAAAGGTAGTCGAGGACCCGAGTGCGGAAGCTGAAATGGGTCTCGATGTCTTGCTTGTGCACGCTCACACCGAGGTCCGACTCCAGGTACATCTGGCCTCGCTCGTCGTACGGTACCCATGATTCATTGAAAAACACTCTGGTACCGGTCAGCCCGAGGGAGTCGGACAGCCGCTTGGCCTCGACCGCCATCCGGTGCGCCGGCACCTTCTCGCTGGGACTCGCCATCGCCCCGAACACGAGCCTCAGGTTGGGCACAGTCTCCTTCGTGGCATCGACAGCCTTGATCAAAGTGATCGGATCGAACCACTCCCAGATGCCCCCACCCCAGAGGATGAGGAAATCATCTGGGCCAATCCCTGGAAAGACGGATCGGAATCGCGCAGGTCCGGGTCGGGGCGGCTCTGGTGACAACCCGAGCGGCATGAGCCGGACCAGTGAGGCGTAACCCGGATCTGCCCGGTGGGTCAGGGGGTTGATCCGGCCCACCGCGTCGAGCCAGCCCAGCCAGAAGTCGCGCTGCCGGTCTGAAGCGGCGAAGAACACGTCGCCGGCGAGCAGCAATTGCGTCAGCACGCCCCGGATGTCCTGTGCCAGTTGATAGTGTTGGGTGGGCTCCAGCGATTCACCCTGGTGTAGATTTTCGAGCTGGAACGGTCCGTAGAGGTCGATCGCGAGGTGCTTCGCCTCCAGGAGCACCGGGTGCTCGTGGACCAGAAAGCCGGTGCACAACACGACGTCGCTCTGGCGGACCAGGCCGGGCAGCGTCAGCTCGTCGTAGCTGGTCACGGTGAACCGCCCGCTGGAGCGCTCGGGCGGTCCAGGAGCGGCCAGAACGACCTCGTTCTCGGTGGCGAGTACGCCCGCCACCTCCCAATTGCGGATCGACGGGCCGCTCATCTGTTTGCGCAGCCTTTCGTGGCTGAGCACCAGGACGCGGCTCACAGCTTCACTTTCTTGAAGCGGGCTTCGATGCCGCTGATGACGCTCAACCATTGCTGAAACTCGAGGTATTCAGCGTTGCCGTAAGAGGGATCGCTGAGGAGCACCTTCTCCATGCCCAGCACCTCCTCATCCGACCGCTTCCTGCGGCTCTGCACCCACTCACGCCTTGACTCGAGCTCGGAAAGGTTGTGGGCAAACTCACTGATCGCGACCAGGTGGCTCACAGCCAGCTCCGGCAGCGATGCGCTCAGCGGGCTCTGGTCTCGCCTTTGGAGTCTCAGGGCCCCCAGCAGCAAACCCTCGCCCTTCCTTGCCGACTTACCGGCGAGTTGGCGCCATCCCTCCTGACGCAGGATGCGTACGGCCTTCTGAGCCGCGTTTCCGTTCTTGAGGCGGGGAGCCGGCTGTGGCTTCACCAGTTCAGTGTGGTCATTGCCAGCGCCCGCACCGGGCCTGTACGAGGCCTTGTCGACGCCCGCCATGCTCAGGGCCTTCTCGTTGAGGAGCATGAGGGCAACCGGCATGACGGCATCCAGGTTCGCTTGCTCGTAGTTCTTGAAGATGGTGAAGAGCGCATTACGCTCCGTGAGCATATTCAACTGCTGAGGGGTAAAGCGATTGAGCGTGGCGTGGTGTTTATGCAGTACGGTGGCCTCGGGCGTGTACCACACGTCGTGGCCAAGCAGGTTGAGACGCCAGCCCAGATCCACGTCTTCGAAGAGCGAAAAGTAGAGCGGGTCGAACCCTCCCACTTCCAGAAAGACGGAGCGTTTGACCAGCATGGCGCCGCCGCAGGCGAAGAGCACCGGCCGCGCCCGGTCGTGGACGGAGCGCTTGGCCCCGTTGTCGATCTGTAGCCCATGGCCCTGAAAGTTGATCCCGCCGCCTATGAAGTCGATGGCCGATCCGTCCCAGTTCAAGATGCGCGACGCGAGACACGTCACTCCCGGATGGGCCTGGAGCGGAGCCAGGAGTTGCCGGAGCCAGTCGGGCGGCACGGCCATGTCGTTGTTCAGAAAACCCACCCACTCGCCAGTGGCCGCTTCAGCCGCACGATCATTTCCCACTGCGAAACCGTAGTTGCGATCCAGCTCCAGCAACCGGAAAGAGGGAAAGGAGGACCTCACATAGCTTGCCGAGCCGTCAGTCGAGCCGTTATCGCAGACAATGAGTTCCAGCCGGTCACGTGGGTAGTCGAGGCGGGATAGCGATTCCAGGCAGGTGGACAGGTGCTCGCGGCCGTTCCAGTTGAGAACGATCAGGGAGACGGTCGGAAGCTCGCTCATGGACCATTGGGCGCGGGTCGATTGCGCGGCATCTTGCGCAGCAAGGCCCTGGACATCCGCCTGATCAGGGACAGCGGCCCCTCTCTGCGGAGGAAGAAGAGCATCCTTGGGCCGAGGGGTTTCGGCGCGATAGCTGAGTGCATGATCTTCTGAGACCGGATCGCCGCCGGGTCTGATCTTGCGGCGCCGAGGAGGTCCGGCGCGGACCATGGCGCTGCACAGTAGCGCGTGAGCGGGGACAATGCCTCTTCCCAGTAGAACGACGGGCGGGCGGCGGCAACGGCTTCGCAGCAAGCCGCGCGCGCTTCACCATCTGTCAACAGCTCGATGATCGCGTCCGAAATCGAGGCCGGGTTCTCGTAGCTGACCACGCGCCCGGCTCCGCGGTTCTGAATCCAGCGCGCGAACTCATCTCCTTCAGTTGCCACGATAGGGACTCCGGACCAGATGTAGTCCAGGATGCGTGTTCGGAAGCTGAAGGCGGTTTCCAGGTGCTCGAAATGCATGCTGACACCGAGCTCAGATTCCAGGAGAAAGTCCTTGCGGCGCTCGTAAGGAACCCACTCCATGTTGAAGTGCACGGTTCGGTCGCGCAGGCCGAGCTCTTCGCTGAGCTGGATCGCCCGTGTTGCAACTGCCATGGCGGGTACGTCGGGGCTGGGGTGCTTGACGCCCAGGAAAAGCAAGCGGGCGTTGGGCACACGCTCGAGAACAGCAGGCCACGCGCGCAGCAGTGAAAGCGGGTCGAACCAGTTGTAAATGCCGCCCCCCCAGATCAAGAGCCGGTCGTCCTTGCCTATACCGGGCAGGACTCCCTTCGCGGCAGGCTTTCCGCTGTGCTTGGGGGGACTGGGATCGATGCCGAAGGGCGCGACGTCAATGAGCCGTCTCAGCAGGCGGTCATTGCCATGCGTGTGCGGGTTGACCCGGCCGGCGACGGAGAGGGCTCCGAGCCAGTAGTCGCGCTGCTTCTCGCTTGCACAGAGGAAAAAGTCCCCCCAGCGCAGCTGGTCGACGAGTGCGGCTTGCTGCCCCGTGTAATGTGCGATTCGAGTGTCCCATGGGGAGTCGTGGAAGAGCTCGAGTATCTCGAGGTTGAACGGGTCGTAGATGTCGACGACCAGGCGTTTCTTGGACAATTTCAGCATGGGATAGATGCTGAGGGCCAGCCCCTGTACCACGATCACGTCCGCCCACTCCGCCCCGGCGCCAATAGCCGCCTCGGAGTTGAGGAGGATTTCGAATCCATCCGGTGTGCTCTCGCCGAGGGACCTGACGCCGAGGCGGACTGCGTGGCCCTGGCTCGCCAGGAGCCGGCACATCTCCCAGCAACGGATCGCCGGTCCGGCCATGGCCTTGCCGAAGTGGTCAGTCGAGACTACGAGGATGCGTGACACTGCTCGCGGCCTCCGATGCTACAGAGCCGGAGGAGGCCCTCATCACGGCGGCCCCCAGCAATCCCCGCCAGACGGTGGGCAACGACCCTGATCCTGACGATCATCCTGGGTTGCTCAACGACGGCGGCCGTCATCCCGCGGCATCGGCGAGGTCATTGGCGGCGGCGCCCGATGCTCCCGAGCCCCGCCTCAAAGCCCAGTCGTGGGTCAGGTAGACCAATCCCTGGTATCCGTCATCATCCGCTTGCCTGACCTGAAAGTCGAACGCCTGGCCCTTCATCTGGTAGATCGAGCTGTCCGTTTCCCCAAATACCCCAACGGTCAAAAAGTACGTTCCGCGCTGGAGAGGCAACTGCGTCAGCTTCAAGTCAGCCTGAATCCAGAGATGAGAGGCGGGCCGTACATCAGCCAGGAATGTGTTGGTCCCAAAGCAGTAGAGACCGTCGGTGCGCGACACGGCGACGCCGATGTTGACCGGGACTCGCTCCGGATTGTGAACGGCGACGCGGATGGTCACGTCGTCTCCGCGGTGGACCACATGGGTCGAGGTGCCCCGGACCAGCATCTGAACGCCCTGCAGCGAAGGCCGCCGCTCGTCGCCTTCATCAACCTGGGGCTGCTGGGCTTCCTCATCAGCCGCTCTCTCCAGCTCGCGGTTGGAATGCTCCTCGCTGAGCCTGTTGTGAATGGCTATCGCCTCGCTGGGATTGAAGATGCCGTGTGAGACTCCGTGGTTCAGCACCATCACTCGGTCCGAAAACTGTCTGACCGCACCCAGGTCGTGGCTGACGAAGACTATGGTTCGGCCGTCCGCCTTCATCCGCAGGAACACGTCGAAGCACTTCTGCTGAAAGTTCGCGTCGCCTACGGCCAGCACCTCGTCGATCAGCAGGATCTCAGCGTGAGCACGGATCGCGATCGAGAAGGCAAGCCGAACCAGCATGCCGGAGGAGAAGTTCTTGAGCTTCTGATCGACAAAGTCCTCCAGCTCGCTGAAGCGAAGGATGTCGTCGAATACGGCGGCCACCTGGCCCCGATCGAGACCCAGGATCGCCCCATTCAAGAAGATGTTGTCACGGGCGGTAAGCTCCGGGTTGAAGCCAACCCCGAGCTCGATGAACGGTGACAGCTGGCCGCTGATCTTCACCCTCCCCCGGGTGGGTTGATAGATTCCGGCGAGAATCTTCATCAGTGTGCTCTTGCCACTTCCGTTGTGTCCGATGATGCTGAAGAACTCCCCACGTCCCACCGTGAAATCGATGTCCTTCAAAGCTTCGAACCGGCGGCGCCCAGGGCTTCGGAAGAGGTTGATGACATGGTCCTTGAGCCGAGTTCGGCGCTCTGTCGGTACCTGGAACACCTTGCTCACGCCTTCCACGAGGACGACTGTGTCGTCAGCTCGGCGGTCGGCGCTCACAGTTCCTCCGCGAACCTGGCCGCCGCCGACTCGAAATACCAATATCCAACCGCCAGGAGGACGAGCGGGATGAGGTAGGGGATCAGCAGCAGCGGCCAGTGCACTATCTGGCCGCTACTCATGGTGTTGGGGTCGATCAGAGCTCGGCGAGCGTCCTCCACGATCTGGCCGATCGGGTTCAGCGCCAGCACGGGTCGTACAGAGGCAGGGATGAAGCTCAGTGGATATATGATCGGGCTCGCGTAGAAGAGCATCTGCAGACCGAGCTCCCAGATGTGACGAAAATCGCGGAACTTCACGAAGAGCGCCGCCAAGAGCAAGGAAGAGCCCAGTGAGAGGACATAGAGTTCCAGGAGCAGCGGCACGAATAACAGGTCGGAGAGGCGGAAACCCACACCCGAGACTAGGATGAAGACGAAGATCACGAGCAGGTTGAGCAGCAGCGTGAGTATGGAGGTCACGCTGGCAGCGATGGGTATGACGA
>CATPBP010000154.1 GCA_955652675.1 Candidatus Dormiibacterota bacterium
GAGCTGGACAAGTTCTCTGTGGCGGCGGGGGTAGGCGCCCGGCTGCAGCTGGCGCTGGTTCCCTGCGCAGGGGGCGCCACGTCTGAGCAGGCGATGGCCAGCGGTGAGGAGGTGGAGCTGGTCTGCTGCGGCAAGGATCCGCTCCCCGAGGGTCTCACGGTCGTGGGAGAGCTCACGGCGGATCCCGGCGTGCGGGTCCTGGATGGGAGGGGAGAGGAGGTGCACGTGACGGAGAGGGGCTATGACCACTTCGCCTGAGGGGGCAGAGCTGGTGACCGCCTCGCCCGAAGAGACGGAGGCGGCGGCCGCCAGGCTGGCCGGCCATCTTGGACGAGGCGACCTGCTGCTCCTGGTCGGCGAGCTGGGAGCCGGCAAGACGACTTTCGTACGGGGCCTGGCGCGTGGCATGGGCCTGGAGGCTGACGTGATGAGCCCTACCTTTCAGCTGGTGCGCGTGTACCCTGGACCGCTCCAGCTGGCCCACGTCGATCTCTACCGGCTCTCCAACACCGCCGAGCTGGCGGACCTGGGGCTGGAGGAGCTGCTCGAGGAAGGTGTGGTCGCCGTCGAGTGGGGCGACCGCCTGCAGGGCTGCCCAGGCGTCCGCGTGAGGCTGCAAACACTCGACCCTGACCGGCGCCAGCTTCGGCTAGAGGGGGCGCCGGCGACGTGGTCCTGGTGATCGACACCTCATCTTTGCGTTCCGCCCTGGCGCTGGTCGATGACGGCAGGGCGCTCGCCGAGGACGTCTCGGAAGCGGGCCGCAATCAGCTCCTGGCCAGCCGGACCGCGGCCCTGGTAGATCCGTCCCGACTGTCCGGAGTCGCCGTCTCCCTCGGCCCTGGTTCCTTCACGGGGCTGCGGGTCGGCGTCAGCTTTGGTCTGGGCCTGGCGCTGGGGCTGGGGCTGCCGGTCTGGGGCCTGGACTCTCTGGAGCTGCAGGCGGCGCGCTCGCCCATTCCGGCGACGGCGCTCGTGGAGGCCGGCCGCGATCGCCTGTACTGGCTGGAAGCGGGGTCCGTGGAGCCCAGGCAGGGGAGCCCTGGCGAGCTGCCCGCCGACAAGCCCGCGGTGGGCTGGCTGCGGTCTGGAACAGCGGCGGCGGTCCGCCAGGCTGGGGTTCAGCTGCTGGGCGAAGACGAGATCGCGAGCTTCGGAGAGGCCGCGGCGGTCCTCCTCGGAGGGGCCCGCAGGCTCGGCTATGGTACCGTCAAGCTTCGGTACATGCAGTCATTCGGGTCGTGGCTGGGTCAGTGATGGTTGAGCTTCGGCGGCAGCTGGCTCTCGAGCCGATGCGGGAAGCCGACGTGCCGGCGGTGCAGGATATCGAGCGCCGGATCTTCTCGACGCCATGGCCCCGTAACGCCTACTACCGCGAGCTCTCCTCCCGCAACAGCGCGTATTACATCGTCCTTCGGCGAGAGATCGAACGAGGCGTCGAGGTGGTCGGCTACGGCGGCATGTGGCGCATGTACGACGAGGCCCACGTGACCACGATCGGGGTTCGGCAGGACCTTCAGCAGCAGGGTTACGGCCGGATCATCTTTGCGGGCCTGATCCAGGCCGCCTACGACCTGGGCGCCAAGTGGGTGACCCTCGAGGTACGTGCCTCGAACGGCGGCGCAATGCGGATGTACGAGAACTTCGGCTTCAAGGTGATCGGCCGCCGCAAGGGCTACTACACAGACAACGGCGAGGATGCGGTCGTGATGTGGTCCGACTCCATCTACTCACCCCGCTTTCGCAAGGCCATGGAGGGAAACCTGGAGCGGATCGAAGCCGAAGTGCGAGGACTCAGACGGGAGCCGCTGCCACCCAGCTAGGCTCGCGCCTCGCCCTCGGCATCGAATCGAGCTGTGACGAGAGCTCGGTGGCGGTCGTCGCGGGCGGCCGCGAGGTGTTGGCCAACCTGGTCTACTCACAGGAGAAGACGCACGCTCCTTTCGGGGGAGTGGTCCCCGAACTGGCCGCCCGGGCGCACCTCGAACGGCTCCCAGGACTCGTGGAGGAGGCCCTGGGCAGGGCCGGCGTGCGGGGAAGCGACTTGGACGTGATCGGCGTCACCCGAGGTCCCGGCCTGGTCGGATGCCTGCTTGTCGGGATCGGTCTGGCCGAGGGCCTGGCCACTGCCTGGTGCCGTCCCCTGGCGGGCGTCAACCATCTCTGGGGCCACATCTACGCCGCACTTCTGACCCGCCGCGATCTGGAGCCGCCGCTGCTCGCGCTGGTCGTGAGTGGAGCTCACTCAGACCTGGTTCGCATGCACGGCCACGGCGCCTTCGAGGTGGTCGGGCGCACCCGTGACGACGCGGCGGGCGAGGCTTTCGACAAGGCGGCAAGGACGCTCGGGCTCGGCTACCCAGGCGGTCCGGTGCTCGACCGGATGGCCCGGGCGGGCGACGCCCGGCCCCAACCCCTGCCCATACCGTCGCTTCCCGGGCTGGAGTACAGCTTCAGTGGCCTCAAGACCGCACTGCTCTACCGGGTGCGCGACCTGGGTGGTCTCCAGGCGCTCGACCCGGGAACCCTCCCCGACCTCTGCGCGGCATTCGAGCGCTCCGTGGTGGAGTCGCTGCTGTCCAAGCTTGATCGCGCGCTGGTCGCCTGGCCGGCGTCCGAAGTCGTAGTCTGCGGAGGAGTGGCCGCCAACACCCTCCTCCGCCGGCGGGCGGCCGAACTGCTCGAGGGCCGCGCTCGGCTGACAATTCCGCCCCTGGACCTCTGTACAGACAACGCGGCGATGATCGCCGCCGCGGCCTCCCACTCGGTGGTCGGCCGCGATCTCGCCGCAGAGCCCTCTCTCGGCTGGTGAGCAGGGACTCGCCGGAAGGCTGGGAGGAGGTCTACAGCGGGTCCTGCCTGGAAGCGGACGTTCTGGAGGCGGTCCTTGAGGCGAACGGGCTGAAGCCGGTGAATCGACAGTTGGAGGCCAGAGACGTGCTGCCCACGGTGGGCTTCGACGAGTGCCGGATCTACGTCCCGGTCTCCGAGGCGGAGAACGCTCGGGAGCTCGTGAGCCGCCACCGCAGCAGTTGAAAACGGACGGCCTGGCTCCGTACAATTAGCACTCGGCAACCGAGAGTGCTAAGCACTCGCCATGAGCGAGTGCCAGAATCCCGTTTTTTATTTTGATCGCGGAGGAGCAGGCATGCAGTTGAGACCGCTAGGCGACAGGGTAGTACTGAAGCCGGTTGAGCGGGAAGAGAAGACCAAGAGTGGGATCGTGCTGCCGGATACGGCGCGCGAGAAGCCCCAGGAAGGGATCGTGGAGGCGGTCGGGACCGGCCGGATCCTTGACAACGGACAGAAGGTCCCCATGGAGCTCACCGTCGGCGACAAGGTGCTTTACGCCAAGTACGCCGGCAACGAGTTCAAGCTCGAAGACGTCGAGTACCTAATCATCAGCGAGAAGGACGTACTCGCTGTCGTCGCCAACGGAAAGAAGTAGGAGGTTCGTCAAGCACAAATGGCGAAGACAGTAGCTTTTGACGTAGACGCCAGGCAATCGCTCAAGCGCGGAATCGACATCGTCGCCGAGTCGGTCCGCATCACGCTGGGGCCCAAGGGTCGCAACGTCGTACTTGAGAAGAAGTTCGGTGCCCCCACCGTCACCAACGACGGGGTCACCATCGTGCGCGAGATCGAGCTGAGGGACCCCGGTGAGAACACCGGCGCCCAGCTGCTGCGCGAGGTCGCCACGAAGACCAACGACGTGGCCGGCGACGGTACCACCACGGCGACGCTGCTGGCCCAGACGATGATCAACGAGGGCTTCCGCAACGTCACGGCCGGTGCCAACCCGATGCTGCTGAAGCAGGGCATCGAGAAGGCCGTCCAGGCGGTGGTG
Source organism: Candidatus Dormiibacterota bacterium (assembly GCA_955652675.1). Taxonomy (GTDB): domain Bacteria; phylum Chloroflexota; class Dormibacteria; order Dormibacterales; family Dormibacteraceae; genus Nephthysia. The sequence goes on from CATPBP010000154.1 coordinate 3,848, forward strand.
GACGAGATCAAGAGGGTCTCCGTTCCGGTCAAGGGTCACGAGGATGTGGCTCACGTGGCCGCCATCTCGTCCCAGGACGACCAGATCGGCGAGCTCATCGCCGAGGCGATGGACAAGGTCGGCAAGGACGGCGTCATCACGGTCGAGGACGGCCAGGGCGTCGGAACCGAGCTGGAGACGGTCGAGGGGATGCAGTTCGATCGCGGCTATGTCTCCCCGTACATGGTCACCAACCCGGACCGGATGGAAGCGGTGCTCGAAGAGCCGTTCATCCTGATCACCGACCGCAAGATCTCGGCCGTCCAGGATCTGCTCCCGGTGCTGGAGAAGGTGGTCCAGCAGGGCCGCCCGCTTCTCATCGTGGCCGAGGACGTCGAGGGTGAGGCGCTTGCCACGCTCATCGTGAACAAGCTGCGCGGCACCTTCACGGCGGTGGCCGTCAAGGCTCCTGGCTTTGGCGACCGGCGCAAGGCGATGCTCGAGGACATGGCCATCCTGACGGGAGGCCAGGTCATCTCCGAGGATCTTGGCCTGAAGCTGGACCAGACCCGCCTCGAGCAGCTGGGCCGGGCGCGCCGGGTCACCGTCACCAAGGACGACACCACGATCGTCGAGGGAGCCGGCAAGGCGGGGGACATCCAGGGCCGGATCAAGGCCATCAAGGCGCAGATCGAGGAGACCACCTCGGACTTCGACCGCGAGAAGCTGCAGGAGCGGCTGGCCAAGCTGGCCGGCGGCGTGGCGGTGATCAAGGTCGGCGCCGCGACCGAGGTCGAGCAGAAAGAGAAGAAGCACCGCATCGAGGACGCGCTGAGCGCGACCAAGGCGGCCGTGGAAGAGGGCATCGTCGCCGGTGGCGGCACCGTCCTGCTCCAGGCCCAGAAGGTGCTCGAGAAGCTGATCGTTGGCCAGTCGGATCCTGCCACTGGAGTGGCGATCATCCGGCGGTCGCTCGAGGAGCCCGTACGGCAGATCGCTGCCAACGCAGGCTACGAGGGATCCGTCGTCGTTGAGAAGGTCCGTGACGCCAAGCCGGGCTGGGGCTGGGACGCCCTCAACGGAGACATGGTGGACATGGTCAAGGCGGGCATCGTCGACCCTGCGAAGGTCACCCGCTCGGCCCTCCAGAACGCGGCTTCGATCGCGGCCATGGTGCTGACCACCGAGGCCGTGGTGACCGAGGTTCCCGAGAAGAAGGACTCAGGTCCGGCGATGCCGCCGGACATGATGTAGTCCGACCCAAAACCAGACCTTTTTCAAGAGAGGCCCCCACCGGGGCCTCTCTTTTTTGTCATCCCCCATTTTCGTTCCCTCCCCTTGTCATTGTCGGGGGAGGGTCAGGGAGGGGATCTTTCAAATGGTCCGGGCGGCTGCCCAGCAAAGCCGCCCGGGTACTCTCCGACACCGGCTGACTGTCTCTTGGCTGCTTCGAAAAGGACCCCCTCCCAAACCCTCCCCCGAAGGGGAGGGAAACCTCATTGCCGTCATGGGGGAGTGAGTCTATGTCTACTGGGAGGGGCCGCGGAAGAGGTTGAAGCGCCTCGTCACGAAGGTCATCGCCACCGGCAGGACGAGCAGCCAGACAGCCGTCAGGACGGCGTAGAGGTTGGGCAGCTGCCGCCGGTCCTTCATGCTCTCGTAGGTCCAGTAGGCGCCCAGCACCGACCAGGCCAGAACGAAGAGCACGCCACCCACGATCAGCCAGATGCGGTACTCCCGGTAGAGGTCAGGTGCGAAGCGAGCAGCCCGATTCAGCGCCGCCCAGGCGCCCAGGCCGTTGAGGGACAGGCCGCTGGCCAGGGCGCAGACTGCGATGGCCGCCCGGAACTGTTCCAGGTGGTCGACGATGAATGCGGAGCCGTTGACGGCCAGGATGCCAATCGGGGTCGAGAGGCCGATGATCAGGAAGATGATCTCCCGCACCTGACGGGCATCGAGTCGCTGCCACCCCATGCCACCAACAGAATAGGCGCGGCCGCGCCGGCCACCCCCGGCTAGGTCGTCGGACTGATCAGTGGCCGCAGCCGCAGGAGCTGGCTGTGCTGGCGTCGTCGCCGGCGTCGAACGAGTGCCCGCAAGAACAGGACTTGACAGCGTTCGGGTTGTGCACTGTGAATCCGGCGCCCATCAGGCTGTCCACATAGTCGATCTCAGAGCCCCTGAGATAGGGAGCGCTGAAGTCGTCGACCAGAACGCGGACGCCATGCTGCTCGACGAGCTCGTCGCCGGGCCGGACGTTGTCGTCGAAGGCCATTCCGTACTGCAGACCAGAGCAGCCGCCGCCGCTTACGAAGACGCGCAGCGCGAGCTCCGGATTTCCCTCTTTCTCAAGAAGCGACTTGAGCTGCGAGAGGGCATCGTCGGTGAGAGAAACGGTGGCTTGCTCGATCATCAGAACTCCATGAACCTCCCTGGTTCGACTCGTGTTCCATCCTATCACGCGCCTTCGGCCTCACCGGGTGGGCGTGGGAGTCGGCGCCACAGCCGCTGCAGGCTGACCGGTGGGCACTCCCGCCGGTCGGGCAGTCGGACCC
>CATPBP010000155.1 GCA_955652675.1 Candidatus Dormiibacterota bacterium
AACGTAGTCCAGCTGCTGCTGATGTTCGTGATCATGGTCGGGCAACAGGTGATCGGCGCGGCCTCCGACAAGCGGGCGGTCCAGACCTACAAGGACGCCGAAGCGATCCTCCACGAGTGTCTCAGGCTCCAGAAGCACCTGCAGGAGCAGGACGAGGTGCTGCGGGGCATCGGTCCCGCCGAGCACCCCGGGAGGCCGTAGACTCCCTTTGACGCCGCGCGCCATTTGCGGCGCAGAAGGGAGGACCGCGAAGAATGCCGGAAGCTGTCATCGTCGCCGCCGGGCGCTCCCCGATTGGCCGCGCCTTCAAAGGCCATCTGGTGGACGTGCGATCTGACGATCTCGCCTCCTACGTCGTCAACAAGGTGCTCGAGAAGGTGCCCCAGGTGCAGGCCTCCGACATCGACGACCTGATCTGCGGATGCGGTCTGCCGGGCGGCGAGCAGGGCTTCAACCTGGGCCGGGTCATCAGCGTCCTGAGCCGGCTCGACACCCCCGGCTGCACGGTGACGCGGTACTGCTCCTCCTCGCTCCAGACGACCCGCATGGCGTACCACGCGATCAAGGCCGGGGAGGGTGACATCTTCCTCTCGGTCGGCGTCGAGTGCGTCTCGCGGTATGGGAACGGCACCTCCGACCCGCCCACCGCCCAGAACGAGCGGCTCCAGTCCGGGACCGGGAACGCCGAGGAGTACCCGGACCTCTACATCGCCATGGGCCAGACGGCGGAGAACGTCGCCGAGCGCGAAGGCGTCAGCCGCGAGGAGATGGATCGCTTCGCGGTGAAGTCGCAGAACGCCGCCGTGAAAGCTCGCGAGAACGGCTTCTTCGAGCGCGAGATCATCCCCGTCCCGCTTCCCAACGGCGAGGTTTTCGCCAAGGACGACGGACCGCGGCCGGGAACGACGCTGGAAGTGCTCGCTACGCTGCAGCCCGCCTTCCGCGAGAAGGGTAGGGTGACCGCCGGAAACTCCTGCCCGCTGAACGACGGCGCGGCCGCCGTCGTCGTGATGTCGGACTCTCGTGCCCGCGAGTTGGGATTGACGCCACTGGCCCGGATAGTGTCCACCGGCGTCACCGCGCTGGAGCCGGAGATCATGGGACTGGGCCCAATCGAAGCCTCCAGGCAGGCGCTCAAGCGTGCCGGCATGACGATCCAGGACATCGACGTGGTGGAGCTGAACGAGGCCTTCGCTGCGCAGGTGATCCCCTCTGCCCGCGGCATCGGCGTCGATCCCTTCAGCGACAAGCTCAACCCACACGGCGGGGCGATCGCGCTGGGCCACCCCTTCGGAATGACGGGCGCCCGGATCCTGTGCACGCTGCTGAACGATCTCACCACCGTCGACGGAACCTACGGCCTGGAGACCATGTGCGTGGGGGGCGGCCAGGGGATGGCCATGGTCATCGAGAGGCTCAACTGAGGGACGTCTCCGGCTCCGAGCTGGAGCGGTCCCTGGCGGAGGAGGAGCGGCTGGTTCTGGCAGCCTTCTGGACGCCGGGCTGTGAACCCTGCCGGGAGCTGCGGGCCAGCTTGCAGGCGATCGGTGGCGAGGTGGCCGCCGTCCTGGCGGTGAACGCCGACCTCGAAGTGGAGGCCGTCAGCCGCCACCGGGTCGAAGAGTTCCCCACCCTTGTCTTCTATAAGGGAGGCCGGGAGCTGTATCGCCTGAAGGGCGGTGCGCTCCCGGCCTCGACCCGGAACCTGCTCGCCGGGCTCGAGCCAGAGCGCTAGATGCGTCCGCCTGCCGCCCGGGAGACCCGGGCCTGCTCATCGCCGGCCACCGTGCCGAGGGCAACCCACCGCTTCAGTGCCGGGAGCATCCGTTCCGGGAGGCGAAGGCTGGCCTCTGCCCAAATGAACTCGGGCGAAGTGATGTCCTTCATCTGTCTTCCTCCTTTGGGGTAACCACCACGACTCTCTGAGTGGTTATTATAACCGACTATTCGTTTTGGTGGTAACTTTAGAATCGAGATGCAGGACACCGCGCTTAGAGAGCTCGACGTGGTTCGCGACTTCGTGAACACGCTCGACCTCGAGGAGAACAAGGAGGGGATCGCGACGCCTGCTCAGTTAGGCGCCTGGCTGGGCGGCCGCGGCCTGATCTCCGAAGGTTCGATCACCACCGAGGAGCACAGGTTGGCCGTGGAGACGCGTGAGACGATCCGCCGCCTGCTGCTCGCCAACAACGGCGGCGAGGCGGCCCCGGCGGACCTGGCGGAACTCGATCGTCTGGCCGACCGGGCGGCCCTGGCTCCCCGCTTCCATGCCGGCGGCGTTCGACTGGAGCCGGGTACGGGGGGCGTGGTGGGGGCCCTGGGACTCCTGCTGGCAACGGTCGCCGAGGCGATGGCCGAGGGGACATGGACGCGACTCAAGGCCTGTTCGGAGCACAGCTGCATGTGGGCCTTCTACGACCGGTCCAAGAACCGCTCGGGGCATTGGTGCTCGATGCGTGTCTGCGGCAACCGGGCCAAGGCCCGGCAGTTCAGAGAGCGCCGCCGCGCCGAAAGCTCCGCCGGCTAGTCTGCCGCTCCTCGGTGGAGTCGTCCACCAGCAGCGCGGTCGGCGGCGCGGGTGGAGGACGTATTACACTCCTCGGCTAGTCTTCGGTCGCCTCCAGCTCCGCCTCGACCCGCTGGATCAGCTCCCGCATCCCGGCGGGGTCGAAGACCAGGCGCGCGCCAGCTGCGGCGTAGACCTCGGGAAGCGGGCGCGAGCCCCCCATCGCCAGCGCGGCGCGATATCTGGCTACCGCTCCCTCGCGGTCCTCCAGGCTGCTGTGCCAGACCTGGAGGGCCGCCAGGCGGGCCAGCCCGTACTCGATGTAGTAGAAGGGAAACTGGAAGATGTGCTGCTGGGCGTACCACCGGGCCTTTCGGTAGCTCTCCAGACCCGACCAGTCCACGGCCGGTTCGAAGCGAGCCCTGAGCTCGAGCCACTTCTCGTCTCTGGCGTCGGCGTCGGCTCCCTCCCTGGATGTGTAGATCCAGTGCTGGAAGGCGTCCACGCTGGCGATATGGCCGAAGAGCAGGACGACACTCTCCAGATAGCTCGCGCGGGCCCGGCGGGCGTCGGCCTCCGAGTAAAGGCCGCCCTCGGCGGCGGGTAGGAAGGGCATCGCCAGCAGCTCCATGGACATGGAGGCGAACTCGGCGAGCTCAGAGCCGACAGTCTGCTGCCAGACCAGCGGCTGGGCGGCCAGCTTCTCGAAGTTGTGGAAAGCGTGCCCGGCTTCGTGCACCAGGGTCCGGACGTCCGCATCCACTCCGGCCGCGTTCATGAAGATGAACGACCGCCGGCGATGGGGCAGCACAGCGCAGTAGCCGCCCGGAGCCTTCGCAGGCCGGCTCTCCAGGTCGAGAAGCCGCTCAGCGACCATGATCCGGAAATATCCGCCCAGGGCGGGGTCCACGGCCTCGAAGATCCGGCTTGCGGCCATACTGAGCTCGTCAGCCTGATCGAACGGCCTCAGCTGCGGCCGGCCCAGCGGATCGGCGATCAGGTCCCACGGTCGCAGGGTCTCCAGGCCCATCCGCATCCGCCGCCGCTCCAGCACCCGCCGGGCCGCCGGGACGATAGCCTCCTCGACGGCCTCGTCCCAGCGCAGGCTGTCGTCGGGCGTGTAGTCGAAGCGGTTCTTCTCCTGGTGGGCGTAGGCGCGGTAGTCGGCGTAGCCGGCGTTGAGAGCGGTCTGTGCGCGCAACGCCCTCATCTCGTCAAAGAGGCGCGCCAACTCGCCGCGCTGGTCGACGTAGGGCTGCAGGCTCAGGCGAAAGGCGCGCTCCCTCAGCGGGCGGTCAGCCTCACCGATCTTCGCCGCCACCTGCGGGAGGGTCAGGCGCCCGCCGTCCCACTCGACGGTCATGCCGCCGGTGACCTTCTGGTAGGCGGCGCTCAGCCGGGAGAGCTCCCCCTGGAGGGGAAGGTTCTCTGCTCGAAACAGCTCGACCTGGTTCCTGAAGCGGCGGACCGGCGTCTCGAGTCCGGTCGGGATCTCGTCCGCCTCCAACAGCCGCCGGGCGAGCCGGTCGCCCTGCTCCCGAAGCCTCGGCTGGATCTCGCCGGTCCACAGCAGGTAGACGCGTTCCTTTTCGGGGTCGGCAGTGTCGGCCGTGTAGGCGATGCTGGCCAGGGTCGCGGCCTCGCCGACGAAGCGCTCCAGCTCGGACCAGTCCTTGAGCCAAGCCCCGAGGTCCAGGATCGGCCGGGTGGCGAGCTCCTCATAACGAGGCGCGATGTCCTCCCAGGATCCGAAAACCAGCCCAGCAGGTGAGTCGAACACCCTGTCACGAGCCATGTGACGAGGTTATCCAATCGCTCCCTCGCGCTTGCGGCGGGGGCCCTCTCGAGGAGCGCGCTACGCCGCCCTGCGGCGGCCCCGCGCCTCCGCCTTCAGGCGCTGCTGCAGCAGCGCAAGCACCGCCGCCTCTTCGGGTCGCAGGCGGTGTAGCGAGGAGCGCATCTCCTCTTGGGCGCGGGCCTGAAGCCCCTCAAGCATGGAGCAGTCGAGGTAGGAGTCGACGACGGCGGGGTGGACGTAGCACTTGCGGCACACGGACCGGGTGTTCCCGAGCCGCCGGGCAACGTTCTCGATCGCCGCCACGACGTTCTTCTTGGCCTGCGTTTCGGAGTCCACCTTCTTGCGGCGGATGCCCGGAGACTGGTCGGACACGTAGCGGAGTCCCTCCGGGCTCGCTTGCGTCGTTGCTTCCGGCGCCCTGGGCGCGTTATCCTGACCGCCGCCGGCTGCCGTTGCCGCGGCTGCCGAATTCGCCGGGCTGCCTCGGTTGGCGCGCGCCTAGCGCTTAGCTGAGCGACAATTCTGACGCGAGAATGGGGAGCCACTGGACCTCGGCCTGTGCCGTTCTGCTCGTCGTCCTCGGCCTGGGCGCCTGTGCGCCGGGTCAGGGCCAGCCGACCCCGGTCGAGCGCTCGCCGACCCAGGTCTTCGAGGCCGCGAAGCCGGCAGTCGCCATCGTCGAGACCGCCTTGGGGGTGACATGGTCGGTACCGCAGCCAGACATCGATCAGAGCAAGCAGACCCAGCTCCAGAACCGGCTCCTGGCCATGATCCGGTCTGGAGCACTGGCGCCCACCCAGGAGGCGCTGAGGCGGGCCTCCGTTCAATTGATCACCGACGACCCGGGGGGCTGGTTCAGCCTCACGGGCCAGCGCTATCAGCACACCGACACGGTCTACGTGATGGGAAGCGGCTTCTTCGTGAGTCAGGACGGCTACCTGCTCACGAACGCCCACGTTCTCACAGCCTCGCCGGACGAGGTGAGGCGGCTTCTCGTCAGCGGAGTGACCAAGGGCACGGCCGAGCAGGCCTTCGTGCAGTCCGTCCGTGACGAGGTGTCAAAGGGCTTCGAGACGGACGTGTCGGACGCTCAAGCCCAGAAGCTGGCCAGCTGGCTGGCCGAGGTCTACGCCTCGGGTCTGCAGGTGGCGTCCATCACGCCCAGCTACCGGGTCGCCGTGGGCAGCCACTCGGCCAAAGAGGTGGAGGCTCAGGGAATGCCGGCCAAGGTGGTTGTCAGCGGTCAGCCTATCCCTGGGAAGGACGTGGCCCTCCTCAAGACCGATGGAGGTCCCTTCGTGACGCTTCCGCTCAGCACGGAGGTGCCGAAGCAAGGGGCACACCTGGACGTCGTCGGATACCCGTGTGGCTGCACCGGACAGGAGGACGCCGATCCCGGCCGCCAGGTGGTGGCTACGCTGACGCAGGGCTCCGTTCAGGGAGAGCTGGCGATGTCCTCGGGCTGGCGGGCCACCGGCACGGATGCAAAGATGGAGCACGGAAACAGCGGCGGCCCGGCGCTGGACAGCTACGGTCGGGTGGTCGGCCTCGCCACCTTCCAGGACACTGTGGAAGCGCGGGGAAGCTCCCGCACCTACAACTTCGTTCTGCCCATCGAGGTGGCCAACGAATTCATCCGCCAGGCGCACGTAAAGGCGGCCCAGGGGCCGCTCGGCCGTCAGTACTCCCAGGCCGTGAGCGACTTCAGCGCCGAGCACTACCGCGCCGCGCTGCCCCTTTTCCAGGAGGTGGCCAGGGCCGACGCCCGCAATCCCTACGCCGGTGAATACGTGGTGCGGAGCCGCGCCGCGATCGCGGCCGGGCGTGACAGGACCCCGCCGCCGGCACCCGGCTACCTGCAGTGGCTGCTCGACTACGGCTACCTTCCGGTGTTCGGCCTGTGGGGCCTGGTGGCCGTGGGGACGGGAGCCGTCGTCGGCATCCGCCGCCGCCGCCGTTTTCCCTCCACCTAAGCCCGGATCATAGGGTGGTTATGACGGTTGAGCGGAGTGACGAGTCGGCCGAGGTGGACCGGACGCGGGGGCGGCGGGAGAAGCGGAGGCTGGAGGCGTTCAGCGACGGCGTGTTCGCCATCGCGGTGACGCTGCTGGTGCTCGAGTTCAAGGTGCCGTCCACCTCCGGCCTGCCTCCCGGAGGTCTCTTCGAGGTCCTCCGTGGGGAGTGGCCTTCATACTTCGCCTACCTACTCAGCTTCGGCACCGTGCTCATCATGTGGGTGAACCACCACGTGCTTCTCGACTACATCCGCGAGGTGGACCACGCCTTCCTCTATCTGAACGGGCTCCTCCTGATGACGATCACGCTGGTGCCCTTTCCGACCTCACTCCTCGCCAGGTACGCCGACCAGAAGGACGCGCACGTGGCTGCCGCGGTCTACTGCGGCCTGCTCACCTTGATCGCCATCGCCTTCAACCTGGTCTGGTGGTACGCCGCCCACCGGAACCGGCTCCTGAGCACCGGTCATGACGGTGGCGGTCAAGCCGTCACCCGGCGCTACATGCTCGGCCCACTGCTCTACCTGGTCGCGACGGGCGTCGCCTTCTTTTCGGTCATGGCGGCCCTTCTGATCTGCGTCGCGATGGCCCTGTTCTTCGCGCTGCCCTACCGCCCCCCGGGGAGCCAGAGCCGGGGTGGCTGAGGTGCGGCTGGAAGCCACCCAGGGCGACATCACAAGGCAGCGCGTCGATGCGATCGTGAACGCCGCCAACTCCTCCCTGCTGGGAGGCGGCGGGGTCGATGGCGCCATCCATCGGGCCGCCGGACGCGAGCTGCTGGAGGCCTGCCGGCAGCTGGGCGGCTGCCCCACCGGGGAGGCGCGGGCCACCGCGGGCTTCCGGCTGCCGGCTCGGTGGGTGATCCACACCGTGGGACCGGTCTGGAGCGGCGGAAAGAGGGGTGAGCCGGAGCTGCTCGCGTCCTGCTACCGGCGATCGCTCGAGGTCGCAGACGAGCTGGGCATCCGCTCCGTCGCGTTCCCGGCCATCTCGACCGGCGCCTACGGTTTTCCAGGGCAGCTCGCGGCGGAGATCGCGGTCAACACTGTCCGCTCCGCCAACACGGAGGTCGAGCTGGTCCGGCTGGTGGCCTTCGATGCTGAGACATTTGTCCTGTACCGGAAAGCCCTGGACAATCGTAGTTAGTTACTGGGTCGCGAAATAGCGGTCTTTCCGGGCTGTAGTGGGTATGAGCGCCGCCGGCGCAACCGAACAGACAGAGCCGAGTTGATAGGGGGCTCGGCCGCCTCTGCGGGACAGATGCCCATCTGAGCATCGGGAACGCTGCGCGGCCCTCCAGGACGTTCTCAGCAGCAAGAGTTTTCGCGAGCGAGGTTAATATCGGATTGAGACTCTAAAGAGAGTCGCCGCTTAGGCGCGGACTCGGTCCACGTCTTTTTTTGGGGTCTGTTGCGGGTAGGAATTCGTCTGTTTCGTATGGCTGTGTGGAGGTAAGTTGACACGCTCCTTTCCTTTGTCGATCGCTGCCGGCGCTCATAGGTTCGCCGCATTTTCTTTCGCCCCAAGCGCGCTTCTGCCGCACTGATCGCAACCCAACAAATCTAGAGAAAGGGGCACATGCTTCAAACCGTCACTGATGCAACGGTGTCTGTCGACGTCGCCGGTTGGCGGGGCTGGTTCGGTCCGCATCGAATCAGCGTGGTGATTCCAACCCTGAACGAGGCAGAGAATCTGAAACTGGTGTTGCCGCGCATACCGGACTGGGTCGACGAGGTGATCCTGGTCGACGGGCACTCGACCGACGACACGATCGCGGTCGCTCTCGAAAATCTTCCCAGCATCAAGATCGTCTCGCAGAAGGGGAGGGGGAAGGGCGAAGCACTGCGGCAGGGCTTCAGCGCGGCCTCCGGGGACGTCATCGTCATGCTCGACGCGGACGGCTCCACCGATCCGACCGAGATCCCGCTGTTCGTAGGAGCTCTGGTCTCGGGGGCCGATTTTGCGAAGGGGACTCGCTTCGTACAGGGCGGGGGCAGTGCCGATCTGGGCCTCGTCCGCAGGCTGGGGAATCTCGGCTTCACGCTGATGTTCCGTGTGCTCTTTCGCAACCGTTGCACCGATCTCTGCTACGGCTACAACGCGTTCTGGGCCTCGGTGGTGCCCCTCCTGCAGCTGGATGCCGACGGCTTCGACGTGGAGGCGCAGATGAATGTCAGGGCTCTGCGTGCACGCCTCCGAGTGGTCGAGGTGCCCAGCTATGAAGCCGAGCGTTATCGCGGGGTAAGTCATCTCCGCACTTTTCGAGATGGCTGGCGTGTGCTGGGGACCATCTGGCGCGAGTGGCTTGACCACAGAGCCGCGGCACTACGCCAGGTGGCGCAGCCGGCGGTCGAGGAATCGGCTTGACGGTGACGACCGCCGACGTCTCGGTGATAGTGACCACTTACACGGAGCGTCGCTGGGAATGTCTCGTCGACGCACTCGCGTCGCTCAGGCGACAGACGCTTGCGCCTCGGGAAGTGATCGTGGTGGTGGATCACAATCCGAAACTGCTCAGCCGCGTCCGCGACGAGATGCGCGACGAGATGGGCGACGTGCTCGCCGTGGAGAGCCGTCACCCGCCGGGCCTGGCAGGCGCCCGGAACGCGGGCCTCGCGGTGGCTCGAGGGACGGTCGTCGCCTTCCTGGACGATGACGCGGAAGCCTGGCCGGACTGGTTGGAAAGGCTGCTCTCGACCTACTCCGACGGCCGGGTCGTCGGCGTCGGCGGCTCGATCGAGCCGCAATGGCAGGCTCGCCGTCCGGAATGGCTGCCGGAAGAGCTCGACTGGGTGGTCGGCTGCAGCTATGCCGGGCTTCCGACCAGGGTGGCTTCGGTCCGCAACCTGATCGGCTGCAACATGTCCTTTCGCCGAGAGCCGGCGCTTGGCATCGGAGGATTCCGAACCGGCTTCGGCCGGGTTGGCGCCGTCCCTCTGGGTTGCGAGGAGACCGAGTTCTGTATCCGCCTCAGACAGAGGTGGCCCGACCAGGTCTTGATTCACCAGCCGCGGGCGAGGGTCGCCCACCGGGTCCCGGCCGAGCGGGGGCGGCTGCGCTACCTGGCGCGCCGCTGCTATTCAGAGGGGCTCTCAAAGGCCCAGGTCGCGCGCAGCCTGGGCAGTCAGGACGGTCTGTCGACCGAGCGGACCTATGTGTTGCGCACGCTCCCCCGGGCGGTAGTGCGCGGCCTCGCCGAATCTGCCAGGGGCGAGGGGCCGGGAGGCTTGAAGCGGAGCGCCGCAGTGATCTCGGCCCTGCTGCTTACCGCCGGCGGCTACTGTCACGGCCGGCTGCGCCACTCACTCGCGAGCTCGGGTCGGTGGCAGGCCGCCGTCTCCGCCCGGCCCATCTCAGCGGCCGGCAGATCGAGGAGGCCGTCATGACCATCCGCCGGATCCCAATCCTTCTCTACCACAGCGTCTCGGAGCAGCCGCCGGCCGCCCTGGGCCCCTTCTACGTCACGACTGCCGCTTTCGAACGGCACCTCGAGCTGATCCTCGAGGGCGGTCACCAGGCGATCACCGTGTCGCAGCTGGTGGACAGGCTGGCCAACCACGAGCATCTGCCTCCGCACCCGGTCGTCATCACATTCGACGACGGCTTCGCGGACACGCTCGAGATCGCCGCGCCGCGGCTCTGGAGCAGGCGCCTGGTCGGCACGGTGTACCTCACCACCGGCTACCTCTCCGGCGGCGGACTTCAGCCGGGGGTCATCGCCCCGGGAGACATGCTCCCCTGGGGTCGGGTCGCCGACCTGGAGGCGGCCGGCCTGGAGGTCGGAGCCCACGCTCACACCCACGCGCACCTGGACGTGATGCCCCGTGCCCAGGCCAGGGAGGAAGTGCGTAGCAGCAAAGCTCTATTGGAGGAGAGCCTGGGCCACGCGGTCCGCAGCTTCGCCTACCCCCACGGCTACACCGACCCCTTCGTCCAGGGCGAGGTCCAGGCCGCCGGCTTCGACTCGGCCTGCGGTGTGAGAAACGCGCTGAGCCACGCCCTCGACGACCGCTGGCGCATCGCGCGGCTCACAGTCCGCGCAGACACGCCTGCGGAGCGGGTAGCGGCCTGGTTGAGGGGAGAGGAGGCCCCCATCGCCGGTCCCGGCGAGGCTCTTCAAACCCGCGCCTGGCGCGGTCTCCGCCGCCTGAGCAGGTTGACCTCGAGGCGCCAGCCACAAGGGAGACCGGCATGACCGCCCTGAGCACGGAGAGCGCCACCCGGGCGGAGACCAAGGCGCCGTCGAGGAGCAGCCGGCCGGTGGCGATGATGCTGGCGGAGCTGGAACTTTCGCAGCCCCTCTCTCCGCTGCGGCCGCCAGCCGCGACCGCTCAGCCGGCGCGGCTGCTGGTGAGGCTCCACGGCCACCCGCTCGGAATCATCGAGCTGTCGCTGCCGGAGAGCGGGCTGGAGCCATCCGCGCTGGCGGCGATGGTATGGGCTCGGCTCTCGGGCCCGATCGTCAGTCACCTTCGCGGCGACGGCCGGACGGGCGTGGTCGGGATTCCCCCACAGGGGTTGGGGAGCACCCAGGCCGCGTGCTCCTGGCGTGCCAGCCTGCCAGACGGGGCCGCGCCGGCGGCCGCTCTCATCGTCAACACCTGCGGCGGTGAGAGGTTGTACCGGACCCTGGTGGCAGCCACGGCTCAGGATTACCCGAACTTCGAGCTGGTCGTGGTCGACAACAGGCCGACCTCCCCCGCGGTCCGCAACCTGCTCTCGGAGCGTTTCGCCGGCGAGCCTCGGCTGCGCTACATTGCAGAGGAGAGGCCCGGCCTGGGTCGGGCCCGCAACGCCGGCCTTCACTCGACCTCCGCCGAGATAGTCGCCTTCACCGACGATGACGTGCTGCTTGACGGGAGCTGGCTCTCATGGCTGGTTGCTGGCTTCGGCATGTCCGATCGCGTCGGCTGCGTGACCGGGTTGATCCTGCCGCTCGAGCTCGAGACTCCCGCGCAGCTGCTTTTCGAGGAGTTCGTGGGCTGGTCCAAGCGTCTGGAGCCGAAGGTCTGGGACAGCGACCGGAACCGGTTCGACCATCCCCTCTACCCCTACACGGTCGGGATATTCGGCTCGGGTGCCAGTGCGGCGTTCAGGCGCGAGGTGCTCCTGGAGCTGGGCGGCTTCGACGACCAGCTCGGCATCGGCACCCCCGCCTGCGGCGGCGAGGACCTGGACGTCTACACCAGGCTGGTCCTGAACGGCCACCGGCTCGCCTACCAGCCGGCGGCGATGCTCTGGCATGCGCACCCCCGCGACATGCAGCGCCTGGAACGCCAGACGCGGCTCTACGGGGCGGGGCTGGGCGCGATGCTCACCAAGCACCTGGTGCACAGCGGCCGGACCCGCCGAGAGCTGCTGCGGCGCCTTCCAGCCGGCCTGGCCTATGCTCTCGGCCCGCGTTCGCCGAAGAACGCCAGGAAACCGCTGGGCTATCCGCGCCGGCTGACTCTGTTCGAGCTGGCCGGGATGGCCTACGGGCCCATCGGCTACGTGCGGAGCAGGCTCTGACTTTGATCGGTCTCCGCTCCATCAGGACCGCTCGCGGAGAGACCCGGGAGAGCGCCGTTACGGGAGACGGCGTCCCGACCGCGGAGCCAGGCCGTGGTCGGGAACGGCCGACCTGGAACGCGCTGGCGTTGATGAGCAACACCGCGGTGACCTCACTGCTCGGGGTCGTTTTCTGGGTGGGTGCGGCGCGCCTCTACCGGCCCAACCAGCTGGGCCAGGACGCCGGACTGATCGCCTCGATGATGTTGATCTCCAGTCTCTCCGAGCTGAGCCTCAGCCAGGGCATCCCGCGGCTGCTTCCCCAGGTTGCCACGCGCCGCAGGCGCGCGGTGCTCGCCGCCTACGTCTCGACCGGGTTGGTGGCGTTGGTCCTGGCCACTGCTTTCGTGCTGCTGGCGCCGCTCACCTGGTCGGGCTTCGCGTTCCTGCAGGGGGATGGAGGCCTCAGGGTCTGTATGGTCGCAGCGGTCGTTCTCTGGAACATCTTCGCGCTGCAGGACGCCGTCCTGGCAGGGCTCCGCCGGGCGGTCGTCGTTCCCATCGAGAACGGCGTCTTCGGCGTGTTGAAGATCGCCCTCCTGGCTCTCTTCGCCGGTCTTGGCGTGGCACACGGCGTCCTGCTGGCGTGGCTGCTCGCCATGGTGATCGTGCTGCCTCCGGTCAATTGGCTCCTTTTCGGGCGTCTGCTGAAGCGGACTGAGAGCACGGCGGACCGTCTGGCCGGGCTGCTCCCACTGAGCGACAACCGACGGCTGGCCCGCTTCCTGAGCTTCGACTACCTTGCCGCCCTCCTGACCCAGGGCTGCACGATGCTGCTGCCGGTGCTCGTCCTGGCCATGCTGGGCAACGCCGCCAGCGCCTACTTCTACGTGGCCTTCACGATCTCCGCCGCGATGAGCTCCGTCGCCCTCGCTCTCAGCACATCGCTGGTCGTGGAGGGCGCCCATGACGAGCGGTCGCTGAGCCGGCTCACCAAGCGGGCGCTGGTCCGCAGCGGCGTCTTTCTGCTGCCGGGCCTGCTCCTTCTGACCACACTGGCTCCGCTGCTGCTCCAGCCTTTCGGCGCCTCCTACGTCGAACGGGGCACCGTCGTTTTGAGGCTGATGCTTGTGGGAGGGATCCCGCAGGGGCTGGTCCTCGTCTACCTCGGTGTAGAGAGGGTCCGCGGACGAGCGGGGCGCATCCTGGCCGTCCAGGCGCTGTCCTTCGTCCTGGTCCTGGCCGGGGTGGCCGTGTTCGTTCCTCGCGCCGGTCTCGCTGCCGTGGGGCTCGTCTGGATCGTGGCGTGGAGCGTTGCCGCAGTTGTGGCCCTGCCTGCGCTGTACCGCGCGATGCGCCAGGGGCCTGCGGAGCCGAAAGCCGGCGGTGGACCGGGGCCGGCTGCAATGAGGCGCTGGCGCTGGCTGGTGGCGGGCGCTCGTGCGGCGCAGCCTGACGCCGGGGCCGGCGCCGGGACCGAGCGCGCCCGGGTGGGAGGGCAGCACAACAAGCTCCTCCGCCGAAACCTGAAAGGCCTGGATCTCCTGGCCGTCTTCTTCGCCCAGGTCGAGGTGTCGCAGCACTCGATGGTGGTCGGCCTGGGAGTGGACCGGGATGGCAGGAAGCACGCGCTCGGCGCCTGGCAAGGCAGCACCTCGGACAAGGGGCTATGCAAGGCACTGCTCTCAGACCTCACCGGTCGGGGTCTCGAGGTGCGACCGAGCCGGCTCTTCGTGATCGACGGGGGGGAGGGTATGCGAGCCGCGCTGAGAGCGACCTTCGGCCGCCATACGCAGGTCCAACGCTGTCGCGCAAATCTGCGGAGAGCGATCCTTGGTCATCTGCCCGAAGCCGAGCGCGTGGACTTCAGCCGGCTGCTCGATGAGGCCTGGTCGGAACCGGAAGTACGGCGGGCGAGGGCGCTGCTTCGGGCTCTGGCCAAGGACCTCCGCGCCGCCGACCTGGGTGGGGCGGGCACCCTTCTCCAGGGAGCGGACGAGAGTCTCACGGTGGACAGGCTCGGCCTTCCTCCGGGGCTGCGGGAAACGCTCGCCACCACCGTCGAGGTTGAGCGGGCAATGGGCGCGGTGACCAACGCCCGGTCGGGGCAGCGGGCGGTGGGAATCCGGACACCTAACGGGGCCGCGGACAGCCTGCTCCAGGCGGAGAGGAAGTTCCGCCGGATCAGCGGTCACCGAGACCTCGAGAGCCTCGCCGGCGCTCTGGACCCAGGCAGGGCACCGGTGACGGCGGAGCGGCCGGCTGCGGGATCCGAGACTGGAGCGCCGCCTTCCCCGCTTCGCGGATTGCGCCGAGCCGGGCTTTCCGCCACGGCCCTGGACCTGACGGTTCTTGCCCTGACCGCGGCGATTCTGGTCGTCGTTGCCTACCAGATCGAGGGGCTGCCGCGGCAGCTGCTCGCCCTCACTTTCGTGGCTTTCGTGCCCGGCTGGGCCGTGGTCGGCCGGCTCGACCCCGGCAGTGGGATCCGTCCGCTGGTGCTGGCCGTCCCAGCCAGCCTCATGCTGTCCGCTGGGGGAGCCACCATCATGTTGCTGCTGCACACGTGGCGCCCCTTGCTGCTGCTCGCCGCCCTGGCGCTGGGGAGCACGGCGCTCGTCAGCTGGACGCTGATCGCACCACTGCGGGTCGCGCTGGCGGCATCCGCGTCGCCGGCCGGCGAACTGGTGACTCGCTGGCATGCGAGACTCCCGCGGCTGAGGCTCGGTCCGCTCGCTCGAACTGGCCTGTTCGCCCGGTTGCGGCCGGCGGTTGCTCTCTCTGCCACCAGCAGGGCGGTGAGGTTAGCTCTGACCCGCGGACGCCACTCGCTGCGCGGGCATCAGCGGATATGGCTGGCGGCGATCGTGATCCAGCTCTTCTGGCTGGTTCCGGCGATGAGCCTGGTACTGGTCTTTGCCCTCCATCCGCTGACCGGAGCCATCTCGCTTGTCATGGGTGTGCTGGCCGGCGTCGTGCTCGGCTTCCGTCGCCGGCCCCTGCTCATGGTGGCTGCGGCGGTCGCCGCGTTGATTGGAGGACTGCTGGTCATCGGATGGCAGTCGCTGCCGGTCGGCGATCTGTATTCGGCCGCGATTGCAGCCTTTGAGGTTTCCCTGGACGTCTGGGGTCCGGCGGCGCTCGGGGCAGCCCTCGGCCTAGCGACGGTGCCGATCATGAGGCACCTTGAGAAGCAGTACGGCCAGCGTCTGGGAGCGCACGTGATGTCTGGAGGCGTGAATCTCCAGCGGCCGGAGGAACGCACCGAGGACGCTGGCCAGCTGACAGGGAATGGCACGGCGCCACACAGGAATGGCGCCGACAGGCGAAAGGCTCGGCGCATGGGGCCGGCAGACACGAAGGAGGTTGAGCCGTTGAAAGGCAGGACGTCCACCGGTTTGGGGGGGCAGGTCGGGTTCCCGCCGGCGCCGAGTCCAAAGGGCAGGGCTTCCGCCGTGCTCGCTCAGGGGAAGGACGCTGGATCAGGAACACACAGAAGGACGGTTTAGGGCATGACGCCAGTCGGCACGGACGTACGGGAGAGGCAGGGCGACCGGGTCTTCAGAATCTCGACGCGGACCCCGGTGGCGGTCATCGGCGCCGGCCCCTACGGGTTGAGCACGGCCGCCCACCTGGGGCATCGGGGAATCCCTGCGCGCGTGTTCGGGGAGCCCCTGGCGGGGTGGCGGCACCACATGCCCGCCGGCATGTACCTGAAGTCGACGGTGAGCGCCTCCAGCATCTCCGCACCCCTTCCGGGGTACGCCCTGCCCGACTTCTGCCTGAGCGCCGGACTCACGGTTCCGGACGACCTCCAGCCCGTGCCCATAGACCTGTTCGTGCGATACGGGCTCTGGTTTCAGGAGCGTCTGGTGCCGGCGGTGGAACGGGAACGCGTCGCTACAGTCGCGCCGGTCGGGAACGGTTTCGCGCTGACGCTGGAGTCGGGGGAAAAGCTTCAGGCCACCGCTGTCGTCGTCGCCTGCGGTCTGGCGAGCCTGGCCCACGTACCCGCCGAACTGAGGGCGGTGGTCCCGGCGGGACCCTCGGCCTCTGGTCCGCTCTCCCATTCCTCGCAGCACCGGGACTTCTCCTGTTTCGCGGGCAAAGAGGTGGCGGTGATCGGGGCTGGCCAGTCGGCGCTGGAGAGCGCCGCGCTTCTACATGAATCCGGTGCCGTGGTGCATGTCCTCGTGCGCGGCGCCACATTGCTGTTCGGCCGTCCACCTCGGGAGGAATCCGCCGGCAGGCTCGGTTCGGTCCTCAAGCCCGGCTCGCCTCTCGGCCCGGGTTGGTCTCACTTCGCGGTCAGCCGCGCACCCCAGCTGATCAGGTACCTGCCTTCCCGCGGGCGGCAGCACCTGGTGCGTTCGGTGCTCGGTCCTTCCGGCGCCTGGTGGCTGAGAGAGCGGGTGGTGGATCGCTTCCAGGTGCTGACCGGTCGGGTGGTTCGGGCGGCGGCGCTGACGGGGGAGCGGGTCACTTTGGAGCTCGAGGATCTCAATGGGCATACGGATCGGCTGACTGTCGATCACGTCATCGCGGCGACCGGCTACCGCGTGGACCTGCGGTCCTTCGACTTCCTGGCGGCCGACCTGTACCCCCGGCTCCAGCATTCCAGGGGATGGCCGCGGCTGACTGCCTCCTTCGAATCCTCGGTGCCCGGGCTCTTCTTCACGGGTTTGCCCGCCGCAGGCACCTTCGGCCCCTTGCTCCGCTTCGTCTGCGGCACCGCTTTTGCAGGCCCTCATGCAAGCGCGGGCGCAACTGCCCGGATCAGGACCAGCTAGGACGCCGGACCAGTCCTCCCCCCGCCCGCGGGGGAGCGGCGGTGGGGGGGCGAACTCAGCACCAGAAAGCCCTTCTCGCATGGCGGCGGCGAGCCAGGCCGTTGGCGCCCCCACCGGACCTCCCCCCGCGGGCGGGGGGAGGACATAAGCCAGGCTAGGAGCGGCGGAAATTCCTGCGGGAGCGGGCTGCCCGGTCCTTGGCCAGGCGCGCGATGGCGGGGCGTGCAAAACGCGCTGCCATCGCCATGAAGGGGGCCGGGTCGTCGAGTGCCAACCAGGCGAACTCGGTCTTGCCCTTCTGGCCGTCCTGAGGCGGCGCCGCGAAGGAGGCGTAGGCAAGGCGCGCCGCTGCGTCGAGGTGCTCGACGACGAAGCGGCGACCTTGAACCTGCCGTCCCTCGGGCACCCGGCGACCGGTCAGGTCGAGGTGCTGGGCCCGCACCACATCGATGGACGCCTCGTTCTCGAAGAGCCGGAACTGAGCACCCACCCGCGGATTGAAGTCGACCAGGTTCATGGTCCCGTCGCGGCGGTCGAGCCGCCAGTCCATGTCGGCTATGCCGCGGTATGCGATGTTCCTGCAGAATTCTTCCGCCATCTCAGTCAGGCCGGGATTAGGTCTGGCGCACGCGTAGGTCGTCACGCCCGCGTGCGGAGGCCAGGAACGCACCTTGATTCCTGTGAAGCTGACCAGACAGCTGGAATCTTCATCACAGTAAGCCTGGAATATCCAGTCCTCGGACTCCTCTCGCGGAAGGTACTGCTGGAGCATGACGTCCGGCCAGGGATCCCAGCTGCCGGCGAGGGCAAGAAGCTCCTCGGCCGTGTGCACCACTGTGGTGCCTGACACAGCCGGGGCGCGCAGCCTTCCCCATGGCTCGACGTTCTTCACAACCACCGGCAGCATGTCCCAGATGTTGTCCTCGAGCAGCTCTTCTCGGGAGGAGGGGAAGATGGTTCTGGGTGTGGGGACTCCATGCTGCCGGCAGAGCTGTGACAGGCCGCATTTGCTGGCAAGGGTCCGCGGCAGCTCGGGTGCCACAGTGGACATGATGAACCACTCCGCCAACTCGGCGGCGCGCTCCGCGAGCAATACCGCGGCCTCGTCGTCAGTGGGTATGGCGAGTGCCGGCCGCTCCAGGCGGCGTCCCACCGAGACGAGCCCCTCCAGCAGCTGCTCCTCTCGCTCCAGTCCGGTTGTCGGCCACACGAAGCGCCTCCGTAAATAGCGCGACAGCGCGGCCGGGGTGAATCGGTCTTCAGTTATCGCATAGACCGGCACGCCGGCTCGGCCGAGCGTGCGGATCACGCCGACGCTGCCGTGGTGCAGCGGATAGCGTCCTATCTTGACTATCAGAACGGGCATCGAGCGGTCGAGCGATGGCCCTGGACCGCCAACAGGTTCTGTTTGCTTCAGACTGTCGCGTCTTGTGACACTTGGTCCTGCGCCGTTCGCTGTCTGATCGGCCTCTTCCACCACTCTATGGAACGTCGAACGGTCCCTCTGGGTTATTGGCGACACCGCCCAATATTCTGCCGAGCAAGCCTTACGCGTGTGTCGACTTATCGACGGCGACGATCGATCATGCAGTAGGTGGGGCGAATGCCCCATCTGCACGCGTGGGCTACCAAGTTGGTATTGATTGGTATGCGGGCGAGTGCAGGAACTCCCGGCGCTGACGCAATGGAGGGCGGGAGATTGCTGAGGAGCGTCGGTTCTGGGCTCAGTTAGGTACCTGGCTCTGCTTACATCCGCTAGCGCCAATTAACCGAGAGGGCTATCCCTCCCTGACCCTCCGCGCGCGGGGAGGGAATAGGCTGTCAGGCGGTGGGGAGGACCGTGTCGTTGGCGCGCCAGCAGTACCAGGCGGCGATGGTCCGGTAGGGCCGGTAGAGGTCGCCGAGGGCCGCCAGCTCCTTGGGCTTGGGCAGTGTGGGGAGTTCGTGCGCGATCGCGTAGCCCTTTCGGACGCCGAAGTCGTCCACCGGCCAGACGTCAGGGCGGCGGAGCTGGAAGATCAGGAACATCTCGGCCGTCCAGGGTCCGATGCCGCGGACCGTGGAGAGCCGCTCCACGATCTCGTCGTCCGAATAGGCCTCCAACCCCTCCAGGGGCACGGTGCCGTCCACCGTCTTGGCCGCGAGGTCGCGGATTGAGGCGGTCTTGGCGGCCGAGAGGCCCGCGCTGCGAAACAGCTCCTCGGGCAGGGCGAGCACCGCTTCCGGGGTCAGCCCCTCCACAAAGTTGGCCAGGAAGCGGCCGTGAATCGCCGCAGCGGCCCGCCCGGCGAGCTGCTGAAAGGCGATGGCGCGGACCAGCGCAGCGAAGTAGCCCTCGAGCGGCGGCCGGATCGCGGGTGGGCCGAGGAGGTCGACCAGCCGGCCGAGAGCGGGGTCTCGCCTCGCCACCTCCGCGGCGGCTGCCGCGAGATCGTCCTTTGCGGGCTCTGCCGTCGCTTCCACCCCAGCCCGATCTATCTAAGCTGGCGGGTTCAGGCCAGCTCCGCCATGAGCCGGCCGAAGTCTTCGCGGCTGATGCGAAGGTCGTCCTCGCCGTAGTCGCGAAGCGGGCGTTCGGGAAGGCGCTCGCGAGTCGCGAGGTCCTCCATACGCTCGTCCAAGTAGAGCAGGCCTGTCAGGAGCTGGCCCCGCTCCCGGCTCTCTTCCAGGAGCCGGATGGCGGCGAGCCGGTCGGTCGGATCGTGATCTTCGGCGATCTTCTTGAGCACGATGTGCGACCCGTCGTGCAGCTCCACCTGCTGGGCGGTGCCGGCCTCATAGTCGACGTGGATCTCCTCGAAGTATGGGATGAAGGACACGTCGTGGATCTCGTTGTCGTGCTCTTTGACCCAGCTGTAGCTCTTGGTGGAGCCGTCGTGATCGTTGAAGGTCACGCAGGGGGATATGACGTCGAGTAGAGCGGTCCCTGCATGCGCCATCGCCGCCTTGATCAACGGCACCAGCTGCTTGCCGTCACCGCTGAAGGAGCGGGCCACAAAACTGCAGCCGATGGTCAGCGCCACGGCGCAGGGATCTATCGGCTGGTAGGTGTTGACGGCGCCGCGTTTCTGAACCGAGCCCACGTCTGCCGTGGCCGAGAACTGGCCCTTGGTCAGGCCATAGGTCCCGTTGTCCTCGATGATGTAGGTGCAGTCCACGTTCCGGCGGACCATGTGCATGAACTGGCCCAGGCCGATCGACGCCGTGTCGCCGTCTCCGGAGACCCCGAGCAGGATGAGCTGACGGTTGGCCAGGCCGGCGCCCGTGGTCAGGGCGGGCATCCTGCCGTGCACGCCGTTGAAGCCGTGGGCGCGCTCGACGAAGTAGGCCGGCGTCTTGGAGGAGCAGCCGATGCCGCTCATCTTGGCAAGCCGGTGAGGCTCAACGCCCTGCTCATAGAGGGCCTTGATCAGGTGGTTGGTGATCGAGTTGTGCCCGCAGCCCGCGCAGAGCGTGGTCGCGGCGCCCTTATAGGCATCGCGTGCGAGACCGATCCGGTTCACAGCCGCGGTAGGCATCAGACGGGCACTGCCTCCAGTTCCAGGAGCGGACGAGTGATCACATAGGCCGGGATCGGCTGGCCGTCGTAGTGGCGGATGGACCGCACCCGGCCCACCAGCTCCGGCGGCAGCAGGAGCCGGACAAGGTCGTACATCTGGCCATCGCGGTTCTGCTCGACGACGTAGACATGCTCGTGCTCGGCCACGAAGTCGACGACGGCCTTCGAGAGCGGAAGCGCCCGTATCCGGAGGTAGTCGACGGCCAGGCCGCGCTCCTTGAGCAGGTCGCGAGCCTCCACCACCGCGTAGTGGGTGCTCCCGTACGCGATCAGGCCCACCGTGGTGTTGCTCGAGGATTCGATCGCCGGCTGGGGCACCGCCTCCCTGGCGGTCTCGAACTTCCGAGCCAGGCGGTCCATGTTCCGGGCGTAGATCTCCGGGCTCTCCGTGTACCGCGCCTCCTCGTCGTGGCCTGAGCCACGCGTGAAGTAGCCGGCGTCGAGGTTGGCCGTGCCTGGGAGGGTGCGGTAGGTGACGGCGTCGCCGTCGATGTCCCGGTAACGGCCCCAGTCTCCCTGCAGCCGCTCCAGGTCCGCCGCGCTCAAGACCTTGCCGCGATCGAAGCCCTTTTCTGGGTACTTGAAATCAGGCGACATCCAGAGGTTCATGCCGAGGTCGAGGTCGGAGAGCACGAATACCGGGGTCTGGAACCTGTCGGCCAGGTCGAACGCGGTCTGGGCGAACTCGTAGCACTCCGCCACGGTGCCAGGCAGCAGGACAAGGTGCCGCGTGTCGCCGTGGGAGAGCGTGTAGGCGAAGCCAACGTCGCCCTGAGAGGTCCGAGTCGGCAGTCCGGTGGAGGGACCGATGCGCTGGATGTCGAAGATCACCACCGGCACCTCGGCGTAGTAGGCGAGGCCGCTGAACTCGGCCATCAGCGAGATCCCCGGCCCGCTGGTGGACGTCATGGCCCGGGCGCCGGCCCAGCCTGCCCCGATCGCGATGCCGAGGGCAGCCAGCTCGTCTTCGGCCTGCACGATGGCGATCCGCTTCTCACCCGTGGCCGGGTCGACGCGGAAGCGGTCGGCGTAGGCGATCAGGTTCTCGCAGAGGCTCGAGGACGGCGTGATCGGATACCAGGCGGCTACCGTGCAGCCGCCCATGACGCAGCCCAGCGCGGCCGCCTGGTTGCCCTCGATGAGCATCAAGCCGTCGGTTCCTCCGGGGACGGGCTTGAGCATATGCCGGATCGGCCGTTCACTGAAGTGCTCCCGCCAGTATTCGTAGCCGACCCGGGCGGCGTCGACGTTGACCGGCCAGGCCTTGGGTTTGCTCTGGAAAGTGCGCTGGATGCCGTGCTCGATGGCCTCGAAGGGGATCCGCAGCAGGCCTGCGACGATGCCGACGTAGAGCATGTTGGTCAGCTGCTTGCGCAGCGAGTCGCTCTGGATCTGGGTCTTGGCCAGTTTCGAGAAGGGCACCGGAAAGTACTGGAGGTCATCCCGCGCTTCGGCCGTCGAGTAGGCCTCCTCGTGAACCACGGCGCCGCCAGGGCGAACCGCCTTGACGTCGGCGGACCAGGTGGCCGGATTGAGTGAGACGAGCAGGTCTGGGTCACCGTGACGGGCCTGGTAGCCGCGCGGACTGATCCTGAGCTGATACCAGGTGGGCAGCCCCTCGATGTTCGAGGGAAACACGTTCTTCGGGGCCACGGGAATGCCCATGGAGAAGATTGCCCGCGTGAGCACGAGGTTGGCCGACTGGCTGCCGGAACCGTTGACGGTGGCAGCCTGGAATGTCAGGTCGTTGATCAGCTGCTGCAAATTGGTCTTTCCAAACGAAACATCGTACTCCCTGCCCGCATTTCCTCTTCTCACGACACTGATGCCCGCGGGGCCGCAGCACAAGCCCTATTACTGGACGCCAGGGCGACGGCCTGTAACCCGCCTCTCAATCATGTCCCGGACAGGGACTCGGCGTTGGCATCCACACTAGCCTCCCTGGCGGAGCCCGGCCCGGCTGGTCGGAGGGCGCTGCCGTCGGGCTGACCGGTGGAACTCGAGGCTTTGAACTGTCCACCCGGCTCTCCAACCGGGGGTGGAGTCCGGGCTCTCGCTACCATTGCGGAACGTGAGAGTCGGGGTACCCCGAGAGACGCTCCCGGGGGAGCGTCGAGTGGCAGTGGTGCCCGACGTCGCGAAGAGGCTCGCTGACCTCGGCCTAGAGGTGGCGGTGGAGTCCGGTGCCGGCGTTGGCGCCGGCTTCTCCGACGACGCCTACCGCGACGCCGGGGCGGAGGTCGTGGCCGGCCCCGGTTCGGCGCTGGGGACGGATGTCGTCCTCAAGGTGCAGGCGCCGACCCTCGAGGAGGTTCGGCTGCTGAAGTCGCGGGCCGTGCTCGTCAGCTTCCTGCAGCCGGCCACCCAGGCGGACGTGGTGGAGGCGCTGGCCCAGCAGGGCGTGACCGCCTTCTCGCTCGAGCTCCTGCCTCGCATCAGCCGTGCCCAGAGCATGGACGCGCTGTCCTCACAGGCCTCACTGGCCGGTTACAAGGCTGTGCTGATGGCCGCCAACCGGCTGGGTAAGTTCTTCCCGATGTTGATGACGGCCGCCGGCACCATCGCGCCGGCTCGCGTCCTGGTCCTGGGAGCCGGTGTGGCTGGGCTGCAGGCCATAGCGACGGCTCGCCGACTGGGCGCCGTGGTGGAGGCCTACGACGTCCGGCCGGCCGTGAAGGAGGAGGTCCAGAGCCTGGGCGCCAGGTTTGTCGAGCTCGAGCTGGAGGGCCAAGAGGGTCAGGGCGGCTACGCCGGGGAGCAATCCGAGGAGTTCCTGAGGCGTCAGCGGGAGCTCCTGGCCGAGCGGGTGGGGGCGGCAGACGTGGTCGTCACAACAGCCGCCATCCCCGGCCGGCGAGCCCCGGTGCTGGTCACCGCCGCAATGGTGGGGGGCATGCGGGCCGGCTCGGTCATAGTCGACCTGGCCGCGGAGACGGGCGGCAACGTCGAGCTGACCAGTCCCGGCAAGGTGGTGGAGGTCGGGGGCGTCGCTATCGACGGCACTCTGAACGTGCCCAGCACGGTTCCGCTCCACGCCAGCCAGCTCTACTCGCGAAACCTGTTCAACCTGCTCCAGCACCTGCTCAAGGAGGGTGAGATCCAGATCGACTTCGAGGACGAGATCACGCGGGGCTGCTGCGTGACCTATCAGGGCGAGGTCGTGCACGAGCGGGCGCGTGAGCTGATGAAGGCAGCCTCGTGAGCGGCCAGCTGGTGACCGAGATCACGTATTTCGTGCTGGCGATCTTCGTCGGCTTCGAGGTCATCTCCAAGGTGCCGACCATCCTGCACACGCCGCTCATGTCCGGCTCAAACGCCATTCACGGCATCATCCTGGTGGGGGCGCTGATCATTGCCGCCGGAGCGCAGACCCCGCTCCAGGTCGTGCTCGGGTTCGTCGCCGTCGTGCTCGCGACGACCAACGTGGTCGGTGGGTTCGTGGTGACGGACCGGATGCTGGAGATGTTCAAGGGCCGGCGGCAGCCAGGCTCCGGCGGCCCCGCCGCCGACGGCCTTCCGGGCAGCCGGAGCGACCGGAGCTAGACCGTGACGATCCTCACCGCCTTCGTCTACCTGCTGGCGGCTGTGCTCTTCATCGTCGGGCTCAAGTTCCTGAGCTCCCCCCGGGGCGCCCGCCGGGGGAACCAGATCGCCGCCCTGGGGATGCTGATCGCCATCGGCTGGACCGTTGTCGTCCTGGGCCGGACCTTCACGCCGGCCGGGGTCACCATTTCGGTCGCCGGCGTCGCGATCGGGACTGCGATCGGGGTGGTGGGAGCACGCCGGGTGAAGATGACCGCGATGCCCCAGATGGTCGCCCTCTTCAACGGAGTGGGGGGCGGCGCCGCGGCGCTGGTCGCGGTCTCAGAGCTGCTCACGCTGTCGGGCTCCCGGCCTGACTTTCAGACCGGCGTTCCGAGCGTCTTCGCGATCATCGTGGGCGGTATCTCCTTCGCCGGCTCGGCGATCGCCTTCGCCAAGCTTCAGGAGCTGATGACCGGCACCCCCCTCACCTATCCGGGTCAGCAGCTCGTAAACGGTTTGCTGGCCCTGGTCATCGTGGTGCTGGCCGTCGTGCTCCTGGCCCTCACCGGCCAGCCGGCCGTCTTCGTCGCGATGCTGGTCCTCGCGCTCATGCTCGGCGTGGCCTTCGTGCTGCCCATCGGGGGGGCCGACATGCCGGTGGTGATCTCGCTCCTGAACGCGTTCACGGGGCTCGCCGTGGCAGCCAGCGGCTTCGTCCTCAACAACTTCGCGCTGATCGTGGCCGGGACGCTGGTCGGAGCCTCCGGCACGCTGCTCACCAAGCTCATGAGCGACGCCATGGGGCGCTCGATCGGAAACGTGCTCTTCGGCGCTTTCGGGCAGGCGCAGGCGGGCCCAGAAGGGGGCGCCGAGGCCGGCGACCGCAGCGTCCGGGCCGGGAGCGCCGATGACATCGGCACCATGCTTGCCTACTCTCGCAAGGTGGTCATCGTGCCCGGCTACGGGCTGGCGGTGGCCCAGGCGCAGCACGCAGTCCGCGAGCTTGCGGACCTCCTGGAGAAGCGGGGTGTGGAGGTCGAATACGCCATTCACCCTGTCGCCGGCCGCATGCCGGGCCACATGAACGTGTTGCTTGCGGAGGCGAATGTGCCCTACGAGCAGCTCAAGGAGATGGACGAGGTCAATGGCCAGTTCCGGAACACCGACGTGGCGCTCGTGGTCGGAGCCAACGACGTCGTCAACCCGGCGGCCCGGAGCTCGCCCGGAAGCCCCATCTACGGGATGCCGATCCTGAACGTGGACGAGTCCCGGAACGTCGTCTTCCTGAAGCGCTCGATGAGGCCCGGCTTCGCCGGCATCGACAACGAGCTGCTGTACGACCCCAAGACGATCATGCTCTTCGGCGACGCCAAGGACTCCCTGACCCGCCTGGTAGCCGCCGTCAAAGCGGCCTGACGACGCGGGGGGAACCCAGGTTCCCCCCA
>CATPBP010000156.1 GCA_955652675.1 Candidatus Dormiibacterota bacterium
CTCAGCACCGGCGACGCCGCGATCCTCAAGTTCCTCTCCGCGCTGGAGATAATCGAGACCGATTTGTGGCAGCAGTACAACGAGCTGGGCGGCGTTCAGGACGCCGAGGTCCCGGGCGGCGGTGGCAGCTCCGCCTATGTCAAGAAGCTGCAGGTCCTCGACCAGGACATGCCCCAGTACATCCACGACAACACCGAGGACGAGTTCTCGCACTTCACGTTCATCAATGCCTATCTGGTATCGAAGGGCTCGAAGAGCGTCAACCTGGACAAATTCCGCACGTTGCCGAGCAGCAAAGCGACAGGCGCTCAGCAGATCGGCCGTCTCACCAACCTCATGCAGCTCTCGCCTGACACCAGCTGGTTTACGCGATACCGAAGCCGCACCAAGAACCCCGACCTGGGCGACAGCTTCCCGCAGGCCATTCCCGGTCTCAAGATCAAGAATGGGATGTTTCCAGCCATTCCGCGCAACGACAACGACCTTGCCCCGGACGACCACATCCAGGCGATCGCTAACACCGCAGGATTCCATTTCGGGACCATTGAGCAGGGTGGGAGCAGCCTCTACCCGTCGCTGGCGCAGCGGGTGACGAACCCGGAAGTGCTGCGGATCCTTTTGAGCATCGGTCCGACCGAGACCATGCATTTCCAGACCTGGCAGGACAAGGCCGGCAACGCGAAGCCTCTGACCGACCCGACCAATGGGCTCGTGTTTCCTGACCTGAATACGTCAGGTTCGGAGGACACCCAGACGAACCTGATCATGCCCGAGCCGACGGCCTTCCTGCAGCGGAGCTTCCCGCACGTCTCCATAATTCGCCCGACCGAAACCAAGGGCGCCGCGATGGGAGCGGTCAAGGCACTCACCGCCGACGGCCTCTTCCGTGGGCAGTCGAAGGAGTTCTCCGACCTGCTGCACGACCTGGCGCAGGCGGCCGACGCCGCTCGTCGGGAAACCTAGACCGAGTCAGTTCCACCCCCTTAGGACGGTGGGCGAGCGCCAGCGGCGCAGCGAGAGCGCGAGCCCACCGTTCCCCGCCGGCTGGGCGACCCTGGCAGCCGGTTCGGGAGAGTTGGAGGCTGCCGGTGTCCAGCGCTGTACGGTAGCTCAGTGAGCTGGCGGCGCCCGAAGGTCCGAACACTGGACGAATTCCTGCTCCGGCGACTGCCACGCCCGCGCCGGTCGCGGCTCGACTATTCGATCGCCTTCCTGAGCCGCGGCGCGGATGGAGCGCTGCTCTGGCTCGGGACCGCCGGCCTGATGGCCGCACTGTCGCCCAAGGCTGGCCGCCGCGCCGCGGGTCGCGGCTTGCTCGCGCTGGCGGTGGCCTCGGCCCTGGTAAACGGGCCCTTGAAGCTGGTCTCCAGGCGCCGCCGGCCTGCGGCGACGGTGCCGCGCCGCGCCGCGCCCTGGGTCAGGCGGCCGGTCACGTACTCCTTCCCATCCGGGCACACCGCCTCCGCCTGTGCCTTTGCGACCGGCGCGAGTCTGGAGCTGCCACGGCTGACGCTTCCGCTGGGCGGGCTGGCCTGCGCCGTCGCCTACTCACGCCTCCATACCCGGCTTCACTACCCCACCGATGTCCTGGCCGGGGCTGCGCTGGGAGTGGCGACCGCGGTGGCGACTCGCCGCCTGGCGGACGCCCGATCCGAGGGGGGCCGGGGTCTCCTCCGCTCCGCTCCGAGAGACGCGCCGCCGCTGCAATTCAGGGAGGCTGTGCTCGTGATCAGCCCCCACGCGGGACGCGCTGCCGCAGGCCTGGGGCGGGCGCGCGGTGCGCTGGAAGCGGAGGGGATTACGGTGCTCAAAGAGCTGCCGGTGCAGGAGGTGGAGAGTCTTCGCGAACTCCTCGCCGAGCGGGCCACAGCGCCGCCCCTGGTGATCGCCGCCGGAGGTGACGGTACTGTCGGAGCCGTTGCGGACGTGCTCGCCGGTTCGCGGGCCGTGCTCGGGGTGATACCGCTCGGCACCTCCAACGACTTCGCGCGCTCTCTTGATCTTCCCAAGAGGGTGGAGAAGGCGGTGGCGCTCTTCCGGGAAGGAAAGGTCTCGACCATCGATCTTGGCCGCATCGAAGCGCCAGGCGAGCGGCCCAGGCACTTCGTGCACGCCGCCACCGCCGGCCTCAACGTCAGCTTCGCCAAGATCGCCACCCAGGCCTCCTTCCGCAAGCGCCTGGGAAGGCTGGCCTACGTGGTGGCGGCGGTCCTGGCGGTGGAGGACCGCCAGCCCTTCCACTGCCGCCTGGTGATAGACGGCAGGGTCCACGACCTGGAGCTGCTTCACCTGTCGATCATCAACGCACCGGTGTTTGGAGGCTTTCTTGGCATGCGCCTCCGCCAGTCGAGCGTCGACGACCGGTTGCTTGACGTACTGGCGGTTGAGAACATCCCCCTCCGGCGAGCCGTCAGGGCGGCGCTGGAGGCGCTCCTGCAGGTTCGCAGGACAATGTCCGGCATCCTTTCGTTCCACGTCTCCCGTATGGAGGTGCATTCGGACCGACCGCTCGAGGCGGCTCTCGACGGGGAGGTCTGCGGCAGGTTGCCGGCGACCTTCGCGGTCGCCGGGGAAGCGCTGAATATCGTCACTCCCGTGGAATTTCGGGACGTCGACGACGTCTGACGACCGCGCGCGGATACCCCCGGGGGCGGCCATCCCGTCTTAGAGCCGCCGCTCTTGGCGTTACCCTCCGTTCATGTTGGCGTCGTACTGTTGCTGGACGAATGTGCCACAGATCGAACAAGCAGGACACGGCTGCTCTGGAAATTGGTAGTGTCGGGAGCCGCGGACGGGTCCTGAAGACTGCCGCCGCTGCCGCGAAGCCCTCGCGAGCGGCCGCGCTCTGATCTGAGCGCCAACACTCAGCTGGAGTTGCGGATTCAATGACGTCATTCATAAACGCGAGCCGGAACGGTGATCTCCGGCTCCTGGGCGGCGTGATGCGCGCCCTCTTGACCTTCACGGCGGTGGCCGACCTGCTGCTTGCCTTCCAGGCCTGGACATTTGGGCCTCACCACCCGCATGTCCACGATTCCGCCGGTCAGCTGGCTCTGGTGGCGCTCACCTCGGTGAAGCTCCTGGCGGCGGTGATCCTGGCCGCCGCCGCTCTCTACCTGGCCACCAGGCCGAAACGCGCCTTCCAGCGCATCCTTTTGCTGCTCACCGTGCTGGCGGCCGTGCTCGCGGTGGCGGCGGCCCAACCAACGCTGATCGCGATCGCGGTCGGCGACTGCTTCGCCGCGCTCCTCGCCGTTCGGCTCTGGCCCGAGATCGGCGACACACGCTCGAGCCGGGCGGGTTGGTTCCTGCTCTGCGCCGCCACCGGCCTGACCGCCTGGCTCTTTCTCCTGCAGCGCCCCAACCACCGGATGGCGTTCCTGTTCACCCTGCTGCTGGCCCTCGCCTTCGTGGCCGTGGTCTCGGCACTCGCTCTGCTCGATCGGAACCCTGCCGTTCCGGCGGGACGCGATCCGGCAACCGCGCTCTCGCTCTATGAGGACCACGCTCGCTCCGGTGTTGCGCCCTTCGCCCTGATGGCTGAGAAGCGTCAATTCTGGGCCCACGACCATCAGTCCTTCCTGGCTTTCGGATGCCGCGCCGGGGCGGCGCTGGCACTGGGGCCCGCAATCGGCCCGTCAGGCTCGACCGGCGACCTTCAGGAGGAGTTTCGCGCGGTCTGCCGCCGGCGGGGCTGGCGACCTGCCTTCTACCAGGTTTCGCGGAAGGCGGCCGGCGAGCTGTCCGCCACAGTCCGGCTGAACATCGGAAGCGAAGCCTTCGTGGAGCTGGAGGGTTTCGGGCTGGAGGGCCCGAAGATGGCGAAGCTGCGGCGCGACGTGGCCCGCGCACAGCGTGAGGGAGTTTCCGTCGAGATCATGCCGGAGGCGGCACTCACGCCAGAGCTCCGTGGGGAGATGCGGCGTATCCACGCGGAGACCGGGCGCCGGCAGCCGTTGGGCGAGATGTCGTTCTCCGTGGGGCAACCGGACGACGCGCCCCCGGTCGAGCGCACCATCGGCCTGGCCTACGATCGCGAAGGGCGGCCCACTGCATACGTCACCTGGCTCTGGCTCCCGGCCACCGCGACCATGGTCCTGGACGAGGTCAACCGGCAGGCCGGCGGCCCTCCCGGGGCGATGGACCTGCTCATCGCGACCTCCCTGCAGGAGTTCCGCGGCAGGGCAGTGCGAGCAAGCCTGGGACTGGCTCCGATCACCGGCGGAGGCCAGGCGGCGCGGCTGGAGGTGGCGGAGATCATGCTTCGCAAGACGCTGGGCATCAACAGCCTCGCACCTGGCGTGTACTCCTTCAAGGCCAAGTTCAACCCGACCTGGGAGCAGCGCTACCTGGTCGTCGAAAGCGCGCTGGACCTCCCCGCCGTGCTCCTCGCCACTTTCCTGCTCCACTATCCCGAGCTCACCCGCGGGCTTCAGAGACTGAGCCGGCCGCGCCTGGTCAGGGCCTGACCTCGACCAGCCGAGGGGGATCGGAGGGTGGGCGGCACACAGCTTCAAGACAGGCTCGGGGGCCGCGGCCGGCTCATCGGCGCCAGCCTGCTGGTGGCGCTTGGCGCCGCTGTGCTCTTCGGCGTCCTGGGAGAGGAGATCCAGGACCGGGAGCCGGTGCCGGTCGACACCGGGGCCAGCCAGCTCCTGCACGGCTACTCGTCGGCGCCGCTGGACGCCGTGATGACGTTCGCCTCCTTCCTGGGGTCAGCCTGGTTCGTGATTCCCTTTCTGGTCCTGGTGGTGATCCTGCTGCTCCGGCGGCGGCGGCTCGCAGAAGCGGTTTTTCTGTGTGCGGTCTACGCGGGAAGCGGTGCTCTCAACTTCCTTCTCAAGCTCTACTTCCAGCGGGCCCGGCCGCAGCTTCCATGGGCATCGGGCCCTACCGACTTCAGTTTTCCCAGTGGCCATGCCATGAACTCACTGGTCTTCTACTTCGGCCTGGTGCTCGTGACCTGGTTCGTCTTCGGCCGGCGAGTCGGCCTCGCTATCCTGGGGCCGGCGCTTCTGATTGTGATCCTCGTGGGCGTCAGCCGGGTGTACCTCGGCTACCACTACGTCAGCGATGTGGTGGGCGGCTACAGCGCTGGGCTGGTCTGGCTGATCGTGGCCGCGTTGGCGATGCGGCCGCTCTGGAAGCTGGTCGAAGGGAGGCTGCCCAACGGACACTGGAGCCGGTTCGGCGCCGAGCGCTGACCGGCCAGACGAGGCCGCCGCACCCGCTGCCGGTCAGCCGGGATTCACCACGTGTTCGGGGCGCTGACCACTCAGTACCGCGACCACCGACCGCGAGGCCTGGTGCAGCATGTTCCGGATCGACACTTCACTGAA
Source organism: Candidatus Dormiibacterota bacterium (assembly GCA_955652675.1). Taxonomy (GTDB): domain Bacteria; phylum Chloroflexota; class Dormibacteria; order Dormibacterales; family Dormibacteraceae; genus Nephthysia. The sequence continues at coordinate 5,340 of CATPBP010000156.1, forward strand.
GCCCGCGACGTGCGGGCTGAGGAGCACGTTGGGAAGCTGGAAGAGGGTCCGCGTCAGGTCCGGCGGCTCTCGTTCGAAGACGTCCAGGGCCGCGCCTCGGATCCGGCCGGCGATCAGCGCCTCCTCCAGGCTGTCCTCGTCCACGATCCCCCCTCGGGCGAGGTTCAGGAGGATCGCGTCAGGCCGCATCAGCCGTAGCTGCACGGCGCCGATCATGCCTCGGGTGGCCGGCGTCAGGGGAGCGTGCAGTGAAACCACCTGCGCTCGGCGAAGCAGCTCCTCCAGAGCCACGAGCTGGATTCCCGGCTCAGGCTGGACGAATGGATCGCTGACCAGGATCTCGGTGTCGAATCCGCTCAGGCGCCTGGCGATGATCCTGCCGATGGTTCCGTATCCGACCAGCCCCACGGTCGATCCGTGCAGGTCCCAGCCGCTCAGTCCTGCGCCTCGAGCCCATTCTCCACGGCGCATGGAGGCATCGTTCTGGGCGGTGCGGCGAAGCAGACCGAGCATCAGCGCGATGGTGTGGTCGGCGACGGTTCCTTCCAGGGCGCCCCTGGTCGTCGTAACGACAACCCCCGCCTCGGTGGCGGCGTCCAGGTCGATCGTGTCGAATCCCACGCCGAGCCGCGCCACCACCCGAAGCTCGGGCGCCGCCTGGAACACGGAGCGGTCGAACGGATCGGTGCTGACGATGGCGGCCGACACGCCCTGAAGCAGGGAGGCCAGCTCCTGGGGGGTGCGAGGCCCCAGCTTCGGCGCCAACCGGATCTCGAGCCCCTGGCGCCGGAGCAGGCCGGCGCTCTCCGCATCGTCTTGGTCGAAGAGCTGGGAAGTGACGAGGACCAGCCGCCGCTCAGAGCTCACACCCCAATGCTATTTAGCCGGCTCCGGCGGCGCGAATGGGGGTTACGTCGAGCTCGCCGCCGGCGCAGGGGGCCAGGTTCCATCCGCTGACCGCTATGACGCGGTGGTCGAACTCGTCGGGCGGCGTCACGACCAGGCTCGCGGCCTCCGCACATGGGCCCTCGGCACCGTGGGGCACGTCCGACCAGGCAACCTGGAAGGACGCCGCACTGCCAGGCTCCAGGAGGAAGCGAGCGGGTCCGGCCTGGGTGGAGAACAGGCCCCCGTTGCGGACCACGCGTGTGGCAAAGGCACGCCCCGAGGCATCCAGCATCTGCATCCCGACAAAGCCGTAGATCGTGCACGGCGAGGTCCCGATGTTGCGCAGCCGGAACGAGTCAACGATCGTCCCGGCGGCTCCCTCGGAGCCGGTGAACGCCACCTGCAGGCCGGCCGTGTGGCATCGGGTCGGTGGCGCGGCCGCGGCGGCCGGGGACTGCGCCGTTTGACTCGATGACGGCGCGGCGGTCGCGGGCGGCGCCGGCGTGGAACTGAGGGCCGGCGTCGGGGTGGTATGAACGTGATTGACGGCTGCGGGAGGTCGCGGGCCAGGAGGTTCGCACGCGATCACCGCCAGCACCGCCAGCGCTGTCGGAATCGAGAGCCGCGCCTTCATGGACCGGCATCCTAGGGGCGGCTGCTGAATCCTGGCTAACCGGTCTCGTTTCGCTGACGTTTCGAAACCCGTGAGTATGCTTCGCGCCGATGAGGGTGCTGGTCGTCGAGGACGACGCCGGTCTGGCGGAGAGCCTGCATCGCGGACTCGAAGAGCTCGGCATGGCGATCGATACCGCCAGTGACGAGCCGGAGACCCTGGCCGCCATCTCCGGCGCCAGCTATGACGTGCTCGTGCTCGACGTCATGCTGCCCGGGCGGGACGGTATGGCGATCGCCACCGGGCTCCGCAGGCGTGGCGTCAGAGTCCCGATACTGATGCTGACCGCTCGTGCGGGGGTGGAGGACCGCGTCAAAGGCCTGGAGGCGGGCGCCGATGACTATCTCGTCAAACCCTTTGCCGCCGCCGAGCTGGTGGCTCGGATCCGGGCCCTGGCTCGCCGGCACCTGCCCGAGCGGACCGCGGTCCTCAACGGCGGACCGATCGAGCTCGACACGGGAGCCCATCGCGTGCTGGTGCACGGCTCCGAGGTGGCCTTCACCGGGAAGGAGTTCGCGATGCTCGAGCTCTTCATGCTCCACCGCGGCCAGCTGCTGAGCCGGGAACGAATACTCGACAGCGTCTGGGACTTCGACCTGGAAGACGGACGCAACCTGGTCGAGGTCTACATAGGCCGGCTGCGGCGCAAACTCTTCGCGGCCGGCGCCGGTGACCCGATCACGACGGTTCGAGGGGTCGGGTATCGGTTTCAGCCGGCGGGCTGATCGCCGCGTGCTCGGCTCTCTGCGTACCACTCGAAGCCGCCTGGTCCTGCTCCAGGTCGGGATCCTCGTCACCGCAGCGGTCCTCGCCTCCATCGCCGTGTTCGAGCTGGTCACCGTCCCCGCGCGCAACCAGGAAGACCAGGTTCTGTTCGACCAGTGGAGCGCGGTCGCCAACGCCCTGGACCTCAAGGACGGAAGGGTGGTGTACCCGCCCGGTCAGCTGCCGGCGACTTCTGCCACGACTCAGGAACCGGTGGAGATCGACGTATTCACCCAGGGCGGCCTGCTCGTACAGACCCAGAGGCAGAGCCTTGGCCCCTCCTACCTGAGCGGCCTGGCCGACCGTGTCCTCAGCGGTGGAGGTGGCGTTGGACCAGTCGATGTACGAGACCCTTCGGGTGCCGGGCGGCGCCTCTACGTCGCGGCGCAGCCGCTCGGGGACGGTGCGCAGCGGCTGCAGGCGGCAGTGATCGTGAGCGTGGGGACGGTCGAGCTGGACGCCTTGCGCCAACGGCTCTTCTGGACGCTGCCGGCCGGCAGCCTGCTGGTGGTCCTCATCGGCGGCACCCTCGCCTGGGCGCTGGTGGGGCGCACCCTGCGGCCGGTCCGGGCGATTGCAAGCGCGGCGCGTGCGATCGGAGACAAGGACCTGCAAAGCCGCGTGACTGTGCCGGCGCCCCCCGACGAGGTTGGCGAGCTGAAGGCAACCTTCAACGACATGCTTGACCGCCTGGAGCGGAGTTTCGTGAGCTTGCAGCGGTTCACCGCCGACGCCTCGCACGAGCTTCGCACGCCCCTGGCCCTGATGCGGACAGAGGTCGAATTCGCGCTGTCGCGCGAGCGCGGCAACCAGGAGTACCGGCGCGTGCTGGATGGCCTGCAACGAGAGCTCCGGCATCTCGGGCACGTGACCGAACAGCTCCTCCTGCTGGCACAGGCGGACGCGGGAAACCTGATGCCGTCCCCCGAAGAGATCGACGTGGCGGACATGGTGGAGGAGACCGGGGCGCGCTGGCGAAGAGCGGCCCAGAAGCGAGACATCGAGCTCGAGGTGGCGGCCCCAACCTCGGGCACCATGACCGCAGATCCGGGCCTGGTGCGGCGAATCCTGGACAACCTGCTGGACAACGCAGTGCGGCACAGCCCTGAGCACGGCCGGGTGCAGCTGTGCGCCCGTCAGCTGGAGGGTGAATGGCACCTCGAGGTGCGCGACGAGGGCCCGGGCGTCGGCCCCGAGATCGGAGGTCGGATCTTCGAGCGGTTCGCACGCGCGGACCCGGCACGAAGCCGGCGATCGGGGGGCGCGGGACTGGGGCTCGCCCTGTCCGCTGCCGTGGCCAGGGCGCACGGCGGAGACCTGACGCTGGTCGAGAACGGTTCCGGGCCAGGCGCGACTTTCCGGCTGAGGATCCCTGCCCGATAGGTACCCCCCACCTCCCGGAGGGGGAGGACCGTGCGGGCCTGCGAGCCAACCCGTATCCTTTGGTGCCTAGCTGCGCCCCCGACCGCGCGCCGGTTGGTCCATTGACAGGCTGGGCCTATTGAGGAGATGCACAGAATGTTTGAGCGAATTCTGCTCTCAGTGGACAGTTCCGCAGACTCAGACAAAGCGGTCCGCACCGTCGGGGACCTGGCCCGGCGCTACAGCTCAACGGTCCTGGTCGTCCACGGCCGCGATCTGCGTGCCGTCCCGCCACCGGCCACCAGCACGCCCATGCCGCCTCGAGCGATCGACCTCGAGACCGAAGAGGAGGCCCGGAAAATCGTCGACGACGCCGTCGAAGCGCTGCGCAAAGACGGAGTCGAGGCCCGAGGCGAAGTTCTTACGGCGCGAGGGCACATAGCGGACCACATCCTTGACGCGGCTCGGGTGTTCAACGCCGACCTCATCGTGCTCGGGTCGCGGGGCATGTCGCGCCTCCACCAGATGGTGATCGGAAGCGTGGCGAACAAGATAATCCAGCTGGCTTCCTGCCCCGTTCTCCTGGTGCGCTAGACGGCTTCGACCCCCCAAGGCGCACTGGGGGAAAGTCCGTCACCACCCCCGTCATCGCGAGAGCCAGCAGCGTCACCCCGATCAAAGACAGCCCGTTGGCGACCACGACCACTCGTTCCTTCTCCTGCAGCCTGAAGAGCAGCCGGTGGTGGACCGAGGGCGCGATCAGAAACACGCTCGACCCGGTCGTGAGGATGAGCGTCACGAAATAGATCCCGCTGAAGTAGCCCTTCACCGCCTCACGCGGGCCGGCCGGTTGACGGCGACGCCGTTGCAGACGATGCCGCGAACCGCCGTTCCGTGTACGGCTGCTAGTAGCCGGAGATTTTCCAGATGTAGCCGTCTGGATCGCTGAAGTGGCCGAAGTATCCACCCCATTGGGCCTTCTGTGCCGGCTTGAGAACTGTCGCCCCGGCACGTTCAGCCTGCGCCATCAGCTCAGCAATCCGCTCCTCGGATCCGGAGCCACCCGACGCGGGCTCGCCGAGCTGTGGACCTGCACCGACGATGTAATTGAGCGTGACGCCGTGAAAACCGCTGCCCTGAGCGGGCACACCTGCGTCGGCTGCAAGCGCGTCCCACGTGTACAGCCCCAGACTGACCGGGCTGTCGCCGAGCTTGAGCGAAACAAAGGCCGGGTGATCCTGTTCGATCGTGCAACCGAGACCCTCGTTGTAGAACCTCTTCGCCCGGTTGATGTCTTTGACGCCGAGCGTGACTGCGCTCATCTGCAGGCTCATCGCTGTACCTCCTTGTGCAATTGGTCGGATTACGTTCGTCAGTGCCTGTGACGTAGCGCAAGCGCGGAGTGTGACGGAGTCATCGAGTTGACATGAGGGCGGCGGCGTTTTCTTGCTGGTTGCCTCGTCAGTCGTCTACGAGCACCAGGTCCAGCTCGGCAAGCCGCTCTGGGTCGGCGACCATGTCGATCGCGACAATCTTCCCGCGCGTGATGGTGAAGCCGAACACGACACGCGGCAGTCCGCCGGGGGCATCGATAGCATCCGCGCGCCCCTGAGCGGGATTTCAATTCGGACAGGTCTACCGGGACGATCCGGACCGAGCGGGAGGCCAGGCCGCACCGTCAGACCCAGCCGTCGGCCGCTCGGCCCGCCCGCACTAGCCCTGTGCCCGGCGGTTATCTCACTCCGCCGCCAGGCCGAATCGGTAGAGGATGCTGAGCGCACAGGCGGCGGCGACAACGTGCAGCGTCATCAGGCTCAAGATCCCGGTCCCCGTGGTGGCGGGGAAGACGCCGGTCACCCAGACCACCAGGTCGGGCACCCAGGAAAGCACCAGCGCCGCCAGCGCGATCCGGACGAACGTGGCCCGCGGATCCGGGCGCACGCGAGCGATCCAGCCGAAGACGGCGGTGGCGCCGATCATGCCCGCGATGGTCATGGAAGCGACACTCGGAGCCGTCAGCGGTGAAAACCCTGCCGGCACCTGCAGCGCGCTGCGCAGCACCATCGCCAGGATCAGGTCCGCGGCGGTGGCCACGACCGCCAGCGCAGCCCCCACCACCAGCAGCCGCCTCAGGTTCAACCGGCGCGGCTGTAGCGCGCCCTCAGCGAATCGCCGGTCACCTTCAAGCCCATGAATGCGAGTTGCCATTTCGATTTCCTCCTGCCGTAAGAGACTGAACAGGAGAATAGTGGCACAAAGTGCCGAAGAATGCAACTAGCGCCACTATTGGCCTCTCGGTCCCGATCGTATACAATGTGCCGATGCCGGTGACTATCGCCGAGCGCAAACGCCGGGCCGTCCGCGGCGAGCTTTCAGAGGTCGCGCTCCGCCTGCTGGCCGATCGAGCCTTCGACTCCCTGACGATCGATGAGATCGCCGCCGCTGCCGGTGTGTCGCGGCGGACGTTCTTCCGCTACTTCACCTCGAAGGAAGACGTGGTCTTCGCGTTCCTGGACCAGTGGGCGGTTCGCCTCGGCGCGGACATCGTGGCTCGGCCTGCCCAGGAGGACCCGGTTGCGGCGGTCCAGAACTCATTTCGCCAGCTGACAGCCGCCTACGACGATCAAGCACTGGCCCTGGTGCGTCTCGTTCGGGAGACTCCCTCGCTCCGAGAGCAGGAAAGCATCAACCGAGAGCACCTGCGCATAGCGGTCGTCAACGCGCTCGCGACGCGCCTCGGGCTGGACGCGGAGCGTGACATGCGCCCTCAGATCCTGGCAACGATCGCCTTCGCTCCTCTGGACGCCGCCATGTTCGCTTGGTTCGGAAACCGCTCCGGCGAGGAGGTCGGGCGTCTGCTGGACGAGGCGCTGGGGACCTTCGAACGCGAGAGGGATGCGATGTGCGCTGGACTTCGGTCATCAATGAAACTCCGGACCAGGCGCCGGCCAGCGTAGCCAACAGCAGCCAGTCGGATGTAGGCCGAATTCTGTGGCGTCGGACCGCAGGCATGTGCATTCCAACCACCAGCTTCTCGGCAGGCGGTGGAC
>CATPBP010000157.1 GCA_955652675.1 Candidatus Dormiibacterota bacterium
GTCCGCAGCTGCGGGGGGAGGAGTCCAAAGGATATGACGCTCTAGAGGTGCGGCCGAAAAGCCCAGCCGGTGATTTGGCGCTCATGCGACCCATCTCCCGCGCCGCCTTCTGCGCTCCTCGCTGCGCGTATGTTGAATACGCTCACTGCGGTGCTCGGCGGCTCCTTGGATCTGGGCCACCTGACCACCAAATCCCCCGGCCGGGTTTCCGGCCGCGCCTCTAGGCGGACCGGCTCTCCTCACGGCCTTTGGAGATCTGCTCGGCGGCGGCGTTCGCCTCGACCTCGCTCTCGGGCTTCTTCTCGTCGACGGCGTCCTGGATGAACTGAGGCGCGTTGGCCTCCCGGACCTCCCGGTAGGCGGTGAGCGCCAGCGCCTGGATCAATCCTGCGATCGGCGCCCCGAAGAGCGCCCCCCAGATGCCGAAGAGCTCCTGCCCCGCCACCAGAGCAAGGAGCGCCACCGCGGGATGGATTCCGACCGCCCTCCCCATGATCCGGGGTCCGATCAGGTCGCCCTCGATGACGTGGACGACGACGAAGTACCCGAGCACGATCAGCGCCAGGATCCAGCCCTGGAAGAGCGCGACCAGGACGCATACGGCCCCGGAGACGAAGACTCCGAGGATGGGCACGAACTCCATGAAGAAGGCGAGGATGCCGAGCAGGAGCGCGTAGCGAACTTGGAGCAAGCCCATCCCGGCACCCACCAGGAACCCAACCAGGGTGGCCAGCGTGAAGGTGCCCCGGATGTATCCGCCGACCACCTGGTTGAAGATCGAGAAGATCAGGTTCGCCCGCCGCCGCTGGCCGGTGGGCGCCTGCTCCCGCAGCCAGTGCACGAGCTGCGGCCCGCTGCCCATCAGATAGATGCTCAGGATCAGCACCAGAACCGCGTCGATGAGCGCCCCCAGGACCGAGGTGACCACGAGGAGTGTGTCGGAGGCGGCCCGCGTGCCGATGCTCTGGAGGTTGGCCACCACACCCGCCTCCGCCTGGCTCAGCTGGGCCTGGGTGACGCCGAAGCGGCTCAGGAGGGCGAGAAGGTGTGGCTGCAGGTCCTGCGCCTGCCTGGCGTAGACCGGCAGTCTATTGACCAGGTTCATCGTCTCCGCGGCGGCCGAAAAGGCGACAACCCCCAGGAGCCCGAAGACGACGCCGAAGGCGATGACGTAGGCAAGCGCGACCGCCGCGGCTCGAGGCATCCAGCGCGAGAAGAATGAGACGACCGGGCCGAGGGCGAAGGCGATCAGCGTGGCCAGGACCAGGATCAGCAGGGCGTGGGCCACGTGCCCGAGCAGCCAGGCCGCCACGACCATGACGGCCAGCCAGGCCAGGATCGTCATGGGCAATAGCAATGCCCGCAGGGCTCTGGTTTCTCGGGGCTGAGCGATCATCTGGACAGCTACCGGGGCTGGAAGCTCTGGAAGAACAGGTAGGCGATGAGCAGGACGAAGAGGGCGTACTCGATGAGCACGTTCCGGTTCAGGGTCTCCTCGACCGTGTGCCGGATGATCCCGCGGTTCACGTACCAGACCAGGAACAGCAGGACCGCGAAGACACCCTCCGTGAAGTAGGTGAGGGCGGTCATCGCCCAGGCGAAGAAGCTCACGACCTGGGCCACGAAGATGGAGAAGAGGAGCGCGCGGCGCTCTGGCATCGGCCGGCCCAACACCCGGAACGAGCGGTAGCTGGCGAGCAGCGAGATCATGAAGATGCTGCCCAGGCGGACGGGAAGCGCGAAGCCGGCCGTCAGGACGACCAGGTAAGCGCCGGCCAGCGCGAGCGCCATGAAGGCCTCCTGGATGACCAGGTGGCCTGGCTTCTGCTCCTCGCGCAGCTGACGGTAGTCAAGCTGAGCGGCGCAGTAGAAGCCGCAGCCGAAGACGGCCGCCATCAGTGAGTACTTCCACCATTCCGGGATCAGCAAGGAGAGGCCCGCCACCGCCACGGCGCCCAGTGCCGCCGGCACGAAGTGCTCGACGCTGGGGAGCCCTCCCTCCGATCTCAGGTACCCGTACACGGCCGGCGCCGCCAGCACGACCAGCCCCGCCGCCAGCATCCAAACCTGGCTGCTGGCGACCAGCTCCGACTTGAAGCCGAGCGAGACTGCCACGAGCAGAAGGCCCATGAAGATCAGGAACCGCCGATCGCGTTCCGCGCGCGCCGGCAGAGCATGCTGCACGTGCATTTCGGCCGGCGGCGGGGTCTTCACGAGACGGTCATGTTACGCAGCCGCGCCCGCCCAGCCACCCCTCCAGTTCGTCTTCTTCCCTCCCCCTTGCGGAGGGAGTTTTTCTCTACGTTCCCTGGCGGCCGTAGCGGTCTTCTAGGCGGATCACGTCGTCGATCTCGGCGGTTGAGACCTCGAAGATGTCGCAGTCCTCCACCGCCGTCATACGGTGCCGCACGCCTGGGGTGATGTGGGCTGTGTCGCCGGGTGTGAGCCGGTGCACCTCCCCGTTCAGCTCCAGGTCCAGGACTCCTTTGGAGACCATCAGGCACTCGTCCTTCTGCTCGTGGTACTGAAGCGAGAGGGCCTCGCCGCGATTGATGTGGAGCACCTTTCCCAGATAGCGATCAGTGATCGCCCAGCGCAGCTCGTATCCCCAGGGCTTGTCGACCCGGCTGTCCGCCGCCTTGCTAAGCGCCACCGCTCTCACCGATCCCCACCACCTCCTCCAGCGCCGCCAGGCGGGACTCCACCTCGGCGTCGCTGCCGGCCTCGGAGTAAACGCGTATGAGAGGCTCGGTCCCGCTGGCCCGCAACAGAACCCAGCTGCCGTCCTCCAGATAGAACTTGACGCCGTCGTCGTCCCGCACCCGGTCGATCCCAAGGCCGGCAAGGGTTCGCGGCCGCTTCCGGGCCAGAGTTTCCATCACCCGCCGTCGGTCCGCCTCGTAGGTTTCGCGCGGCATCTGGATGTCGTGGCGGGCGTAGGCATGCGGCCCGACCTCCGACTCCAGGGCGGCGAGTATCTGGCTCAAGGGCCTGTCCTCCTTGACGATCATGTCGGCGAAGAAAAGGCCGGCGAGAATGCCGTCGCGCTCCGGGATGTGGCCGCGGATCGCAAAGCCGCCCGACTCCTCCCCACCCAGCACCGCCCCCACCTCCATCATCTTCGGCGCGATGCTCCTGAAGCCGACCGGAACCTCGTGGACCGGCAGCCCGTAGCGCGCGGCCAGGCGGTCGGCCATGTAGGTCATGTTGATGCTCTTCACGACCGGACCCTTCCAGCCTCGCGTCTCGACCAGGTAGCGCATGAGCAGCGCGTAGACCTGGAGCTGGTCCACGAAACGGCCCGTCTCGTCGATGATGCCCACTCGGTCGGCGTCGCCGTCGGTGCAGATGCAGAGGTCGCTGCCACCGTTCTTCATCGCGGCCAGGGCCTCGCCGAGATTGGCCGGGATGGGCTCCGGGTTGACCCCGCCGAAGTAGGGATTGCGCTCGGCGTGCAGCTGGGTGACTGTCGTGCGGCCTCCGCCGGCGAGGTCGGCCAGGTATCCGTAGCCCGAGCCGTGCATGCACTCATGGAGAATGCGCAGCCCGGCTCCACGGATCGCCTCGAGATCCACCATGCGGCCGATCTGCTCGTAGTAAGGAGGACGTGGATCATAGGTTTCGATCCGCTCGTCCCCGGCGGCCGCTTTGCGCACCGCTTCGGGACCCCGGGCGACGACCTCGCCTATCCGCCGCTCCAGCTCGCCTGTCACTTCGGGCGGCGCCGAGCTCCCCGTCTCTGGCTTGTACTTGAGCCCGTTGAATATGTACGGGTTATGGCTGGCCGTGATCACGGCGGCACCCGCCGCGTGGCGGTCGATCACCGTCCAGGAGGCCACCTGGGTGGGCGACGGGCGGTCGAAGAGAACGGTCCGCACGCCGTTTCCGGCGAACACCCGGGCTGTCTCTGCGGCGAAAAGCTCTGAGGCGAAGCGGCAGTCGTAGCCCACCACGGCAAGAGGGTCAGCGCCCGTGTCCCGCAGGTATTCGGCCACTCCCTGGGCCGCGTAGCGAAGCGTCTCGTACGTGAAGTCGTCGCCGACGACACCGCGCCACCCGTCGGTGCCGAACTTGATCCGCGCCGCCACGTCGAGGCTAAAGGTAATCGGTCTGGCCCCTGCGACCCAACGCCTCGACCACCTTCTTGACATCCTGCGCGCGCGACTTGGGGCAGACCAGCAGGGCATCCTCGGTGTCCACAACCACCACGCCGCTCATCCCCACAACCGCCACCAGCTTGTCGGGCGCCGAGATGAAGCTGTCCTTGGTGTCCAGCAGCACCGCCGGTCCCTCGACCACGTTGCCCTCCTTGTCCGGATGGAGCAGGTCGGCCAGCTCGCTCCAGGAGCCGACGTCGACCCAGTTGAAGCCGCCCGGCACGAGCAGCAGCCGTTTCGTCCTCTCCATCACCGTGTAGTCGACGGCCTCGACCGGCAGCGCCGCGTAGGCCCTCGCCGCAGCCGCCTCGTCGCCGGCTTCCAGGGCTGAGACCACCTCCAGCAGCCCGGCGTGGTGCTCCGGGCCCCAGGTCCGCAGCTCTTCCAGGAACACGTCGCAGCGCCAGCAGAACATTGCAACGTTCCAGTAGTGGCGCCCGCTCGACGCATACCGCTTGGCTGTGGCCAGGCTCGGCTTCTCGGTGAAGCGGCTCACCCGGTAGGCCTGCGTGCCGTTGACTCGCAGCTCCTCCCCGGACTCGATGTAACCGAAACCGGTCGCCGCATAGCGCGGCCGCAACCCGATGGTCACCAGCTGCCCAGAGTGCTGGGCGGCGGTGGCCGCGCGCCGGACCGCGGTGCGAAAGGCGGTGATGCCGCGGATCACGTGGTCGGCGGGAGCGCAGATCATGACCGCCTCGGGATCGCGCTTCAGGAGGAGCATAGCCGCCAGCCCGAAGGCATTGGTCGTCCCCCGGGCGGAGGGCTCGACGATCATCGAGTCCCGGTTCAACCCGGGCACCAGGTCCTCGATCAGCGAGACCTGCCGTTCCTCGGTCAGGACGAAGACCTGCCGTACCAGCGGGGCGATGCGCTCGTAGCTCTCCCTGACCAGTGGCTTGCCGCTTCCGGAGAGGGGCAGCACGTGCTTGGGAGATGATCGCCGGGACCGCGGCCAGAGCCGGGAGCCCGCCCCGCCCGCCGGGATGACGGCGTAGAGCGAGCTCGACGACTTCAACTGAGCTCTGCCGCCAGTTCGGCGGCGCGGCCGGTGCCCTCCCAGGGCGCGTCTATGTCGGTCCTGCCGAAGTGGCCGTAGCAGGCGGTGGCCCGGAAAAGCGGCCTGCGAAGGTTCAGCTCCTTGATGATGCCGAGCGGGCTCAGGTCGAACATCCGGCTCACGACCCGCTCCAGCTCCGAGTCCGCCACCTTTCCGGTGCCCATGGTGTCGACGCGAATCGCGACCGGTTTGACGACGCCGATGGCATAGGCCAGCTGCACCTCGCAGCGGCGGGCCAGGCCGGAGGCGACTACGTTCTTGGCCACGTAGCGGGCGCCGTACGAGCCGGCCCTGTCGACCTTGGTCGGGTCCTTGCCGCTGAAGCACCCGCCGCCGTGCCGGGCGTAGCCGCCGTAGGAGTCGACCATGATCTTGCGTCCGGTCATGCCCACGTCCGCCACCGGGCCTCCGATCACGAACCGGCCGGTCGGGTTGACGAAGATTTGTGCGCCGTCCAGCGGCAGCATGCCCTCGCTGGCGGGTTGGATCACGTGCTCAAGGACGTCGGATCGTAGCTGCTCCGCGTCCACCTCGTCGTGATGCTGGGTCGCGACGACCACGCTCTCGATGGCGGCCGGGGCGCCGTCCTTGTCGTAACCGACAGTGACCTGGACCTTGCCGTCCGGCCGGAGGTAGGACAGGTGCCTTCCGCGGCGGACCTCGGCCAGCCGCCTGGCCAGGCGGTGAGCCAACATAATCGGCATCGGCATCAGCTCAGAGGTCTCGTCGGTGGCGTAGCCGAACATCATCCCCGAGTCACCTGCACCCCCCACATCGACGCCCTGCGCGATGTCGGGGGACTGGTCGTCGATGCTCACCAGGACCCCGCAGGTCTCGGCGTCGAAACCGTACTTGGCGCGGGTGTAGCCGACCTCCCTGA
>CATPBP010000158.1 GCA_955652675.1 Candidatus Dormiibacterota bacterium
ACGCCTGGCTGGAGGACGGGGTCCTGCTGCGGGAGGCCGGTTCCCTGGCCGGGATCCCGGGTGTGATGGTGCACGGCCGCCTCGACCTCGGGAGTCCGCTGGTGAACGCCTGGGAGCTCGACCGGGCCTGGCCGGAGGGCGAGCTCGTGATCGTCAGCGGCGCCGGCCACTCCTCCACCGACCCGGGTATGAGCGCGGCGGTCGTCGCCGCCACCGACCGTTTCGCCCACCACTAGTCGATTTCCCTCCTCTTGCGGGGGAGGGATTCCGCGCATCTGGAAACCAGAGGTTGCTTGGTGATCGAGGTGGGGGTTCCTGGGCTCCAGCGGCTCCCGCCCGGCGAGACGGTCCGGGCGTTCACAGTGAGCCCGAGGCCAGGCATGACTGATGAGCTGCTCGTGGACCGCATCTGGCGAGAGTGCGAGACCCACGGCTCCGAGCTGAGCTGGAAGGTCGCCTCGCGGAGGTGCTGGCCGCCGCTACTCCGTAGATCGGGCGCGCTTGTTTCGCGAATGGGGCGTTGTAGCTCGGAGCTGAGTTAGACGTACCTGGGCGGGCCGGTGACGGGATTCTCCAGGGTTCCGATGCCTGAGAGCTTGACCTTCACGACCTCGCCGGGGCGCAGCCATCGTGGAGGGGTGCGCGACGTTCCGACGCCGGAAGGTGTGCCGGTCGCGATCACGTCGCCGGGTTCCAGGGTCATGACCGAGGAGAGGTAGGTGATGAGCTCGGCGACCGTAAAGATCATGTCGTCGGTGTTCGCCGACTGGAGGACCTCGTCGCCGATCGTGACCTCCAGGTCCACGTTCTGCGGGTCCTCCACCTCATCGGCCGTGACCAGCGCCGGCCCCATGGGGGCGAAGGTGTCGAAGCTCTTGCTGATCGTCCACTGGCTGCCCCGCGATTGATAGTCGCGCGCGGTCACGTCGTTGAACGCCATGTATCCGGCCACGCTGGTCAGGGCGCGGGGGAGCGGCAGGTCGCGCACCCGGCCGCCGATGACCACGCCCAACTCGCCCTCGTAGTCCACCTGTTCAGTGACGGCCGGGATGACGATCGGCTCGTGCGGCCCCACTACCGTGTTGCCGAACTTGGCGAAGACGACGGGATACTCAGGAAGGGGGAGCCCCATCTCAGCGGCGTGCTGGCGATAGTTGAGACCGATGCAGATGATCTTGCCGGGGCGAGGAACCGGAGCGGTCAGCCTCACCGACGAGAGCGGCCGGCGGGCCAGGAGATCAGCACGGTCGAGGGTCCGTGCGACCAGGTCGAGGGCGTCCTGGCCGCCGCCGAGAAGCGAGATCATATCCGTGTCCAGGCGCTGCTCGACGCGGCCCAGGTCCACCACCGTCTCCCCGTCCTCGGTCAGGACGCCCACCGCCACCCGTCCGTCCTCGCGAAAACTGACCAGTCTCATCGCGCCTCCTCGGTGGTCCCATCATCGGGCTTCACCGTCTGACCCTGCTCCGTGCCGCCGTCCTCCGGCGGCCACCCTGCGCCAGCAGATCGTCCAGGTCGCTCTTGAAACCGACGACGATGCGTTCCGGGTCCGGGATGAGGCCGGTATCCGAGGCGACGCCGACCATCACCTCGCCGTTGTAACTGAGGATGCTGATGCCGAGGCCCAGGCGGGCGGACTGCGGGACCCAGAACATGGCCTGCTTTAGGCTCGTGCCGGCCAGGTAGAGCTGCTCTCGGGGACCCGGGACGTTGGTGAGCACCGCGGAGGCCTTGCTCCCGAAGAACTGGAGCGCGAGCGGCTGGACCGCGCTCGGCGCGTAGCCGAGCACGCTCAACATGCCGAGCGCCACCCCCGGCTGCACAGAGGCCTTGAGGGCGTCCATCCGGCGCTTCACCTCGGCGAGCCGATCCTGGGCGTCGAGTATCCCGAGCGGCAGCGCCAGCAGGACCAGCCCGAACTGGTTGCCCAGCTTGAGCGCCTCCTCCAGGGGCCGCATGTTCACGGGCACCGCTACCCGGATCTCGAGGTCCGAGACATCCTCACCCCGCTCGAGCAGGTACCGGCGCAGGGCGCCGGCCGCGGCGCTGACCAGTACGTCGTTGATGGTGGCGCCGTGACGAGCGCCGGCCGCCTTCACTTCGGGCAAGGGGATCGGTTCCGACCAGGCGGCGCGCTTGCTGGTGCCCAGCGGGCCCTTGAGGGCCGTCTTCGGGTCCGGTGAGAGCAGCGACATCTGGGCCAGCGTGCCTGCGGCCGCCGCGCCCATCGCCGCCATCCCCAGCGCCCGAGAGGGCTCCCGGACCAGCCCCAGACCGCCTTGGGCCAGCCGGCTCACGCCCCGCAAGAAGGGGTTCGCGGTGCTCGCCGGGGACGTCTCCGCCGCTGAGGTCGGTGGCGGCCGCTGGCCGGTGGTCGGGGAGGTGTCGGTCAGCGAGAGCAGCACCTGGATCAGCGCTATCCCGTCCGCGATGCAGTGGTGGATCCGGGCGACTACCACGCTGCCCTTCTCGTAGTCGACGAGGTGAACCTGCCAGAGCGCTTTGGTGAAGTCGAGTGGCGTGCTCATGAGGTCGCTCACGAGCGTCTCCAGGGCGGCCTTGTCGCCGGGTTCGGGTGGGGCGACGTGGTGGAGGTGGGCGTCCAGGTCGAAGCGCCTGTCGCTCACCCACTGCGGAGGTCCGATGCCCAGCGGCGGTTCCTCCGCCCTGCACCGGAATCGGGGCAAGGCGAGGAGCCGCTCCTCTATGACGCCGCGGAGGGCGGCCTGGTCCAGGCGCTCTTCGAACAAGAGGACCCCGGTGACCATCATCAGGTTGGTCGGGTCCTCCATGCGCAGCCACGCAGCGTCGACGCTGGAGAGCGGCGTCCTCGCCATCAGCCAGGATCGTACTCGGCACCGTAAGCAAGCGGCGAAAAGGGTCTTGCCCTGGCGGTCGCCCGATGCTTTGATGTGCGGCGGCCGCCGAGCAGGGGAGTGGTGTCGCCCGGGACCTGCCGGGCAGTTGCGGGGATGGAATTTGCAAATGAAGGCTCGACTACTGCTGTCGGCTGCCTGTGCGTTGCTCGCCACGCTCACCTTCTCGACCGGGGTGCTCGCGGGCAGCAGCGACCTGAAGCACGCCATGCGAACACGGTTCGCCCGCACCCAGATCGCGCCGGCTCCGCGCGACAACCTCTACTCGCACGGCGGCAACGTCGCGACGCAGCCGCTCGTCTACATCAGCTACTGGGGGCCGGAGTGGGCAAGGGGCTTCAGCACCGGCGGCTACAGCAGCGCCAGGGCACAGGCCTACGTAAACGGCTTCTTCACCAACCTGGGCGGCAGCCGCTGGCTGCGGAGTACCACCCAGTACTGCCAGGGAGTGGCGGCGGGGACGGTCAGCTGTTCGGCGGGGGCGCAGATGGCGACGAACCCGTCGGGGCTGCTGCGGGGCGTCTGGAACGATGCCAGCCAGGTCCCGGGCACCCCGACTTCTGCCAACATCGCGAGCGCGGCGCAGCGGGCGGTGGCCCATTTCGGATACGACCGCAACGCGACCTACATGGTCTTCACACCGACGGGCAAGTCGACGCTCGGCTTCAGCCGGTACTACTGCGGCTGGCACGACCAGACCAGCTACAGAGGTCAGCCGGTGGCCTACGTCAATGTGCCCTATCAGCCGGACGGTGGCGCGGGCTGCGGAGAGAACTACGTGAACCAGGCCAACGACTCGTTCGGGCATGGCTACTTCGACGGTTTCAGCATCGTCGCCGGCCACGAGTACGCGGAGACCGTCACTGACCCGGACCCGAACACCGCCGCAGGCTGGCTGGACCGTTTCGGCGAGGAGAACGGCGACAAGTGTGCCTGGGGGCAGGGCCCGGGCCCGCATCCCGCGTCTCAGAACCTGACCTTCGCGGGGCAGAAGTACGCGGTCCAGCCCCTCTGGTCCAACTCCGCCAACCGAGGCACCGGCGGCTGCACCATGGGCTGACCCAAATAGATCTCCCTCCCCCTTGCGGGGAGGGGTGAGGAGGGGGTACCTCAGAGGGGTGATTGCGGCGCGGATGCCCGGCCGTGGACACTGAGCGCGATGCGAGAACTCGCGATGCTCGACGCCACAGCCCAGGCGGAGCTGGTCCGGCGCCGGGAGGTGCAGGCCCTGGAACTCGTCGAGGCGGCCATCGAGCGCATCGAGCGCCTCAACCCGAAGCTGAACGCCGTCGTCACGCCGATGTACGAACGGGCGCTCGAGCAGGCCCGCGGGCAGTTGCCGGATGGCCCCTTCAAGGGCGTCCCCTATTTGCTCAAGGACCTGAACACCGAGGTCGCGGGCGTCCGCTACACCGAGGGCTCCAGCTTCCTGGCGGACTTCGTCTCCCGGCACGATCAGGAGCTGGTGCTCCGGCACAGGCGGGCCGGCCTCATCGCGCTGGGCAAGACCAACACACCCGAGTTCGGCATCCTGCCCACGACCGAGCCGGAGCTGTTCGGCCCAACCCGCAACCCCTGGAACCCGGCCCACAGCGCCGGAGGTTCCAGCGGCGGCTCGGCGGCCGCCGTCTCCTCAGGGATGGTGCCGCTCGCCCACGCCAGCGACGGCGGCGGCTCGATCCGCATCCCGGCCTCCTGCTGCGGACTCTTCGGCCTCAAACCGACCCGCATGCGGAATCCGACCGGTCCCGCGCTCGGGGACGGCCTCGGCGGACTCTCCGTGGAGCACGGCCTGACCTGGAGCGTCCGGGACAGCGCGGCGCTGCTGGATGCCACCGCGGGGCCGGACGCGGGGGCGCCCTACTTTGCACCCCAGCCCTTCCGGCCCTTCCTGGAGGAGGTCGGCGCCGATCCCGGCCGCCTCCGCATCGGCCTCACCACCACGGCGATCACAGGCGTGCCGGTCGACCCTGAGTGCCTCCGGGCCGTGGAGGAGACTGCGCGACTCTGCGAGGAGCTCGGCCACCACGTCTCCCCGTTCACCCCCGGCGACCTCGACGGCGACGAGCTGTCCGCCGCCTTCATCGTCCTCTACGTGACCGGGGTGGCGGCCTCCGTGAAGTCCTGGTCGCAGCAGCTTGGCCGCGAGGCGTCACCAGAGAGCTTCGAGGCGCTGACCTGGGCGATGCGAGACGCGGCCCTCAACTACACGGCCGCCGACTACGTGCTTGCGCTCGGCCAGCTGCAGGTCATCAGCCGCCGGATCGCGGCAAACCTGGCCGACATCGACGTCTGGCTGATGCCGGTGCTGGCCGAGCCGCCGCTGCTGCTGGGCTCCTTTGCGGGGCCGCCGGACAACCCGATGTTCGGGCTCATGCGCGCCGCCATGTATGTGCCCTTCACACCGATCGCCAACGTCACCGGGCAGCCCGCGATGTCGGTGCCTCTGGCCTGGACAGAGGCCGGGCTGCCGGTCGGCAGCCAGTTCGTCGGACGCTACGGGGATGAGGCGACGCTGTTTCGTCTGGCCGCCCAGCTGGAGGAGGCCAGGCCGTGGGCCGATCGGAGGCCCCCCCTCGCCACGGCCGCCTCAGCTGACAGTGCCGGCAACCTGCTCTGAGTGCGCCCGGCAATGCTCGGCGTAGACGGTCAGCCAGGTCTCCACGCTGTAGGCGCCCCGTTCTTCGTGAACGCCCTCGCGCAGCCACTCCTCATCGGAGAGCCTGTCCAGGAGCTCGGCGTTCGCCTCTGTCAGAGCGGAGATGAGGGCCAGGGAGGTGGCCAGCGGGCGCTCGTAGTGGAGCCGTCCGGCATAGACGTCCTGGTCGTAGGGCGAGATGCGCGGACCGTCTTCGGCGATCAACCGTCGAAGTCGGGCGGCGGCCGTCAGCTCGGCGTCGGCCACGTGGTGGGCAACGGTACGCGGGGACCAGCCCCCGTCCGCGGCGCTCCTGTCCAGGTCGGCGTCGGGGATCACGGCCAGGGTGTCCAGCAGCGCGCGGGCGCCGCGCCGATAGCGTGAAACCAGCTCTGCTCTCTCATGGGATGTCATAGCGGCGTGGATTATGGAGCGGACGCGTGACGGCGCGCCTCCTGAGTGGGCTGATCGCCGGCGTAGTGGCCTTGACCGCGTGTGGCTGGCAGGGCGGCCAGGGGCAGCGGCAGGGACCGCGGGGAACGGCCAGGATCGCGCTGGTGAACGTCTTCAGCGGCCCCATGGGCTACGCCGGCGAGTACGCGCAGAACAGCCTCCAGGCCCAGGTCGACGCCCTCAACGCCCAGGGCGGCCTGCTCGGCTTCAGGCTGGAGGTCGTAGCGGCGGATGACGAGCAGAACCCCGCCAAGGGTGCCGAGCTGGTCCGCGAACAGCTGGCCGAGGGCGACGTGAAGCTGCTCGTGGGTCCCAGCACCAGCGACGTTGCGCTCGCCGCCCGGCCGGTGGTCAACTCGGGTCGGGTTCCCAACTGCGCTCTGGACCTGGCCCAGGAGGCGCTGTCCAACGCGCCCTACACGTTCCGGATCCAGCAGCAGGACCAGTACCGGCTGGCCGCGCTGCTGGGCTACGTCCTTCGCAGCCGGTCCGACATCAAGCGTCTCGGTTTCTTGAACGACGGCAGCCCGAGCGCCCAGCTCTCCGACCGGCAGCTGCAGCAGCAGTCACCCCGCTTCGGACTGGAGTACGTCGGGAACGCAACCGCGGCCGGGGATTACCGGGCCGCGGTTGGGCAGCTGATGCAGAGGGGAGCCCAGGCGCTGGTGCTTCCGGCCGAGACCGGAGCCGCCGGGCGCGGCGCGCAGGCTGCTGACCAGGTCGCCGCCGGCAAGCTTCTGCTCCTCGGCACCAGCGCGCTGGGCGCTTACGCCTTCGCGCAGCAGACTGGACCCGCCGTAAACGGCCTCGTGTTCGAGAACACCATCCAGTCGTACCTCACCGACGTGCCGCAGTCGAAGTGGCCACCCCTCTACAAGTCCTTCGTCTCCAGGATCACCGGGCAGTACGGATACGCCGCGAACGGCGTCGAGATGAAGGGCCTGCCTCCCGCGGCCGACTGCATCGTCGAATGGTCGAGGGCGGTCCGCGCCGCGAACACCTTTGAGGGAGCGGCCGTCGTGCGGGCCTGGGAGTCGCTGGAGCTGGGCCCTGCGGACACAGTCCTGGGCGCCCGGGAGAAGCTGACACCGCAGTACCACGATGGCTTGGGGCAGGAGGGCCTCTTCGTCTACAGCTGGGTGAAGAATGGCGACCGTTGGAGCCTGAAGCAGCTGACCGGCCCCAGTCTCTGACGCTCCCCGGCCATCCTCAGCGTGGGGGCGGCAGGCTGACCAGGAGCGCGGCCAGGGCAAGCACGCCGGCCAGCGCCGCCGCCTCCACCCGGCGGACGCCGAGCCAGGCGACGAGCGCTGTGGCGGCGGCCGCGATGACCTTCACTCCGAGAACCGCCCCGTAGGCGGAGCTGGTCACGTCCGAGGGACTTCGCAGGTGAGCCAGGGCGAGCAGGGCGCCGCTGGCGGCAAGCGTCGCGACACAGGCCAGCGCGACCAGCCCGAACCGGCGTCCGCCTTCGCGAACCACCAGGAAGGCGATCAGGCCGCCGGCCCAGACGGCCATGGCCGCCTCGTGTACAGCCCCCAAGGAGAAGGTTGCCAGGTCCGGGACGCCCAGGATCCGATGGCCAGCCAGACCGTCGGCCAGCACGACGGGCACGCCGAAGGCGAGCACCGCCGTCCTGCCGCGCCCCGCTTCCCGCACCGCGCCCGCGGCCGACCAGAGGACCAGGGCACCTCCCAGCCCGAGGCCCAGCGCCTGTCCGAAGCTGGAGGCGAGCACGTCCTGCGGGGGCAGGTCGAGGCTGACGGCCTGGCCCACCAGCGCGACCGGCTGTGCGAGCGCGAGCACGGCCACGCCGCCCAGGACCAGCCGGTCAAGTCGCCGGTCCGCGACCGGGCGGACGAGGACCTGGAAGGCCAGCGTCCCGAAGCCGAGCGCCAGCCCCACGAAGTGCAGCCAGCGACCGAGCGCCTGGAGGAGGAGGCCCGCCGGCGACACCGCGCCCACGTCCGAGCCGAAGCTGGCTCCGGCCGGCACCGGGCCTGGCTGACCCACGCTGAACGTCAGCTGCCCTCGCGAGGGATGGGTGTCCTGCGCGATCACCGCCCAGCGCACGAGGTAGGTGCCGTGCTCGACGCTTTGCACCCTTGCGCTGAGGTTCCGGCCGGCGACCCTCACCCCGCCTCGATGGACCACTCGGCCGGAGGGGGCCAGCACCGTGATCCCGGGGCCGGCCGCGGTCACGGCTTCCGAGAAGCGAAGCTCCACACCCGCCGGCGGCTCGCTCAGGACCGCACCCGCCGCCGGGTCCGAGCCGAGCAGCAAGGCGTGGGCCGAGGCGGGACGGACGCTGGCGGCGGCCAGGACCACGCCCAGGGCGGCGCCCAGCAAGACGACTTTCAGGACGTGGCGAGCCAGCGGTTCAGGCGGCCTCGGGAGCCAGCGGCCGGGCCGGGCTCTCGCCGCGCGAGGCGCGCCCGATCCGGATTACCAGGCCGCTCGCGATCAGGCAGAGCAGGCCGGCGGTGAGGAAGGTGACCTGATAGTCGCCCAGCCAGGTGCGCAGCGCGCCGGCCATGAAGGCGGCGAAGGCCGCCCCGAACTGGTGCGCCGCGAAGACCCAGCCGAAGATGATCGCCGCCCGCTCGCGCCCGAAGATGTTCGTGGTCAGGGCGATGGTCGGTGGGACGGTGGCGACCCAGTCCAGGCCGTAGAAGACGATGAAGAGCAGCAGGACGAGGTAGGTGCTGGAGAGCGCGAAGGGCAGCAGCAGCAGCGAGAGCCCACGCAGCCCGTAATACCAGAAGATGAGCCACCGGCTGTCCACCCGATCCGTAAGCCAGCCGGAGACGGTGGTCCCCACCACGTCGAAGACGCCGATCAAAGCAAGCATGCCGGCGGCGGTCACCTCGGGGATTCCATGGTCGACGGAGGCCGGGATGAGATGGGTGCCCACGAGCCCGTTGGTGGTCGCCCCGCAGATGAAGAAGCTGGTGCTGAGCAGCCAGAAGTCGATGGACCGGACGCCGCGGCCGAGTCCGCTCAGGGCCGCGGCGAACGGGTTGCCCACCGCCGAAGGGCTTTTGAAGTCCTCCGCGGCGCCGTAGGGCTTGAGCCCGATGCGAGCGGGGTCGTCCCGCATGAGCAAGGCCACCACGGGGACGGCGGCCAGCGCCGCCAGCGCCACCACCAGGGAGGCCCAGCGCCAGCCCTGGTTGACGGCCAGCGTGGCGAGCACAGGTAGGAAGACGAGCTGACCAGTCGCGCCGGCCGCGGTCAGGATCCCGATGACCAGCCCGCGGCGCGCCACGAACCAGCGGTTCGCGACGGTGGCCGCGAGCACGCCGGCCATCGAACCGGTGCCCGTTCCGACCACGAAGCCCCAGAGCAGGTCGAGCTGCCAGGGCTGCCGCATCGCGGTCGTCAAGCCCACCCCCACTGCGATCAGGAGAAGGGCGATGAGCAGGACACGGCGCACTCCGAAGCGCGCCATCAGAGCGGCTGCGAAGGGTCCGCAGAGGCCGAACATCAGCAGGTTGATCCCCACCGCCAGCGAGATCTCCGCCCGGGTCCAGCCGAACTCGTGCTCCAGGGGAACGATCAGAACGCCAGGCGTCGACCGAATGCCGGCGGCGGCGAGCAGGGTGAAGAAGGTGACGCCGAAGACGATCCAGGCGTAGTGGACACGGCCGCGCGCGAGACGGACCACCATAAGGGGCAGAAACGCCGCCCCCGCCCAGATCTGTTCCCTACACCATGCGGTGAGGGACCGATTCGAAGGCGCTGTCGACGAGGCGCTCGACCTCGTCGTCTGAGAGGCTGGTCATGCGCCCGGCGGAGTACTCCTGCACGACCGCATCGCCTATGAGGCGAAGGCGGCCGTCCTGCTTGGTCAGGCCCTCCGCCAGGTCCGGGCGGTGGTCGCGGATCCACATGAGCAGCCCGGCCGCGCCGGACTTGTCGGTGATCGCCACGCGCGGCGGCCGGCCGAGGAGGCGTGCCGAGTCGAAGGGGTTGTAGATCTCCTCGTCCTTGATCAGGCCGTCAGCGTGGATTCCCGCCCGGGTGACGTTGAAGTCGGCGCCCACCAGGGGCAGCCGGGCGTCGATCGGCTCGCCCATGGCCCGGTAGTAGTCGGCGATCTCGGTGATGACGCGAGTCTCGATGCCATGCGTCTCGCCGGTCAGCGAGATCAGCCAGAAGACGAGCGATTCGATCGGGGTGTTGCCGCTCCGCTCGCCGATGCCGAGAAGCGTGCAGTTGTTCGCAGAGGCGCCGTAGAGCCAGGCCGACACCGCGTTCGGCACGATGGCGTCGAGGTCGTTCTGGCCGTGGTACTCCAGGGCTTCCGAGGGGACCCCGGCATCGCGGCGCAGCGCCCGCGTGAGCCGGGGGATGCCTCTAGGCAGAGCCGCGTTGGGATGCGGCACGCCCACCCCGAGAGTGTCCGGGTAGCGGATCTTGACCTGGATCCCCGCCTGCTCTCCCAGCTCCATGAGCTGGCGCACGAACGGCACCACCACCCCCTGCACGTCGGCCCGGGTGGCGTCCTCCAGGTGGACACGCGGCACTACGCCGTCGGCGAGCGCCGCCTCGACCACGCGACGGTACTGGTCGAGCACCGTCTGTCGGTCCGAGCCCAGCTTCCGGAACACGTGGTAGTCGGAGATCGATGCCAGGATCCCGGTCTCCTTCAATTCCGCCTCGCGCACCAGCCTGTAGTCGTCGAGCGTGGCCCGGATCCAACCCGTGATCTCCGGGTAGGGCAGGTCCAGCCGCTGGCAGAGCTCGACCGCCCGCCGGTCCTTGGCGGTGTAGAGAAAGAACTCGCTCTGCCGGATCATGCCCCGGGGACCGCCCAGCGCCGAGAGAAGGCCGAAGAGGTCAGCGATCTGCTCGGGGCTGTAGGGGGCGCGGCTCTGCTGCCCGTCGCGGAAGGTGGTGTCGGTGATCCAGATCTCGGGCGCTGGGTCCAGGGGCACCGCCTCGGCCTCGAATCGAGCCAGGGGCGGAAGCGAGTAGGGGAAGGTGTCGCGATGGTACTCCGGACCGCCGGGAGGCCCGGAGTGACGCGACGCGGGCAACATCCAGGAGGTCTTCACAGTTGGGGGCCGTGCCCCCAACTACCCCCAGGATCAGGATTTGGATCTTTCATTCAGTTGGGGCCCGTGCCCCCAACCCCCGACCACGATTCGGATCTTCATTGAGTCACAGATTGACGCCACGTAAGCGTGGCGTCAATATTGATCAATAATCAATATGCGTACACTCCCAGCCGTGGTTGGCGGACTGCTCACCGCGGAGGAAGCGGCCGCCCGGCTCGGGGTCAAGCCGGCCACTCTCTACGCCTACGTGAGCCGCGGCCAGCTGCGCCGCGAACGTGGGCCGGATGGCCGGAGCCGCTTCGCGCTGCCGGACCTGGACCGCTTGGGGCGCCAGGGCCGCCGCGATCGGGCGGCCGGCGCCGAACTGTCCATCGAATCCGCCCTGACGGCGATCGAGGACGGCGCCATCTTCTATCGCGGAGAGGACGTATTCAGGCTGGCCGTCTCCCGCAGTTTCGAGGAGGTGGCGGAGTTCCTCTGGGTCGGCGAGTTTCCCGAGGCGCGAACCTGGGAGTCCGACCGAGCGACCGTCGAGCACTGCACCCGGGTGCAGGATGCGCTGCCGCCGGCCGCCCTTCCATTGGACCGGCTCCGGATCGGCGTCGCGGCGGCCGGCGCGCTGGACCCGCTTCGCTACGACACCAGCGAGCCCGCGGTGGCGGTCACCGGCCGCCGGCTGATAGCAACGCTGGTCGACTCGCTGCCGGCCCTGGGTGGCGCGGCCGGTCGCCTTCGCGTCCGGCCGGCCAGCCCGTTCTCCGCCTCGCTGGCGGCGCGGCTCTGGACCCGTCTCGGCGAGGCCCACCCGCCGCCCGGAGGCCTGGAGGCCCTGAACGCGGCGCTGGTGCTGCTCGCCGACCACGACCTCAGCGTCTCGACGCTGGCTGCCCGGATGGCTGCCTCCATCGCCGCCGACCCTTACTCGGTGGTCGGGGTGGGGCTGAGCGCACTGGGGGCGGCCATGCAGGCGGTCGCCTCGCTGGCCGCAGAGGACCTCCTGGCCGACGTGGCGGGTGTGCAGGGGGCCTCGTCGGCGATCGGCGAGCGGCTGCGCCGCGGGGACCGGCTGCCGGGTTTCGGCCACCGCCTCTACCCGGCCGGTGATCCGCGGGCGCCCGTGCTGTTCCGGCTGCTGCAGGCGACCTGGGAAGGTGACCCTCGGCTGGCCGTGGTCGAGGAGGTGGTGGAGGCGACGGCCCGGCGCGGGCTGCCGGCCCCGAACATCGACTTCATGCTCGCGGCGCTCGTCCACCTGGCCGGCATGCGCCGCGGCGCCAGCGAGGCGATCTTCGGCGTGGCGCGTTCGGCGGGCTGGCTGGCTCACGCGATCGAGGAGTACGGCCGCCGCGCCTCTATCCGGCCGCGCGCCATCTACGTCGGGGTGCCGGTGGGGCCCGAGCGCTGACGAGTTCTCGTACTCGCGCTCCGGACTCTGCCCGTTCCGGCTCAGGACCGGAGCCGGTCCCGCGCCCGCTCGGCGAGCTCCTCAGGAGAGCCGTCCACCATCGCCTGCCAATGGAGGCGCTCGAAGTAGGTGACGTCTGAACGGTAGAGCGGCTGCACGTTGGATCGGCAGACCAGGCGGAGGTTCAGCACGTAGCCATCCTGTGTGGGTGGGGCGCCGAAGATCGCCATGTTGAAGCTCTGGTAGCCGAGCTCGCCGTAGAGGTTCAGCATCCTGGCGATGCCCTCTCCCAGCTCCTCTATCTGCTCCGGCTGGAGCTGGCTGGGTGAGGCGATCCCGGGGACCAGCGCCCTCAGCTCGTTGAAGCCCTGGGGAGCGAAGCTGGCCAGCCACTCGACGCTGCCGGTGCTGCCGACGTAGCGCTCTCCCAGGCGTATCTCGGTCTCCAGGTAGTCGTCAAAGAGGTCGGCGCCCACGTCGGCCAGGAGCCGCTGCATCGTCGAGGGAACCGGGTCCACGCTCGATTGCACGTGGGGGTGGAAGAGCGAGCTGCCCGAGGGAAGCATGTGGTTGGCGTTTATGGAGGCCCAGCTCGCCTCGTCGTCGAAGCGCATCACGGCCTGGACGAACTCCACCTGGACGGCCAGGTTGTCGGCCACCAGGCGTGCGGTCATCCGCTCCAGGGGCAAGAAGTGGAGGTCAGGCGAGTAGATCGAGACCGAGCTGTATTGGGAGTAAGTGAGGATGTTGGGAAAGAGCAGGGCCTGGTTGCGCCTGATCCGCCCTTCGGGATGGATCGCCGGAAGCAGGCGAGGCGTGACCTCGAGCACCCGCGGCCCGCAGAAGAAGCAGGAGGCCTGGGTCTCGGCCGCCAGCGCGGAGAGGTCGAAGTCGGAGGCTGGGAGCAGGCGGGCCGCGCTGACCAGTCGAGCCGAGTGGCCCGTCAGTGGATCCCAGCGCACCTCCACCTGCCCCCGCTGGGCCTGGAACCCGACCGCCGGATGGAGAATCTCGCTGGTCAACACCCGCCGCCGCAACTCCACCCCCAGACCATAGACACTTCCCTCCCCCCTGCGGGAGGGCAAGGGGAGGGGGTATTGCGGGAAGCAGCCAAGGCCTGCACCGCCACCAAGAGCAAGCCCCAAAAACCCATCTTGTCCCCCTGCCTTACCCCCTGTAGAATCCGTGGCCCGCACAAGGCGCGGGGGCGCCCTCTTTAGTGGGGTGACAGGTCGGCGCGCTCCTTATTGGGGGAGGAGAGCCATGGCATGGGCGCAGAAAGACGACGACACGACCGCAGCGGTCACCCTCGATTCCCGCCCCGAAGAGGCGGAGGCCTGGCAGGCCCTTAGAGCGGGTTCCTGCGATGGGTGCGGCGAGCCCATCGGCGGCAGCGCCTCCGTCGTGGTCAGGGCCCGGCTCTACTGCAGCCTGGGGTGTGCCCTGGAAGGCGAGCGGGCGGGGGAGGTGCCCGGGCTCTACCTGGGCTGAGGCTTGCCGGCGGGCAGCCACGTGTAGCCTCAAGGCGTAGATAGACGAGCTCGGCTTACACGGATCTGCCTCGGCCTGCCCGAGGCCGCGGTGGAAGGCGAACAGCACCTGAGGTTCCAGGTGCGGGGCAGGACGTTCGCCTACTTCCTTCACGACCACCACGGCGACGGGCGGGTGGCCCTCAACTGCAAGGTGCCGATCGGAGACCTGGAGGCGCTCGTCGGCTCGGAGCCGGAAAGGTTCTTCGTCCCGGCGTACCTGGGGGCCAGAGGCTGGATCGGCGTACGGCTCGACCTTCCCCGGGTGGACTGGAAGGAGGTTGAGAAGTTCGTGCGGGTCAGCTACCGGCTGGTCGCGCCCCGCCGCCTCGCAATCCTGGCCGGGTGAGGCGCAGGAGCGATGCCGGACGGCCGGCCCCGACCGCTGCGTATACTCTGGCGGCTGCCACCCGCTGCGTCAGGTGGACTTCGCCGCTGTGTCCTCCTCGCTTCTCGAACAGGCACGCGACGTCGGAGCGGAGCGCGTTCGAGAAGAAATCAGGAGGTTCGGAATGCCCACAGGCACGATCAAGAAGCTGGTGACCGAGCGCGGCTTCGGCTTCATAGACAGCGAAGACGGTAAGGAGTACTTCTTTCACCGCAGCTCTACCGAAGGTGAGTTCGACAGTCTCCGCGGTGGAGAGCAGGTCACCTTTGAGGTCGAGTCCAGCCCCAAGGGGCCTCGCGCCGCGAACGTGCGGTTGGCGTAGGCTCGAAGACATGGTGCTCCTATGACGGCCCATGATCTGTACGGCGATAGAAAGGGCGCGCCTGCGCGCCGTCGCGAGCAGGTGCGACACCTCATCCGCTCCGTTGGAGTGGAGCTGGAGGGGGGCGCACGAGTTCCCTTCTTCGTCGAGCCGACGCCGGGCAGGTTCAAGCGGAACCCGAGTCTCAGGAGCGCTGAAATCAACGACGAGCAGCTCTGCACGCTCAAGGTGCCTGCCGAGATCCCTGCCAAGATTCCCACCAGCGGATTGCCAGTGGGGACTCTGAAGCATCTCATCGACATGGGTGTGAACAGGGGCGACGAGCTCTAAGGGACTGCAGCCGGCTGACTCGCCGGAGTCTTCTATTGCGGCAACGAAGCGGCCCGAGCCGGATTCACCGGCCGGGTCGCTTTTATCTTTAGGCGCGGTGCGGTTGTTGCCAGTCGGACCCGCCTACGTAGACTCACGCTCGTGATCCCGATAGGGGACGACAACAGCTTCCGGCGGAGCTTCCCTTTCGTGACCTACGGGCTGATCGCGATCAACCTGGTCGTCTTCTTCGTCGAGCTCGGGCAGCCGGATCCGCAGGTCTACATCACGGTGTGGGGTGTCACCCCATCGCAGGTGAGCGCCGGTCATTCGCTGGTGACTCTGCTGACCTCCATGTTTCTCCACGCCGGATGGGCGCACCTGCTCGGCAACATGCTCTTCCTGTTCATCTTCGGCGACAACGTGGAGGACGCCTTCGGTCACGTCAAATACCTGTTGTTCTACCTCGTCTGTGGCATCGCGGCTGCGCTCAGCCAGATCTACCTGGCGCCCACCTCGAACGTGCCCAGCATCGGGGCCAGCGGGGCCATCTCAGGAGTGCTCGCCGCGTACTTCGTGATGTTCCGCAACAACCCGGTCCGCGTCCTGTTTGGAATCTTCCCGGCGGTCGTCCCCGCCTATGTGATGATCGGCGTCTGGATAGTGCTTCAGTTCCTCTACGGGGCGGCGAGCTTCGCTCACACGCAGCAGAGCGGCGGAATCGCCTACGGAGCGCACGTCGGCGGCTTCCTGGCGGGCTTGATTCTGACCTTCGTGTTGCGCCCGACAGGCCGCACGCGGGTCAGACGCTACGGCGCGCCCTGTTAGCGGCGGCAGCTCTCCAGCTCGCGGCTGGGGCGACCATCGTCTGATTGGCCGAAGGGTCCGAGCCAGCCGAGGTGGCGCTATCCGGGCAATAGGCGCATACTCTCCGCTTCCTGGACTTCGACCTCCAGGAAAGGAGCCTGGAACCACTTACGTAGGGGGTAGATACGTATGGACGCCAGGGATACAAACACGCGTCCGACGCGCCGAGAGATGCTCAAGGTCGGAGGTCTGGGAATCCTCACCTCGACCCTGGGACTGGATGTACTGGCAGTCACACCGGTTCGGGCGGAGACCTCAAACAGAGGCGAACTGCCCGAGATACAGTTCGACATCGGCGCCTATGTCGGCCCGGTGCGGACCATCGAGGGCATCCAGTTCCAGTTTCCGCCGGTGCACACTCTTTTCCTGACTGCGCGCCTGACCGGGCGTCCTGGCCGCGATGACCAGTACGCCTTAGAAAGAGCTCTGCGCACGGTCGAGGAGGTTTATCCGTTCGGGCCCTCGGGGGTGTTCACCTTCGTCGCCTACGGCCTTCCCTACTTTGCCCGGCTGCCGCAGCGTCTGTTCGCCGAGCACGTGCCCCGGCTGCTCAGCGATCGAGGACGTTTCGCTCTGGAGGAAGCGCAGGTCAGCCCTTCCGATGTATCACGGAGCAACCCGTACCTCACAAAGCGGGCGTACAACCTGCCAGTCAGGATCGAGCGCAACGACCTGCTCTTCACACTGCGCAGCGACGTCCCTCACCATCTGACCGACGTTGCCGCCTGGCTGGCCGGCTCGGGTCGCCTGCGCGGGCGACGTCGTGAGTCGCCCCGGACGGCCAGGACTCTGCAGTTCACCTCCTCGCGCCTGATGTTCGCTCAGAACGGACTTCCGAGGAAGCTGGCGGAGCAGCACGGACTGAGCTTCGCCGGCCAGATCCATCCCCAGTCGCCGATGTGGATGGGGTTCGCCGATCAGCACGTGAATGGCGCCGGGCCCGCGCCCATCTGCACTTTCCAGGGCAACGACTCAGCCCGTTTCACGACCGCCCGCGAGGGCGACTATTTCGCGCCCGGCTCGATCCAGCACCTGTCGCACGTGATCCTCGACCTCGCGGCTTTCTACGCGCCCGCAAATCCCACGTCGCCTGACCCGAACGCGCAGAAGGGAGAGCCTTTCACCGAGCGGTGCCAGTACATGTTCCGCTCCAACCCGATCCCCTCGGTGGGCAACCGGGACCAGTTCACAGACGGCGGCGGCCCCGCCTTCCTGCCCAACGAATTCAAAGGGCCGGACGACGCACTCGGCAACGCAAGGGCCCTCAGGACGTTTCAGGGCGCCCGGCGGATCGGACACCTCTCAGCTCTGCAGAGGTCGTCCCGGGCGGGGGATGGGACTCCGGTGCACATGCGCATGGACGGACCGGGGCTCGATGCGATGGACGTACCCGACGGCTCCCTGCAGCCAAAGCTGCAGTTCACCATCTTCGTGCCCACGGCCGACGTCTTCGCGACCATGCGGCGGAACGTTGCCGCCGTGGACCTGGTCGAGAAGTACAAGGTCGACCCCGAAGACAACGGGCTCGAGCGTTTCCTGACGGCCACCCGGAGGCAGAATTTCCTGATTCCCTCCCGGGAGCACCGGGCCTTTCCGTTGCTCGAGACGGCCTAGCCGAGCTGGCTGGGTATCCACATCGTCCCGCCCCAGAGCGCAAAATCCTGGGGGAGAATGCGGCGCGCTGGTCGGACTGACGTCCCGGGAGCGGGAGTCGAGAGCCGGGTATCACCACCGCTCCATAGGAGGTGCACATATGCCCACGGCGGATGAAGTTAAGGCCCTCGAAGGCCGCCAGGTCCGGCTCCGGCTGACGCCCGAGGCGGGCGGCGAGACGGTTGAAGGACGCCTGGTCGGAACCCTTGAGGCGGACGACGGGCTGGTGGTCGTGGTCGAGACCGCGGGAGCGCCAGAAAAGCGATTCAGCTGGAACTACCAGCACATCGCCGCGCTGGAGTCGAGCGAGTAGGGTCCGGGCGGAGTTGATCAGATGCCACACCGACGTGGTGGGCAGTCTCCTGCGGCCGCCTGAGCTCATCGAGGCGCGCGGCCAGCTCGAGGCAGGAACGATCTCGCCTGCGGACTTCAAAGCCGTCGAGGACAGGGCGGTCGACGCGGCCGTCCGCCTCCAGGAGGACGCCGGTCTCGAGGTCGTGACCGACGGGGAGATGCGCCGGCTCTCTTTCCAGAGCCCGCTGGCGGAGGCCACGGACGGCTTCGGAGACGTGCCTCTCGAGGCCTTCCTCTGGGGCGACTGGCAGAGCAATGCGCTGGGTAGGCAGAGCGTCAGCCGGCCGGAGGGGCTCGGGGTCGTCGGCAAGTTGCGCCGGCGCCGCCACCTGACGGCCGAAGAGTTCTCTTACCTGCGGGCGCGGGCGAAGAAGATCCCCAAGGTCTCGCTGACGAGTCCGGGGCTCTACGCCAACCTCTGGTCTCCGGAGGTCTCCCGAGGCGCGTATCCGACCCTGGATGAGTTCCTGACAGACGTGGTCGACCTGTATCGGGAGGAGGTCGCCGAGCTGGCGAGATTGGGCGCGACTTACGTGCAGGTGGACGCGCCCCACTACCCATTGTTCGTAGACCCGAACTGGCGCGCGTTTTATGAGGGGCGTGGTTGGAGCCTCGAGAAGTGGCTCCAGCAGGGCCTCGAACTCGACAACGCGATAATGGCCGGCCATCCGCAGATCACTTTCGGAATTCACCTCTGCCGAGGCAACCAGATGAGCCGCTGGCTGGTGGCGGGAGGCTACGAGCCGATCGCTCGGCAGGTCTTCCGGGGGACCGATGCGCAGCGTCTCCTGCTCGAGTATGACGACGAGCGTTCAGGCTCCTTCGAGGCGCTTCGGCAGGTTCCGGAGGACAAGACGGTGGTGCTCGGCTTGGTCACCACCAAGTCCGGACGCCGCGAGACTGTCGGCGAGTTGCAAGACCGTATCAGAGCTGCCGCCCGGGAGATCCCGCTCGACCGGCTGGCTCTCAGCACTCAGTGCGGGTTTGCCAGCTCAGTAGTCGGAAACGCCTTGAGGGTGGAGGACGAACGAGCCAAGCTGGAGACGATCGCCAGGACCGCCTCGGCCGTCTGGGGCTAGGCGGCTAGCCCGCTAAGGGAGGCCCCGGACCCGGCGCATAGGCCGGACCCAGGGCCTTTTGGTCAGTGGGTGTTACCCAACCCGAACGCGGCCGGCACGGGGGCCCTTCGGGCTCCCTTCGACCTCGAACGTGACCATCTCTCCTCCGCGAAGGCCATCGAAGTCACCCTCGGTGCCGCTGCGGTGGAAGAAGTACTCCTTGCCGTCGTCAGCCTGGATGAAGCCAAAGCCGCGCTCGGACACGAGCTTCTTGATAGTTCCCGTCTGCATCTGCAGATCTCCTCATTTATTCTCGAACCTGAATCGGACCAACGTCGTGGGCCCGTTCGAGAAAGAGGACGCCTCGGCGAAGCGCGCCCGCTCGGGCGCTGTTATGGAGTGTACCGCAGAGGACCCCGGTCAAAACCGCTTCCCTGCCCTTGCTGAGCGGCCCGTCAACGCCCTCCCTGAGCTCCCCACACGAGTCGGAGCCATGGCCCGTGCCGTCTCGATTCCGCATCGGCGTCGATTTAGGCGTACGTTGACAACGTCCGCCTGTGACCGGCGGCAGCCCCCGTGGCCGTCCCCCTCTTCTACCGCAGCCACATCGGGTCCCCACATTTGGAAGAAGAGGGTGGTCAGCTGTCCGCTGGTTCAGAGTTGGAAAGGCACGCTCTGGCAGGAGAGGCGATACGGGCAAGCCACCGAGGAGCAGCACTCCTGGTGCAAGAACTACTTCGGAAAGGCAGAAATGACCGGCAGGGGCTGAGCGTTGGCGGACGTGGCTCGTCGAGGACCAGCGCCTTCGATACCCGAGGTAGGTCATGACCGGCGAATCCCTGGACGGCAAGACGGTACGGGGCGGCCGCCGGCGCGAGCAGGTTCGACACCTCGTGCGATCTGTCGGTGTGGAGATGGAGGGGAGCCTTCGAATCCCATACTTCGTCGAGCCCGCGCCCGGGAGGTTTCTCTGCAACCCGCGGTTGGCCGGCGTCGTCGTGAGCGATGACAGGCTGCGGACTCTCACCATTCCCGCCAACGTCCCGGCCAAGATTCCTCCCGGCGGTCTGCCCGTCGAGGTGCTGAGGTACCTGGTACAGATCGGCCTGAACCCTTCCGAGCAACTCTGAACCGTGGCGTCCGCGGTACAGAACCGGCGGCAGCGAATGAGAGACATAGACTCCATCCTGGACGCCCTCGAGCGCCTCAATGTCGCCAGCCGGCGCGAGCTTCCTCGGCACCTGGCAGACCGCCTGGCCGACATGGGCATCGTTGAGTTCAGGGGAGCATCGATCACGAGCCTGATCGATCGCGTCTTCACCCTCCAGGGCCAGATCGTGGGCGGTGGCGCCGATCGTGACGACGACGAGGACGATGGTGATTCCAGCGTCACGGACCTGGCCGGACGGCCAGTGTCAGCCGTTTTCCCATCAGGTTCGAGATCCGTGCCGTCTCCGTTTCGAGCAGGGCGGCCGGCAGCGGAGGCGAATCTTCGGAGACCGTGATCTCGAGCGTCGACTCCCGTATCTCATACGTACCCGCAACCCGGCCACCCACGACCAGCACGGGCGCGATCCAGCCGGCGGTCCTGCTGACTGACATCCGGGCGGTGGGCGGGAGGGATCACATGGCTGTCGTTGGTGCCTGGCCCCAGGACGTAGTGGTCGAAAGCCGGGAGCAGGCGCACGGTTCTATTGGCGGTCGTCCCCAGCATGTCCTCTACGTCCTCGCTTCGCGCAAACGCCCTCACGCCATCGACCTCGACTGTGGTGAGCAGGTCTTCGGCGGCTGCGAACCAATCACGCAGCGACCGCTTGCTGGAGGCTCCTCGGGTCAGCCAGGCGTCGAAGGCGACCATCGAGGCCGGTCCATAGGCACCCAGGTAGGCGGGAATCGCGATGCGCGCGGCCTCGCCTGTTTCGGGGAGGCCACCCCAGGCGGGCGACCAGGTCCGTGGACTCGTGAAGGTCACCCGGTTGCCCTCCCCAGGCCCCTGGCAGAGGAGTCCCCGCCAGGCGAGCGGCTTGAGAACCGCGGCCCACCCGGAACGCAGGTGCTCGGCGAGGCGGGCGTCCTGAGTGCGAGCCTGCACTTCCGCCACCAGGTCCTCTCGGCTGAGCGTGCGTCCGTCGAGTGCTTCGCCGGCGATCTCAGCAAGGGTTTCGACCTGGGCGGCCGGGATTAAGGCCTTCTGCCATGACGGCCTCTCCCAGGTTTTGAGACTGCCGATCAGCGCCAGGTAAGCGCCCGCCACGTCGGCTGGAAGAAGATGCAGCGTCCCGCGCATCGCCCAGGTCTTGATCACCGCCCGGTCTTCCATGGCGTGGGCCACCGCTCCGGACCTCTGGGGCGCCAGGCGAGCGCCGACCGCCATCTCCGCTGCGGAGGCCACCTGTGCCTGCACGCCGCAAAGCCGTCGGACCACGTCGATCGCAGAGTGGGCGGGAGCCTCGAGGTACTGACGGCGCGGCCGCCAGGCCAGGACCTGGTCCCGGGTCAGCCGGGCGGCGGTCATTCAGGCATAGCCGCGACCGCTTCGAGCTCGAACAGGAAGTCGGGATTGGCCAAGCCCGAGACCCGGGTCAGCGTGATCAACGGAGTCATTCTGCCCGGACAAATTTTGCAACTGGAAAGGCCGTGGGAGAAGGCTGCCCGCCAGGTGAGAAGGCCATGAACGCGGGAGGGCGTGCCCGACCAGACACCCGGTCTGCCTCGACCGCCATCTCGAGTCGCCGGCCTCGGCAATAATCGACCGCGTGTCGTTGCGTTGGGACAGCCAGGTGGTCGCGGCTCTCGTGCCGCTTTCCCGCTGAACCTTGGCCGTGGACATCGGTAAACCGGGAGACCGCGGGAAAGGGGGGAGGACCGCGTTGGCGGTCTCTCCCCAAGCCCTCGACCTACAGGAAATAGAACATCCCAACAGTCCCGTCGTTGCGGGCGACTCCGCTGATCTCTCCAGCCAGCTGCGCCGGCGCCGCGTTAACAAACGCAACCGCCGCAGCCACACTGGAGAAGTTCGCGAAATACCACCGCTTCGCCGGAAGCGCCTGGGGAATAGCGTGCAGATTGGCCTTCTGAAGGGGTGCATCCCGTTCAGAGATCAATTCATTCATTCGACTTTCCTCCTGCAGATTCATGACCGGTTTGTCCGCACTAGATGTGCAGTCCCAGTATGTGTCCGGTGCCCTCTGATCTAGTGGGCATTCCACCCACAGACCACCAGTCACAAGACGCTCTGAGAACGTCAGTTACTCGGCGTGCAACGCCGCGACCACGTTGGTGCGCGCCGCCCAGCGCCCGGGGATCAGGGCTGCCGCCACGGCGACCGCAACGCCGGCCACCGGAATCGCGACCAGTTCCCAAGCCGCGAAGACCTCATAAACCGCTGGCGGAATGTCGTTACCCCCGGCGGTACTGCCGAGGATATTAAAGAAGACGCGGTCGAGACCGATCCCCGCAGGGATTGCGACCACACCGGCGATTATCGCCAGAGGAGCTGCCGCCGCCGCGACCATGAGCATCACCTGCCGCGGGCTCATGCCGATCGCCTTGAGCGTGGCCGTGTCCCGGATGCGTTCGCGCGAGTTGAGCAGGAGCGTGTTGAAGATCCCCGCAACCGCGATCACGATCATCACCGCAGCGAGGACGAGTAGCACGTCTTCTATCGTCTGAGTCACGCTGAGCGCGTCGACGCTCGCTTTGTGGACATCGAGCAGGTCGGGCTCTGCGGCCGCAACGCGGTTTGCGTAAGCATCGACATTGGAGCCGGGCCGCAGAGCGATGAGGTACGTATCGGGGGCGGCATCAGGTTCGATCGCCTGGATTGTGGCCAGATCGAGAAACAAAGAGTGGCCGCCATTGTTGGCGTCGAGCGACTCGCCGACCAGCACGAGGCTCACCGGCTTGCCCGCCGCTGTGACCGTGAAGCGATCGCCCAGCCGCAAATGTGCGTCTTGCATCAGAGCTCGCGGGGCTAAGGCCTCGCCCGGTCCGTTGAACCAGCGTCCGCTATAGAGCAGGAAGCCGAGCCGCGATGGATCGCCGCGGAACATTCGCGCGCTCACAGGATCACCGATGCCAGGTACGGCGACACTCTGGTCCAACTCGCCAATTGCACGCGCCGGCCGGCCGTCGGAGTTGATCACTCGCATCGCGTCCTTGTCTGTCAGGGCTGCGCTTCGCTGGA
>CATPBP010000159.1 GCA_955652675.1 Candidatus Dormiibacterota bacterium
CATCAAGGCCTGCAAGATGATCTACGACATCGTCATGTTCTTCGTGGAGCGGGGCCAGCAGATCATGGCGCTCGTCAACACGATCCTGGACAACCTGGAAGCCATCCTGGACGGCAACCTCAGCGCCGCCGCCAACCTGGTGGAGTCGGTGATGGCCAAGGGCCTGACGGTGGCGATCTCCTTCCTGGCCAGCCTGCTCGGCGTGGGCGGCATCACGGACAAGATCAAGGAGGTCATCAACGTCGTCCGCTCGCCAGTGTTTAAGGCGGTCGACTGGGTGCTGAAGACCATCGTCAAGCCGGTGGCCAAGCTGGCCGCAAAGGCGGTCGGCTGGGTCAAGGGCAAGGCCAAGGCGGGCGCCGACTGGGTGAAGGCGAAGGGCAAGGCAGGGATCGACAAGATCAAGGGCAGGTTCGCCAAAAAGGACGCCGGCAAGAAGGATCCGGAGACTGTCAAGGGGCTGGTGGCGAAGGAGCTCGCGGGGAAGAAAATCCATGGACCCGAAAACGCCAAGTCGTTGATCGACTCAACCTTCGCCAAGTACAAGCCGCAGGGGCTCAAGTCCCTGGAACTGATCCCGCCGGCCAAAGGAGGCACAGATGTCACGGTGCTTGCGGTGGCGAGCCCGGCGCGAAGGATCCAGATGTCCACGGATTCGCGCGAGGTCATCCGTCTGGCTATGTCACTACGCAGCAGGACAAGCAAGACGTCCGCCTACGTCTCCTACGACAACGGTCACCCCTTCCCAGCAAATGGCCGTCCCTACACCACCAGAGGTGACCGCGCGGGGCACGCCGAGATGCGACTTGCCGCCGACGTGCCAGCGCTGATCCAGGCTATCGAGGCGGATAGGCGGAACGGCACACTCAGGACCGCTCCGGGAAAGCGCGTTCCGGTCCGGATAGACATGAACCGGCTACCCTGCGACCACTGCGGCAGGGACCGCATCGTGAGCGCGTTCGCTCCCTACAGCCGGCTCGTGAAGGTCGAAGTTTCCGCCTCGTCGGTGTGGAAACAGGCGGAGCATCCGAACATCGACTTTACCTCCGCGCCAGGCATCAAACGTCTCCTCGACGCGGACATGGAAGTCAAGCCTCTTGACGTCTGGCCGATCGTCGAACAGAAATTGCGCAGCATGGGAATCCAAGAAGTGATGGTCGGAGGTGAGGTGTGGAGTCTTCAGGAATGGATCGACAAGTACGGTGGTAGTCGAGCCGAGGATCTGGAAGAGGTTCGGGACGTCGTCAGCAAAGCCAACGACCTGAGAAAAAAGGACATGCTGAAGCGCCTCAAGACAGCATGACCAGACTCCGATGGCAGACGGAGAGCAGAGCAGCACCCCGAGACCAGTTGCCGTCGCGAGATCGATTAGGCTTCTTGGCGGATTGCCGTTCCAGGACCACCAACCAACCACCGCGGATCTGCCGGACCCCCTGATCATCCCGGTTGAGGCGATCTCGGTCCTGCGGCCGGATGGCACGCTGAAGGCTGGCACTCAGCCGCCGATGGCCGACGACGAGACCCTTGCGGCACTGAGGCTGATGATGCTCTCGCGCACCGTGGACGACTGGGCGGTTCGGCTCCAGAGGTTGGGGCGGCTGGGTACGTACGGCCCGGTGCACGGTCAGGAGGCCTCAGTGGTGGGCTCCAGCTGGGCACTGGATCCCGCGCTCGACTGGCTGGCTCCCGCCTACCGCGAGCAACCGGCCATGCTGCGTCATGGGCTGCCGCTGGACAGGCTGCTCGCGACCTACATGGGCAAGCTCACTGCGGGCCGGATCCCGGACACGGTCAAGATGCTGCCCCGCAACCAGTCGGTCTGCGCCCAGGTTCCGCACGCTGTCGGGCTGGCGTGGGCTCAGAAGCTTCGCCAGACCGGTGCCGCGGTCATGAGCTATCTGGGCGAGGGCGCCGCCTCGGAGGGCGACTTCCACGAGTCCTGCAACCTGGCCGGGGTCGTCAGGGCGCCGATCGTCTTCGTCGTCCAGAACAACGGCTGGGCGATCTCGACTGCCAGCTCCCGGCAGACGGCGGGCGCTCTGTGGGCGCGCGCGGCTGGCTACGGCTTTCCGGGTCACCTGGTGGACGGGAACGACCTCTTCGCGGTCTACGCGACAGCGAGGGACGCGGTGGAGCGCGCGCGGAGCGGCGAGGGGCCCACGCTGATCGAGAACCGGACCTACCGGATGGGCATGCACAACACGACCGACAACCCCGCTGCCTATCGCG
Organism: Candidatus Dormiibacterota bacterium; assembly: GCA_955652675.1. Lineage (GTDB taxonomy): Bacteria > Chloroflexota > Dormibacteria > Dormibacterales > Dormibacteraceae > Nephthysia. Next base: position 2,230 of record CATPBP010000159.1, read on the forward strand.
ACCCCGCCGAGGTCAGCGCGGCCGCCGCTGCCGACCCCATCGCCAGGGTGCAGCGCTACCTCGCCGCCCGGGGCCGCTGGGACGCCGAGACGGAACGATCGTGGTCCGCCGAGCTGGCGGAGGAGGTCCGGGCAGCCATCGACCGGGCGAGGAGCTACCCGGGTGCCACCCCCGCGGACGTCTTCGATCACGTCTACGCCAACCCACCATCACGCGTTCTGGACCAGCGCCGGGCGCTCCTCGATTCGTAGACAGGCTAGAAGGCGGCTGTTCTGCGGGCTGCTTGTACTACTCGGTCCAGGGACGGGAGGAAGTGAGTTTCCAGGGAGCCGGGCGGGTAAGGCGTGTCCCATGACGCGACCCGGGCCACCGGCGCGTCGAGCGACAGAAATGCTTCTTGCTGAAGCGTGGCGACGATCTCTGCTCCGAAACCGCCGCTGAGCGGCGCTTCCTGCACCACCACCGCGCGGCCGATGTCGGAAGCGGTCCGCACCAACCCCTCCACGTCCAGCGGAACGAGCGTGCGCAGGTCGAGCACGGCGGCGCTGACACCCTCGACCTCCAGCTCGGCGGCGGCTCGCAGGCAGAGCTCGACAGCCGCGCTCCAGGCGATGAGCACGACGTCCGTCCCCTCTCGGGCGAGCCGCGAGCGGCCGAAGGGGATCTGGTAATCGTCATCGGGAACCTCCACCCTCCCGGCCCGGTAAAGGCGCTGCGGCTCGAGGAAGAGCACGGGGTCGGGATCCCGGATGGCCTCGAGCAGCAGGCCCTTCGCCTCGTAGGGGTTGGCAGGACACACGACCTTGATGCCGGGCTGCTGCACGAACTGCGCCTCCATCGAGTCGGGATGAAACTCCGGCGTGCGCACGCCGCCTCCAAAAGGCGCCCGGATGGTGACAGGACAGCTGAACCTGCCGCGGCTCCGGAACCGGTACCTGCCGAGTTGGGGACCGATCTGGTGCATCGCCTGGTGGGTGAAGCCGAGGAACTGGATCTCCGGCACCGGCACCAGGCCGCCCAGGGCAAGGCCTATCGAGGAGCCGATGATCGCCCCCTCGGCGAGGGGCATGTCCACCACGCGCTCGGGACCGAATCGCTCCAGCAAGCCCTGGGTCACGCGGAACACACCGCCCAGCCGTCCCACGTCGAGCCCCAGCACCATGACGCGCTCGTCGCGCTCCATCTCGCTCCACAGGACGCTTCTGAGAGCTTCCACCATCGTCAGATCGGGCATCAGGCGTTCACGTGGAAGCACATTCTATGAACTAGAATGCCCCTCACCTTCGCAGGAGAGTCCCTGACAGCCGCAGCGATCGCTGTAGTGGAAAGAGCCGTGAAAATCGCAGAGACGGGGGTGTCGGCCCGTTGAAGATGCCGCTTGACTTCCCATCCTTGTTCCCAGAGGTGGAACTGATCCGGGACGCCGACCTCCGATCCGGCGTCGAGGCCGTCTGGCAGGAGCTCTGGCAGGCGTCAGAGCTGGAGTCGGTCCACGACCTCGTCGCGTCGCCTGAGTTCCCCTACCCGCACATACCTCACAACCGAGCGGTGGTTCAGATGGCGCTCGCCGTTGCGAGCACCTTCGAACGCTTCCACAGCGTGACTGTCGACCGCGATCTCCTGGTTGCCGCCGCCCTTCTCCAGGACGCGTCCAAGCTCGTGGAATTCAGCAGAGATGGCGACACCATCACCTACTCGGAACTGGGCCGCCAGTACCCGCACGCCTTCTGGGCCGCGCATGTTGCGCTGAAGCATGGCCTGCCCGACGACGTCTGCCACATCATCATCCATCACACCCCACAGGCCGCGAAGTTCCCGACCAGCCTGGAGGGCAAGATCCTGTACTACGTCGACCAGATCGACATCCTGGCCATCCACCGCGACCGCTGGCGCAAGGAACTGATCATCACGAAGTAGCGATCGCCTGGATGAAGCCACCTCCCCGGGCCAGGGCGATGGAAGCTGGATATAGAATTGAAACGCCCTTCCAACCCAGGCGGACCAGCAAGGAGTCCTCTTGATTCTCATTGCCGTGGATATCGGCGGCACCTTCACCGATGTGGTCGCGGTCGACTCCCGAAGCGGCGCCTATCACACCGTCAAGGTCCCGACCACACCCCAGAGCCTGGTAGAAGGCGTGCGGCTAGGTACCCTCGCCGCTCTGGATCGCGCGTCGGCCCGACCTGACGAAGTCGAACGCTTCGTCCACGGCACCACGATCGGAACCAACGCGATTCTGGAGCGGCGCGGGGCGACCACCGCCGTGCTCGCCACACAGGGTTTCGAGGACAGCCTGGAGATCGGGCGCCTCAAGCGCACGAAGATGTACGACGTCTTCATGGACGCCGAGACGCCGGTCTTCCTGGCACCACGCCGGCGAAGGCGAGGGATCCCGGGGCGGATCGCCAGCGACGGATCGGTCGTCACCCCGCTGGACGAGAATGCCGTCCGCGAGGTCGTCCGAGAGCTGCGTGACGAGGAGGGTGCGACCGCCTTCGCCGTCTCCCTTTTGTTCAGCTTTCGCAATTCGGCCCACGAGAGGCGCGTCCGCGAACTGATCCAGGACGCCGACCCCTCGATCAGCGTGTCGCTCTCGAGCGAGATAGACCCCATGTTTCGGGAATACGAGAGGACCGTCGTCACTGCTTTCGACGCCTACATCCGCCCGGTGATTCAGCAGTACGTCGAAAATCTCCGCCAGGAACTGCGCCACACGGGCGTCCAGGCGCCGCTCCAGATCATGCAGTCGCGCGGCGGAATCACGTCCGCCGAGCTCGTCACGGAAAGGCCGATCTCGGTGCTCCTCTCCGGCCCTGCCGCGGGCGTCATCGGCGGTAGGTATGCGGG
>CATPBP010000160.1 GCA_955652675.1 Candidatus Dormiibacterota bacterium
AGTAAGGCTGTCGGTCCGGGAGGATCTTCTCCAGCGAAAGCCGCCGAGCCACGCTGCCTCTAACGGCTGCCGTCCAGCTTCGCGACGAGACCTCCTCGTTCATCGCGACGACCGTCCACGACGATTGCCGGGGAAGGGTGCAAACAATGCGACGGCGAAGAGCACGATCATCCCTCCGAATAGGAGCAGATTGGGCACCGAGACAACGATGAATCCGAGGTGCAGGTAGCCGGCGGGTGAGTCCACTTCAACCCTCCTTTGGATCAGTGGCCCTGAGTGCGAGAGCGAGGGAGCCTTGCCGAACGGCGCACCAGAGTGAATCGGTTGCGTTCTGGACCATCGGGAGGCAGGTCACTCGTCAGGCTTCGCGAGGGTGCGCCGAGCTCAATGATTGCCGTCGTAGTCAAGGGACCATTGCCTCGGGTGGAGACTGCCTTCATGGGTGCCGGTGCCGCCATAAGCGCGTTCATCACCTCGCTCGGGATCGGGAACCGGAAGGGGATCCCTCTCGGGTACCTCTTGGCGATCCTGGGGCTGGACAACGCCATCACAAGCATCGGGAGGACCAAGATCCCTACCCAAATGATCGGTGCCCTCATCGAACTATCTCCTCGGGCCGGCGCTTCCCGTCGCCCCTTTGGAACCACACCCTGGGCGCCCTGCCATCACCGTCGCGTGACGCCGGCGTGACGGCCTGAAATCGCCGTCGGACAATCGAGGACCTCCTTCAGCCGGGTGCGAACGATCGCGCGACGACCTCCGCATCGACCAGATTCAGGGACAGTCAGCGCGCGAGGGCGCGGCACACCTCAGGCCGGGACCGAGCGGTTACTCGATCCGATCGCGAAGGGGATCGCTACGATCCGAGCTGGACCAGGTTGCGAGAGATGGTGGAGGTACAGGCGGCTTCGCAGCTGAGCGCGGACCAGCGGTCATGGCTGTCGCCCGCTCGTTGGACCTGGTGGGCTCGCGTCTGCGCTATTGTGCCGTGCCCGCCTGGCAACCAAGCGCAGCTGCAGAATCCGACCTCCTCCGAAGGCGAGGACGATGACCGCCCCTAGAATGACGGCGAACAGCAGCGCAATGGCCAGCGGCAGGTGACCATGGAAGGTCAGGAAGTACAGCTCTACGCTCTGCAGGTTCTGCAAGATGAAGACCAGGATCACCAGCAAGGCCACGACGCCCACGACCAGCGCAGTCCAGGCCCCGCTGAGTCGGGTCTGTTGCTCGCCCGGATAGGGTCCACCCGGCGGTGCCTCTGGAGAAGAAGGTCTGTCCATCACTTCTCTGTAACCCTCACCGACGAGCCAAGTCAAGCGGGAACGCAACCAGGGGGGAGGGACACACTGCTCGCACCCGCGCGCGGCGAGTTCGGCGCTGGCGTGGGCCTCTTCCAGCCCATTGTCGATCATCCGTACCGGGGCGCCGGCGCCCCCAATCTGTCGTCCCCATCGGCTCGCTTGACTGGGTGAGACTGGCTCCGAGCGCGGGATACCTCGCGCCGGCTCCCAAAGGGGTGAGGCAAACCGCCAATCTCCCCAGCCCTCCTGCGACTGTAGGCCGGCAGCGGGGCACCACCTGTCTTATGGCCGCGGGCCGCGTGCGCCATGTTAAGGGCGCCGGCTACTTGGGGCCGTTCTGCTCCCCGCACGGGCTCGTAGAGGGCTTGAAGCGCGAGATCGAGGCTGCCGGCGTACCAGACAGGGCTGAAGTTCGTCGGCGGCTGGCGGGCAGGGTGGCGCAAGCGATCCTGGATGCCGTGACGAGCACGAGGCCAACATGGTCGTGATGGGATCGCGCGGAGTCTCCGACTTACGCGGACTCCTGTTGGGAAGCGTTACACACGAGGTCCTTCAGCTCAGTGACCGGGCGGTACTGGTTGCTCGCTAGCCAGTACACACTGGCTCATTGAGGGCCACGCTGGCAGGCCTTGAGCGCTCGTTATCCCTTCGCCGAGTCGGTGAGCGCCTCGGCGCCGCGCACGATATCCATGAGTTCTTCGGTGATCGTTGCCTGTCGGAGCTTATTGGCGGTCAGGCTGAGCTCTTCGATCATGTCATTCGCTGCGTTGGTCGCGTTCTGCATCGCGATCATCTGGGCCGAGTAGAAACTGGCCTGGTTCTCCAACACTGCTTCGTAAACCTGCGTCTCAATGTAACGCGGCAGCAGCGCGGCGAGCACCTCCTCCGGCCCCGGCTCGTAGAGGTAGAGAGTCGTCGGCCGACCACCTTCTCGCCGGGGGAGTTCCACGGGCAGCAGTGTGCGCACAACGGGATCCTGCCGCAGGGCCGAGACGTAGCGGGCGTAGCCCAGCAACACCGTATCCACACGCTCCTCTTCGTACTCCTTGAGCGCGGCCGCGATCGCCGGCAGCACCGCGGCGATGCCGGGGCGGTCCTTCAACCCAGAGGTGTCCGCGACCAGGTCGCGTCCGAACCTGGCCAGCCAGTTGCGGCCCTTGCGCCCGATGGTGACGTAGCGGGCCTGCCCTTGGTGGTGCTTCATCACGTAGCGGAGGACGGCGCGAAGAGTGTTGCTGTTCAGCGCACCGGCCAGACCCTTGTCGGAGGTGACCACGATCATCAGAGCCCGGTCCCCATCGCGCCGCTCGAGGTAGGGGTGTCGGTACTCGCCAGCCAGCTCGGCGGTGGTCTGCATCACTTCCACCATCTTCTCCGCATACGGGCGCGTCGCTTCCACCGTCTGCCGGGCACGGCGAAGCCTGGTGCTGGCGACCATCTGCATGGCTCTCGTGATCTTGCCCGTGTTCTGGACGCTTCGGATACGGCGGCGAAGGTCGAGTACGGAGGGCACGCGCGATCACCTCTCCTTGAACGCAGACTGTCGACTGGAACAGGTCATGGTCTCATTGAGTACCTGTCCGTCCTGCCTCAGCTGCAGGCGCGTGGACTGGTCGATCTGGTGCGGAACTGGGCTGAGGCCTTCAGTTCGCGGTACTGCCCGCGATCCCACGTCGACCGCCGGGGACCCGACCCGTGGACCTCCTCGGTGAGCTCGCCAATCCAAGCGCCGGTAGGTCGTGGTCAGGTCTTCGTCGGCAAAGTCCACCCCGGGTGAGCCGCCAGTGACACGCTCGGTCAGTTGATCCATGAATCACTCGCCCCGCGGCCGACCATGGTCCGATACAGCACCACTCCTCAAAGTATGCGACGAGGTGGCCGTTGATGGACATGGCCCAGGCGATGACCAAAGAAGGGGCTCAGGAATGTGACCGCCGGCGCCCGTCCTCAATAGGGCCAAACCCAATCGCGGATTTCCGGCGCGTCATCCCCGTGGGCCCGCGTATACTGGCGCGCCCTTAGCCGCTCGTCCACCATGCGCTGGCGGAGATGGGCGGCGCGCGAGCCCAGCTGAGGCACCCGGTCGATCACGTCCATCACCAGGTGGAAGCGGTCGAGGTCGTTCAGCATCACCATGTCGAAGGGCGTGGTGGTGGTGCCCTCCTCCTTGTAGCCGCGGACGTGCAGGTTGGTGTGATTATGACGGCGATAGGTCAGCCGGTGGATCAGCCAGGGGTAGCCGTGGTAGGCGAAGATCACCGGCTTGTCCGGTGTGAAGAGGGCGTCGAACTGTGCGTCTGGTAGGCCGTGCGGATGTTCCGTCTCCGACTCCAGGCGCATCAGGTCGACCACGTTGACGACCCGCACCCGCAGCTCGGGTAGGTGCTCCCGGAGCATCGCGGCCGCCGCCACCGTCTCCAGAGTGGGGATGTCGCCGCAGCAGGCGAGGACGACGTCCGGCTCGCCGCCGTCGTCGCTACTCGCCCACTCCCAGATTCCGAGGCCACGCGTGCAGTGGAGGACAGCCTCATCCATCGAGAGATAGTTGAGCGCCGGCTGCTTGCCGGCCACGACGACGTTGACGTAGTGGCGGCTGCGCAGGCAGTGGTAGGCCACCGAGAGCAGGGTGTTGGTGTCGGGCGGCAGGTAGACGCGGACGATCTCCGCCTTCTTGTTTATGACGTGGTCGATGAACCCCGGATCCTGGTGTGAGAAGCCGTTTTGATCCTGCCGCCAGACAAGCGACGTGAGCAGGTAGTTGAGTGAGGGGATAGGGCGTCGCCAGGGGATGCCTCGCGTCGTCTTGAGCCACTTGGCGTGCTGGTTGAACATGGAGTCGACGATGTGGATGAAGGCCTCGTAGCAGTTGAAGAGACCGTGGCGCCCGGTCAGCAGGTAGCCTTCGAGCCAGCCCTGACACAGATGCTCACTCAGCACTTCCATGACGCGCCCGTCGGGTGAAAGGTGGTCGTCGAAGCGCGGCCGCACCTCCTCCAGCCAGGTGCGATCCGTCACCTCGAAGAGATGGCTGAGGCGGTTCGAGGCAGTCTCGTCGGGTCCCATGACGCGAAAACTGGACGGGTTCATGCGCATGACGTCACGAAGGAAGGCTCCAAGCACCCGTGTGGCCTCGGAGGAGGAGGTGGCAGGCTTCGCCGCGTCCACCGCATAGTCCTCAAAGTCGGGCAGCTTCAGGTCCTGGAGCAGGAGGCCGCCATTGGTGTGCGGGTTCGCGCTCATCCGGCGGTCGCCCGTCGGAGGCAGCTCGGCGAGCTCTGGGATCAAAGCACCGGCCTCGTCGAAGAGCTCCTCGGGGCGGTACGTGTGCATCCACTGCTCGAGGATTCGCAGGTGCTCCGGGTTGTTGGCCAGGTCCGCCACCGGCACCTGGTGGGAACGAAAGCTGCCTTCTACCGGCTGCCCGTCCACCTCTTTGGGTCCGGTCCAGCCCTTGGGCGTGCGGAGAACCATCATGGGCCAACGCGGACGCTCGGCGACTCCCTTGTGACGGGCGCCTGACTGGATGTCAGCGATCTGATCGAGGACGCGCTCGAGAGCGGCCGCCATGAGCTGGTGCATCTGCTCCGGCTCCTCGCCTGTCACGAACACAGGGTCGTAGCCGTAGCCTTGGAGTAGACTGCGCAGCTCTTCCTCAGGGAGGCGGGCGAGAATTGTCGGATTGGCGATCTTGTAGCCGTTGAGGTGGAGGATGGGAAGCACGGCGCCGTCCCGCGCTGGGTTGAGGAACTTGTTCGAGTGCCAGCTGGTGGCCAGCGGACCGGTCTCAGCCTCGCCGTCGCCTACCACGCAGACGACGAGCAGGTCGGGGTTGTCGAAGGCGGCCCCGAAGGCGTGGGCGAGCGCGTAGCCGAGCTCGCCGCCCTCGTGGATGGATCCCGGCGTCTCCGGCGCGACATGACTGGGAATGCCGCCCGGAAAGGAGAACTGGCGGAAGAGTCGCCGCACCCCATCGACGTCCCGGCTCATGCTGGGGTAGACCTCGCTGTAAGTGCCCTCCAAGTAGGCGTTGGCGACGATGCCGGGTCCTCCGTGCCCCGGACCGATGACGTACATCGCGTTCAGATCACGCGCCTTGATCACCCGGTTGGCGTGGACGTAGATGAAGTTGAGCCCCGGCGTGGTTCCCCAGTGGCCGAGCAGCCGCGGCTTTACGTGCTCGAGCTTCAGCGGTTCGCGCAGCAATGGGTTGTCGAGCAGGTAGATCTGGCCGACCGAGAGATAGTTGGCCGCCCGCCAGTAGGCGTCGAGGCGGGCGATCTCTTTGCCATCGAGGGGTCCGCTGATGGTGGCGGTCGAGCTATCGGTGGGGGAGGCCATACCGTTCTCTCCTTAACGTCACTAGGCGACGACTGATAAATCGCTTGGAGCCTACCGGCTCACGCCGAAGGCTGTCTCAAAGGCCGAGCCGGCGATCGTATTGACTGGCATCCGCGCTTCTCCAGAGGTGTCTAGGGGGATCGGCACAACTCCGATCGCGAACAACTCTGACGACCTCGGCATCACCTTGCCGTGACGTCAGCGTGACGCACGTCTGGCGACGCTGGCGGCAGCGGCCGTACTCGCTAGCCGGTGGAAGCGAGCCGCTGCCCTATTGCCGCCGAGCTCGACATCGAGCCGGCTTCCACCCGGCGCCCCCGCCGATCCCTTCCACTCGGCCCGGGCTCAAGTGGTACAGGGTCAACGGCGATCGAGTTCCTGAACTCGCCGCTCGAGGTCACGGACCAGTTGCTCCAGCTCGCTCAATCTGTTTTCCAGCCCGTAGGTAAATAGCTGATCAACCCGGAGCTGTAGGTGATCGATCCGGGCGTTTAGGTCGTCCAAATCAGCCATTGAGTTATTCCTCCCAGCCTAGAGCCGTTTTCGCAATCACCGGCCGGACAGCGGGCCAATCCTGCCCCCGGCCGAGCCGAATCACGGCCCGCGAGCCGACGACGGGCCGCCTTCGGTCGGTGCGGCTCATCCTAGTGGGTCTGGACGAGGTCCGGAGCTCCGGCCGGATGGCCTCGTCCAGAATCCCCGGAGGAGTCAGCAGTGGGTCAGTACACCGCTTCCCGCCGAGCCAGTGAGCTCTGTGACAGACCGTGCCCACCGACGTCACAGGCCAACGGCTCCAACGAGGCGGCCGATGAACGCGGTAACCGCCATGGCCACCGCGCCCCCTGCCATCACTCGTAGCGCTGCCCGGCTCGCTGATGCGCCGCCCACGCGGCCGCCAACCATCCCCAGGACAGCGAGAGAGAGGAGGGCGGCGACTGCAATGGTTGCGGTACGGAACGGGGTTGGCGTAAGGATCGCAACCAAGAGTGGCAGTGCAGCTCCAGCAGCAAAGCTTAGAGCCGAGACCAGGGCCGCCTGAACCGGTCGCGCCATCGCGGCTGGCCTCAACCCCAGCTCCTCGCGGAGATGGGTATCGAGTGGGTTGATTGCAGTGAGGCGTTCCGCCACTGTGCGAGCCAGAGCGCGCTCTAGCCCGCGGCGAACGTACAGCTCGGTGAGCTCGTCTAGCTCCCGGCTCGGGTCGCGCTCGAGCTGAGTGGACTCAAGCTTGATGTCGGCCTCTTCGGCGTCTCGCTGCGAGCTGACCGAAACATACTCGCCGGCCGCCATCGACATCGCGCCAGCCACGAGTCCAGCGAACCCGGCGACGAGGACGGCGGCGCCGGGGGCCGCGGAGGCGGCGACGCCGATCATCAGGCTAGCGGTGGAGACGATGCCGTCGTCCGCGCCGAGCACCGCAGCTCGAAGCCATCCGGCTCGGCCGCTTCGATGCAACTTCAGATGGCGACGTGGCATGGTGTCATTGTCCCTGCACGTCTCTCCGGCCGAGCGGTGTCCCTCACGCGGGCAGTATCGCGGGAGTGTAGGACTTCCGGATCTGATTGAGATCGATGTCCTCGGCCCCCACCTTGACTGCATTTGGCGCAGGGTGGGGCGACGGCTAGTTGTTATGCAGCGCTAGAGACGACCTGGATGATGTGTAAGCCTACCTTCATAAGTCCACGTTCTCCGGACCACCTACGCGGCTCGAGTCCCGCTCTGCCATGATCTGATCTCGCTCCGCCAGGCGGTTCCGACGGCGGAGCTGCGCCTCTCTTTCTCGTCGCTGTTCCTCTGAAGTCTCGGTGATGAGCGGAGGAACCGAGACCGGCCGGCCGTCGGCGTCCACTGCGACCATTGTCAGATAGGCGCTGTTGGTGTGACGGCGCTGACCAGTGTATGCGTTCTCGGCCTCGACGAGAACGCCGACCTCCATCGAGCTCCGCCAGGCGGCATTCACGCTTGCCGTCAGAGTCAGCAGTTCGCCGACCTGAATGGTGTGAAGGAAAGCCGTGCGATCGACTGCGGCAGTCACAACTCGCTGGCGGGAGTGACGGATCGCTGCCAGAGCGGCCACCTCATCGCAAAGATGCATCACAGTGCCCCCGTGCACGAAGCCAGACAAGTTGGCGTCCATCACGCCCATCCAGCGCACCAGGATCGCTCGGGACTCCGCCGCTCGGCGGCCCTCGACGAGCGGCATGATAGGGGCCGCCACTCTTCGCCGGTGACCGGGACTCTCGCCTGGGCTCGGGCTACTCTCGTGTTCGGACTGAGCGGACAGTAGGGAATTCAGGATGCGATCCGTCACTTCGTCGGCGCTGGCTAGGCCGTCGATCTCCGTCACCAAGCCCTGACCGCGATAGTGGTCGAGGATTGGGAAGGTGTTTTCGACATACACCGAGATTCGGCGACGAGCCGTCTCCGGCCGATCGTCCTCTCGCACCAAGAGCAGCCCACCGTCCTCCTCGCAGGCCTCCGGGTGCGGCCGCCCTGGCTCGAAGAAATAGCTCCGACTGCAGATCCCGCAGGTCAGCCTTCCGCTGATCCGTCGGACCAGCTCCTCGTCCGAGACCCTGAGGTAGATGACACGATCGAAGCTGATCGCCATCGCCTGCGCCAAGCTATCCAGCGCTCGTGCCTGGCCAAGCGTGCGAGGGAACCCGTCTAGCAGAAAGCCTCCTCGGCAGTCCGGCTGAAGAAGACGGACTCTGATGATCTCAATCATCAGCTCGTCGGGGACCAGATCACCCCGCTCCATCACGGCCGCGGCCCTGGCCCCCAACTCGGTTCGCAGGGCGACCTGAGCCCTGAGGATGTTGCCGGTCGCTACCTGGGGGATACCCAGTCGCTCGCTCAGCCGGTCCGACTGCGTACCTTTCCCGCTCGCCGGCGGACCGAACAGAAGCAGTCTCATAGCGCGATCAGGCCGACGGTCGGCCGTTGGCGACAGGATGGTGCCGTTGACAGCGATTGCGAGACTCCTCGATCTCCCGCTCCGCCGCCTCGCGGTCGTCCCAGTTCAGCGTTTCCGTCTTCTTTCCCGGCTCGAGCTGTTTGTAGATGTTGAAAAAATGATTGATCTCCATGTTCAAGAACTTTCGTGCTCAAGGGCTGGGCGGCCCTCCAGCCACCTGAGGCCAAGCGGCATCCGCGCTTTACCCGAATGCACCGACACCCGTGACGCGGCCGAGCCACGTGCGCGAGACGCGGGCTCGGCCACCCGGAGGTCGCCTCTACGCGAGCTTGGCGACCACGGACTTCGTTTCGAGGTAGTTGTCCAGCGCGTTGTGGCCCATCTCCCGGCCCCACCCGGACTCTTTGTAGCCTCCGAAGGGCATCGCGGCGTCGAACACGCTGTAGCAGTTGATCCACACCGTACCTGCCCGCAATCGGTTGGCAGTCCGGTGCGCCTTGTTGATGTCGCGCGTCCATATCCCCGACGCCAGGCCGAAGCTCGTGTCGTTGCCGCTACGGACCACGTCCTCCTCGGAACCGAACGGAATTGCGACTACTACTGGTCCGAAGATCTCCTCGCGTACAACCTTCATGTCGGGCGTGGTGTCGGTGAGCACAGTGGGTTCGACGAAGTACCCGCGGTTGCCAACCCGACCGCCCCCGGATGCTGCGCGGGCGCCGGCGTCGAAGCCCGAGGATATGTAACCGAGCACCTTGTCTCGCTGCTCTGCAGAGGTCAGCGGTCCCATCTGGGTATCAGGCTCGATTCCCGGACCGACGGTGATCTTCTTGGCCTCATCTGAGATTCCCTGGACCACGTTGTCGAAGACGTCCTTCTGGATATAGAGACGTGAGCCGGCGTTGCAGCACTGGCCCTGGTTGAAGAAGATGCCGTTGGCGGCGCCGGGAATCGCCACATCCATGTCGGCGTCCTTGTAGAGCACCTGCGGACTCTTGCCGCCCAGTTCCAGCGTGACCTTCTTGAGGTTGCCCACCGCCGCCTGGACGATCAGCCTGCCGACCTCGGTGGAACCGGTGAAGGCCACCTTGTCGACACTGTCGTGAGCTGCCAGCGCGGCACCCGCGTCCCCGAAGCCGGTGACGATGTTGACTACGCCCGCGGGCAGACCCGCCTCCAGCATCAGCTCACCGAGCCGCAGCGCCGAGAGGGGCGTCTGTTCCGCGGGCTTGAGCACCACGGTCACGCCGGCGGCGAGCGCCGGACCGAGCTTCCACGCCGCCATCAGCAGTGGGAAGTTCCACGGGATGATCTGCCCGACGACACCCACCGGCTCCTTGCGGGTGTAAGCCAGGAACTCAGACCCGGGCGAGGTGACGTGCGAGATTGGGATGGTGTTGCCCTCGATCTTCGTCGCCCAACCCGACATGTAGTGGAACAGGTCGGCGGCCAGGGCGACGTCCGCCGCCTTGGCAACCGTGATCGGCTTGCCGTTGTCCAGCGTTTCGAGCAGGGCCAACTCATCGGCGTGCCGCTCAATGAGATCGCCGATCCGGTGCAGGACCTTACCGCGCTCTGACGCTGTCATCCGGCGCCAATCTGAACGCTCGTCGTCAAAGCACCGACGGGCAGAGCGAACGGCGCGGTTGATGTCCTCTGCCTCGCCCTGAGCGACCCATCCAAGACTCTCTTCAGAGGCCGGGTTAAGCGTCTCGAAGGTCTTTCCGGACGCCGCCTCCACCCATTCGCCGTCGATCAGTAGTTTGCTCGTCTTTCTGGCCAAGTCGTGAGCCTGTTGATTGAGCTCCATAACGGTCATGCGATCTCCTCCTCTCCCACCGGCGCCCGCAGATGCGGACGATAGACCGGGGAGTTCCGGCGTCCATCCTGTGGGGACGTCGGGCACACCGCCGGCCGACCCTCTCCCAAGCACGTGGGCGGTCATGGCGTCCCCAGCTGTCCATCCGGCATCGTGAACCGGCCGCCATCACGCCCGCGTTACGTGCGCGTGACGGCTCCTGGACTGTGCTCAGATAAGGTCCAGACTTTCAGCTCTAGCCACTTGGATAGCCAGGCGTCCTGGATCCCCAGGAAAGTTCCCAGAGTTGTGTCATAGCGGGAGAGGCGCCGTCTCTGTCCTGGAGACGGCGTCTCTACCGGGTCTCGCCTCCCAGACGCAAACGCTACGGAGTGGTGACGGCGCGGTCGCGCTGGACGGCAGGTGCGCCGCCTGTCCCAAGGTCGAAGACGATCCTTCCCGAGACCCGCCCGCGCTCGACGTCATCCATCGACTGGTTCACGGTGTCCAGAGCTCGCGTCTCGTACCACACGTGGGTCCGGTCGGCCGCGTGCAGCTCGAACACCTCTTGGAGGTCGACACGGGTTCCGACGATGGAGCCGACGACACTGATCCCGTTCAGCACGGTCTCGAAGATCGGAAGCCGCATCTGGTTCTCCGCCGGCATCGCGACCAGGACCAGGGTGCCCCTCCGCCGCAGGCAGCCGAAGGCCTGCTCAAACGCCTTCGGGGATACGGCCAGCGCGATCGCCGAATCCGCGCCGCCCAGCCCCTTGATCGCGGCGACCGGATCCTCGGTCGAGGCGTTGACGGTGTGCTCGGCCCCCAGCTCGCGAGCGAGCTCCAGCTTCTCGTCGAGCAGGTCGACGGCGACCACGGTGCTGCCCGCGATCTTCGCGTACTGGATCGCGAGGTGGCCCAGGCCTCCCACTCCGAACACAGCGACCAGGTCCGATGAGCGTGCACCAGCCATCTTCACCGCCTTGTAGGTGGTGAGCCCTGCGCAGGACAGCGGCGCGGCCGCGAACGGGTCCACCCCGGGCGGCACGATGCCGACGTAGCCTGCATCGGCGGCGGCATATTCCGCGTACGCGCCGTCGATCGAGTAGCCGCTGTTGAGCTGGCGTTCGCAGAGCGTCTCCCAGCCGCTGGTGCAGTACTCACACTCGCCGCAGGCGGAGCCCAGCCACGGGATCGCCACCCGGTCACCCTCTTTCACGCGAGTCACCCCCGGGCCCGCGGCGGTGACGATCCCGACACCCTCGTGGCCTGGCACGAACGGGAGCGTGGGCTTGACCGGCCAATCTCCATGGGCGGCGTGGATGTCTGTGTGGCACAACCCCGACGCCTCGATCTTGACCACGACCTGACCGGCCTCCGGCGTCGGGATGGCGCGATCCTCCAGCACGAGGGGCTGGCCGAATGCCCTGACTACTGCTGCCTTCATCTGATGCCCTCCTCTTGAGCCGCCGGCCTCTTGACGGGCGCGGCGGCCAATCTCATTCCGGCTCGCTCGCCGCCGGACCGCCCAACTGTGCCAGCCACAGGCTGGCATTGAGGTCGACTCGTTCAGCCGGAGGCTGAAGCTGCCCGTCGAGTGGTCCAGTCCAGCCAGGAGTCCTCGACCGCCCAGCCTTGCCGGTTTGGAGCCCCGCCGGCTGTGCTCCGGCCGCGTGGACTGCTTCCATCTCGGCAGAGATGACCGGCTCAAGGCTCGCTGAGTGAGCCAACCATGCTCACCTTTCCCTTGCCGACCATCACCTCGAGGTCGTAAATGCGTCCACGGACGAGGTAGCCCATAATCCGGAGGCGATCTACGAACTCGGGCAGGTGGGGTTCCAGGACGACGCCGCGGTCTGCGTCGGGTTGGGTGCCTAGAGCAGTCCTCAGCATGAGAAAGGGTGTGCCCGCAGCCCAGGCCTGTGGAATGCACGCCGTGGGATAGCCCACCGGAAAGGGACCCACCGAGCGATCGTATCCGGCAAACGCCTCGGGCAAGCGCCCGTCGGGAAAGCGATCCGCCGCATCAACCATCGCCACCATGACTCGGTTGGCCTCCTCGTGAAAACCGTAGCGGTGGAGGCCCTCGATGATGAGGCTGTTGTCGTGCGGCCAGACTGTCCCGCAGTGATATGAGATCGGATTGAAGCCCAGGTCTTCGGTCGACATCGTCCTGATTCCCCAGCCGCTGAACATGTCCCTGGACATGAGCTGCGAGACCACGAGCGGAGCGCGCTCCGTAGGAACTATGCCTGACCAAAGAAGGTGGCCCATGTTGGACGTCTTGCTGTCAACGCCGCGCTTCCGGCGGTCCAGCGCGAGGTGATAGAAACCTCCTCGGGCGCTGGCCCAGAACACCTCGTTGAAGCGATCGAACAAGGTCATGGACCGGCTCATGAGACGGTCAGCCAGCTTCGGGTCAGCCCAGGGCCCACGTGCCAGCTCGGCCACACGGAGCAGCGCGTCGTAGGCGTAGCCCTGCACCTCGGCAGAGGCGATCGGTGATTCGGCGACGCTCCCATCGTGGAAGCGGATCGCGTCCCAGGAATCCTTCCAGGACTGACTCCTAAGGCCCCTGGCCGATCTCCTGTGGTACTCGATGAAGCCGTCGCCGTCCAGGTCTCCAGAGTCGTCCATCCACTTGAGGATCGCTTCCGCAGACGGTCTCAGGGTGCGCGCCATCTCGTCGTCTCCTGTCCACCGCCACGCTTCGTGGAGCAGGATGAGGAACAGGAGCGGGGCGTCGATGGTCCCGTAGTAAGGGAAGGTCGCCTGGTTGACCGCCACCGGTCCACGTCGGAGCTCGTGGATGATGCGCCCGGGCTGAGCGTCGCGCTCGGGATCGTCCTCGCTCGCTTGCAGCGACGCGAGCATGCGAAGCGCGCCCCAAGCCAGGGCGGTGCCACCTGGAAGCAGCTGGTAGCACGTGATGAGCGTGTCACGACCGAAGACCGCCATGAACCAGGGCAGCCCGGCCGCAGGCAAGCTGAGGTCCAGCGCCGGATCGCGTATTAGAAGGGCGGTGATGTCGAGCAGGCTCCGGCGGTACAGCCGCTCCAGCTTGGCCCACGAGGTCGCCAGGCGGAAAGCCACTATCCGCCGGCGTCGGAATTCACGAATCACCGCTGCCGGTTCGGTCGCAAAGTCCCGCATCGTCCACGTCGGGGGCTGGGGCTGATCCTGGATCTCGAGCGAGACCTTCAACAGGATCTTGATCTTCTGGTACGGCTCCAGCCGCAGCCGCCACCTCAAGCCCCGCGCATCGGCTGTTTCGGGAGCTGGCTCGACCTTGATCGTCACCCGACCCGAGTACAGGCGGTCCTGGTGCGCGAAGACGACAGGCTGGTTTGCCCCTTCGCCGTGCCGGCGCTCCACGTTCCGCTGGTTGGGTCCGGTGAAGACCTGGTCCAGCGGATCGAGGAACTGGCGCGCCTTCACTTCGAAGAGATCCAGGAAGTCGGCGTCGACGTCGAGGCGTACGTCCACTTCCACCGCGCGGAGGAGGTGGTTCACGAGCTCCAGCTCCTCTTCCATTCCCCCTCCGACAACCCGGCGACGGACGATCGTCAGGGCGTTCGCCGGCAGGTCAGCGGAGCTTTCGTTTGCCAGAAAGCACAGGCTCGAGTAGTGATCGACATGGTGCGAGGTGAGGAGCCTAGGCCGCTTGCCATTCACGGTGAGGACCCAGCGAGAGATGTATCGAGCGTCGTGGACGAACAGGCCATCAGTAACTTCCTCGATGTCACCTGAGCGTCTCGAGAGGACGAAGCTCGTCCCGTCTACTGCAAACAGCTCGTCCGGCATTCGTGCTCCATGTCACAAAGCCTCCGAGGGCGGCGCCCGCCTGGACCGGTAGCCGTCCCCGCCTCTCACTCTCACGCATGTCGAGCTTGAACCGGCATGCGGAGGGAAGCAGCTTCTCACGTAATCGGCGTGCACGCCAGCAATCGCCACTCACCGGTGGTGCTGGTGCAGGCGACCCAGGTCGAGTTAACTTTCCTCCATGGGCGCGAAGAGACCTCGTCCCCACGTCAGGTGAGGAGGCGCCAAGAGGAGCCTCCAAAGGAGACGTCAAGATGCACAGGACCGTCGCCGACGTGATGACGAGCCCGGCAGTGGCCGTGCCCGTCACCGCAGGCTTCAAGGAGATCGTGACCAGGCTGCGCGAAGGCAACCTCAGCGGGCTGCCGGTCGTCGACGACACCGGCCGCGTGGTCGGGATCGTCTCCGAAGGCGACCTCATCCTGAAGGAGGAGCGCGAGGGCCTTGAAGAGCGGCCGCGCCTGCTCCAGTCGCCGGGAACGAGGGCGGCCCGGGCCAAGGCGGAGGGCCAGACGGCGGACGAGCTGATGAGCAGCGCTGCTATCACAATCAACCCCGAGGCTTCGATCGGGGAGGCCGCCCGGGCCATGCACCTGAACCGGGTCAAGCGGCTGCCCGTAATCGACGCCGAGGGCCGCCTCACGGGCGTAGTGAGTCGCGCCGACCTGCTGAAGGTCTTCGCACGCGACGATGAGGAGATTCGGCAGGAGATCATCCATGACGTCATCCTCGACGCGCTGTGGATCGAGCCGACGACGCTCCAGATCCAGGTCCAGGACGGTCTCGTACACGTCAAGGGCGACGTCGATCGGAAGAGCGACGTCCGGCTCCTGGAGAAGATGATCCCCCGCGTGGACGGTGTCGTTGGCGTTGAGTCGGAGCTAACCTACCGGGAGGACGACAGCAAGTACCGGCCGGAGCCTAAACAGCCCTGGGCCGTGGCACACTGACGAGCCTGAGGGCAGCCCGGACTCTGAGTGATGTCACCACGACTAGGACTATCTGCGTGAGCGCCCATATCCAATGCTCTTGATGGCGCTGGAGGAAAATGAGGCGGGGCATCGGCATGGATGACCGCGGGGAACAGCAACGTTCCGACAGCCCGCCACTTCGCGCGCTCTCGGACCCGGAGTGCTGGAGGCTGCTCAGCTCGCACGACCTGGGCCGGGTCGCCCTCCTGATCGACGACTGGCCTCAGGTCTTTCCAGTCAACTACGCGGCCGGGGAGCAGTCGGTCGTGTTCAGGAGCGCAGCCGGAGCCAAGGCGAAGTACGGACCCGGCTCGCGCGCCTGCTTCGAGATAGATGGCTGGGACGACAGGACCGGCACCGGTTGGAGCGTGATGGTGCAGGGCCTGATTCGAGACATCACCGAGGCCACCGACGAGCAGGCGGAGGAGCTCCGTCGGCTTCCGCTTCACCCCGCAGCGCCAGGTGTCCGAGACCACCTGCTCGCCCTCTCCGCAAGCCAGGTGAGCGGCCGGCGCTTCGGTGGCCCGGGGATCGTCAGACCGCTGCCCTTCTAGCCGCCTCGGGTTCCAGCCCGGCCTGGGCGGGGCCAAGCTCTTCCGGCCGGAGCGGACGGCGAGGCGCTCCTTCAGGCGCTCACATCCCCGTACCACTCCGCTCGGATTAGCCTGGAGGCCGGCCGGGCCCCGAAGCGCCCGGCAGCAACAGATCGCGCGCGGAAACCATCCCCACCAGCCTCCCGCCCTCCAGAACCGGCAGATGGCGAACGCCGAGATCCAGCATTCGAAGGGCAAGGCCAGAGCTGAGGTCGTCCGGGGTTGCGTATTGCGGGTTTGAGGTCATGTAGGCGGACACTCGTGTGCTTCCAGGGTCAGCCCGGTTGATGAATGCCTCGACCAGGTCGCGCTCGCTTATGATCCCAACCACCTCTTCGCCATCAGTTACAGGCAGCGCGCTCACTCCGTCGGTGCGCATCCGCCTGGCTGCCTCGAGCAGCGTCTCTGTGGCCCCGGCGTTGATCACCTGTCGGCTCATCACCATCCTGACTCTCATGCTTGTTCTCCTTCTCGGGTCAGTGCGCCTGGCGCGGCGTTGACGTCCTGGACGTGTCAGCCAAGGAACTGTTCCGAGGCGAGTCGACGAAATCGACGCCCCGAGGTCGCACTTGGCTTGATGGCCAATCGGTGGACCTTGGTCCCCGGCGCCACAGGAGTGACCTTCGCGCCGCGAGCCGCCCAGGAGAAGTCGTCGCCCGCATCGGTCACGTCGTACGCCACGCCGTGCAGGACGACGCTCCAGCCGAGGCCTCTCTCTGAGTCGTACTCGTCTATCTCGAAGACCACCTGCGATTCGGGCGCGTACGAGAGCTTGGTCCCCGGTGCCGTACGAATGACGACGATGCCCTTTCTGAGGCCGTAGTTGACCGGAAAGATCTCCAGCTGATCTTCGGCCAGGAATGCGATCCGACCGAGGTTGGTCCTCGCCAGGAGCTCGAGGCACTCAGCCTCGGGGATCTCATCCAGCTCCGACTCAGGCAACTGAGACTCGGGCCTGCTTTTCTTCATGTGACCTCCATCGGTGTTTGATGACCTGAGCCTAGTCCTGTCATCGGCGACCGCTAGAGCCAGAGGACCCGCACCTCTGGCGACTTTGGTCCTGTTTGGATCGGTGACCCGTCGGAGAGAGATCTCGCACAAGCGGGCGGTGGAAAATCGAGGTTCAAGGGCAGTTGTGCTCGAGACCTCCGCTATGAACCGACAGGCCTGCGAACGCTGGGACCCATGGCCCTGGGCCCGCGAACCTCCGAAGCCTAGGATCGGCTCACCCCACGGCTACAGGACCCTCGAATAACGTTCTCAAACGGAGGCAATTTCATGTCCATCAAGGTCGGCATCAATGGCTTTGGCCGGATCGGCCGCAACGTTCTACGCGCGGCGCATGAGCTAAACCCTGAAATCGAGATCGTGGCGGTCAACGATCTCGGGGAGCCGGGCACGTTTGCGCACCTGCTCAAGCACGACACGACATTCGGCACCTTCAAACCTAGCGTTCAAGCGGAGGACGGCGAGATCGCCGTCGACGGACGCGGTATCAGGTTCCTCTCCACGCCAAATGCCTCTGAGTTGCCCTGGCGGGACCTCGGCGTCGACATTGTTGTGGAGTCGACCGGCCACTACACCGATGCAAACAAGGCCCGCGCCCACATCGATGGGGGCGGAGCGAAGAAGGTGATCATCTCGGCTCCGGCGCGAAACCAGGACGCGACAGTCGTCATGGGGATCAACCAGGACAGTTACGACTCCCGCCGCCATCAGGTCGTCTCGATGGGCAGCTGTACCACGAACTGCCTGGTGCCGGTTGTCAAGGTGCTGCACGACCACTATGGAATCGAGAAAGGAATGATGACCACGATCCACGCATACACCGCTGATCAGCGCCTGCAGGACCTGCCGCACAAGGACCTGAGGCGGGCGCGGGCGGCTGCTGACAACATCATTCCCACCTCGACCGGCGCCAGCCGAGCGGTGGCGGAGGTGCTTCCTGAGCTGGCTGGCAAATTTGTGGGAATGGCTTTTCGGGTACCGATCCTGAATGTGTCGGTCATCGACCTGACCGTCGACCTGACATCGCCGACCACTGCCGAAGAGATCAACGCGGCGCTCGAAGAGGCGGCCGGCGGAACCCTCCGGGGCATCCTTTCGGTGACCCGCGAGCCGCTGGTGTCATCCGACTTCATGAGCAGTCCCTATTCCTCGATCGTCGACGCCCCGCTGACTCTGATGCTGGGCGATCGGGCCGCGAAGGTCGTCTGCTGGTACGACAACGAGTGGGGCTTCAGCTGCCGAATGGTTGACCTGATCACCTTCATGGCTCAGTGGATGTAGGAGTCAATCACCTGTTTCAGAGATCTATGTGATTTCGTACCGCAATTCCCCCGGACTGGCGATCGCGGCGATCCAAGCTTGGGTACCACACCGTGCTAGCCTCCATTCGAGGCATGCCGGACGAGGATGCGCGCAAGGATGCGCTGCTGCAGGCTGGGCTCACGCTGGCCGCGGAGCTGTCCCTGCCCGTGGTTTTGCAGCGCATAGTGGAGTTGGCGGTGAAAGTCACCGACGCGACCTACGGGGCACTCGGCGTCGTCGGGCCGGAGGGCACCATCACAGAGTTCATCACCACCGGGGTCTCGCCGCGCCAGCGGAAAGCGATCGGCCACATACCGACCGGTCGTGGGATTCTCGGCGTCCTCATCAGGGACGCGCATCCCCTGCGATTGGCAAGAATCGCCGACGACCCGCGGTCCGTCGGCTTCCCGCCCAACCATCCTCCGATGTCGTCGTTCCTCGGCGCGCCGGTCCGGGCGCGGGGACAGGTGTTCGGGAATATCTACTTAACGGAGAGGAAGGGCGGCGCCGAGTTCACCGCTGAGGACCAGGCCTACCTCGAGGTTCTCGCCACCCAGGCGGGAGTTGCAATCGCCAACGCCAGCCTTTACGAGGAGGCCAAGCATCAGCAACGCTCGCTTGACGCGCTCCGCCAGATCACGGTCAGCCTCCTCGCAGATTCGCCCGGGGACTCGGTGTTGGAGCTTGTCTGCCACGAGGCACGCGAGGTTGCGGATGCAGACGTCGCCGCGATCGTCGCCCCCTCAGGGCAGGCAGGTGAGCTCGCCATCGTCGCGGCGGACGGCCCCCGCAGTGGTCAGCTGCTCGGCATGCCGGTCCCCGCCCGCGGCACAGTCTTCGGCCGGGTAATCCGAGACAATCACCCAGTTTTCGTGGTCGACGCGTCACGTGACGATCGGGCTTACCACCCGATGGCTTCCCTGGGCAAGATAGGACCTGCCCTGTTCGTGCCACTGAAGTTGCGGGGCAAGGCCTTCGGCACCCTTGCCGTGGCCAAAAAAGTCGGTGGAACGCCCTTCCTCGAAACCACGGTCCAGCTCGTCGATACGTTCGCTGCCCAGGCCTCTGTGGCGCTCGACTACAGCCGAGCCAGACAGGAGGCGCAGCGCATCGGCCTGATGGACGAGAGAGAACGGATCGCCAAGGAGCTCCACGACGGCATCATCCAGTCGCTCTTCGCGGTGGGCATGGGACTGCAGGCGACGGCACTTCACGGCGATGAGGAGCAGCGCGAGCGCATCGAGTCCGCGGTCACGGAGATCGACCGGGTGATTCGTGACTTGCGTAACTACATTTTCGGGCTGCGCCCGGGCATCCTGGCCGACCGTCAGCTGGACCAGGCGCTGCGCTCGCTGGTGGTGGACTTCGAGGCCAGCTCTGGCGTCCAGGCGGCGGTTGAGATCGATCGCGGCGTTGCGGCGGAACTTGCGTCCAAGTCGACAGAAGTCGTCCAACTGCTGCGCGAGGCCCTCTCGAACGTCTCACGTCACGCCGAGGCGCGCACCTGCCAGGTTCGCCTTAGCCGCGCCGGCCACCATGCGCTGCTCGCCGTGACCGACGATGGCCGCGGCTTCGAACCCAAGGGCGTGAGCCGGGGGCAGGGCCTGGACAACATCCTGGGCCGGGCCAAGCGCATGGGAGGGTCGCTGCGGCTCACCAGCGCTCCGGGTCGCGGCACCAGGTTGCATCTTCGTATACCCATCTGAACCCTTGGGTCTCCGGGGGGCCCGGCAACCTGGTGCCCTGGTCAGCTGCCAGGCGTGGTGCTGTGGCGAGCCAGGTAAGCGGCGGCCTCAGCTCGCCGCGCCACCTCGAGCTTTGAGAGGATGACTGAGACGTAGTTCTTGATGGTCTTCTCAGCAAGCTTCAGCTGGCGCCCGATCTCGCGGTTCGTGCGCCCCTCGGCCACCAGGCCGAGGATCCGCTCCTCTTGGGCGCTGAGACGTGCCAGCTTCTCGTCCTTGAGAAGATGCTTCCCCTTGCGAAGACGGTCTAGAACCGATGCGGTTACCGCGGGATCTAGCAGGCTCTGCCCTTGGCCCACCGAGCGAATCGCTCGTACCAGCTCCCCGCCCCGGATCTGCTTGAGCACGTAACCCGCCGCGCCCGCCATGATCGAGGCGAAGAGCGCCTCGTCGTCCGCGAACGATGTAAGCATCAGGACCTGAGTCTCCGGTCGTTGGGCTCGGATCTCGCGCGTCGCCTCGATTCCGCTCCCATCCGCCAGGCGAACGTCCATGACGATCACATCCGGACGAACGCGGGCGGCCTCGCGGACTGCTTCGACGACCGATCCAGCCTCAGCGACTACCGTGAAGTCATCCTGGGCTCGCAGCTGCGCCTTGATCCCGTCCCTGACCACCTCGTGATCGTCTACCAGCATCACGCGCAGCCGGTCAGCCGCCATGGGTCTCATTCTCCCACGGGACCAGAGCGGGGACGGAGGCTCGCCGGTGGATTCGGGCTTAGCCATCGGACGGTAACGGTCGGGGACCTTCGGCCCTGGCGCGCCCTCGATAGGGTCCACATGCTTGGCATAGATGTTTCTCAAGAGCTATGTAGAGGTCGCGGTCAGGTTCGAGGCGGTGCAGGCCGTCATGCTTCGTGAACCGCAGACATGGCTCGACGGGCTGGCGGTCACGACCGAGCAGGAGGGCGAAAGGTTACTGGTCGACGTCGGTCTGGAGGTTGGCGGGCGCCGACTCCGGCGACCGGCGGATCTGGTGCTCGGCCAGCCGCAGGCCACACAAGTAGTTACCTCGCTGCCGCTCCGGATTCGCGTGCATGGCGACCAGCGTCTCTTCCCGTCCTTCTACGGCAGTTTCGACGCGGCCTGGCTGGGTCCGACGCGTACTCAACTGGCCCTCAGCCTGCAATACGAACCTCCCCTTGGCATGGTGGGGAGGGCCGTTGACCGCACGTTGCTTCATCGCGTGGCCGAGACGGCGGCTCGCATTTTCCTGGAGCAGGCAGCACACCGACTCGAAGAGCATGCGGTCAAGGGCGCGGCCGGTGGGGTTAAACAGGCGCCTTCGGGCGAGGGGTCGACCGGGCCTATGGGCAGCCTCGCGAAGACGCCACACTGATTCGGATGAAACGCCCGAAACGGCGTGTGCGTTGGCGCTTCTCGAAGGAGGCCTGGGGCCGCCGGCCTCCCCTTGTCGCCGCAACGTGAGCGACCCTGACGACCTGGTGGCCTACCCAGTTCAGCACGACGTCGATGCGGTGCTGCGCGACGGCTCCACCGTCCACCTTCGACCAGCGGTGCCCGCCGACCGAGAGGCGCTGGCGCTCTTCCTGAATGGCCTCTCCGAGGGGTCGAAGGTCTTTCGGTTCTTCCACGCCGTCAAGGAACCAGGGTCCATGGCCGCTCGCTTCCTGGATATGGACTATCGGGAGCGCTACAGCCTGATCGCGCTCCACGGCGAACCTGAAGCCATCGTTGGGCACGGCTACTACGCGCTCGGCGAGGGCGGACGTGCCGAGGTGGCGTTCGCCGTGGCCGACGCCCTGCAGGGCCAGGGCCTCGGCACACTGCTGCTCGGCCAGCTCGCGCAGGCCGCCACGGCGGCCGGCATCGCTGTCTTCGAGGCGGATGTCATGTCTGAGAACCACCGTATGGTGCAGGTGTTCCGCGACAGTGGGTTCGCCGTCAGAGTTCGGTCCTCACTTGGCGTCCTGAAGGTGGAGTTCTCTACTGAGCTGACTGAGGAGGCGAGAACTCGGTTCGAGCACCGTGAACAGCTGGGCGCGGTAGCGGCTCTTAAGCGTTTCATGGAGCCTGCCTCGATCGCGGTCATCGGCCCCTCCCGGCGGCGGGGCACCATCGGCGGTGAGCTCTTCCACAACCTGATGCAGTCGGGCTTTCCCGGTCCGGTGTACCCGGTGAGCCCCCATCCGGTGGTGCAATCCGTGTCTGCCTATCCCGACGTGCGTGACGTGCCAGGGCCGGTCGAGCTGGCCGTGATCGTTGTTCCCGCGGAAAACGTGTGCGTGGCGGCCCAGGCAAGCGGGGAGAAGGGGGTCGGCGCCCTGGTAGTCATCTCCGCGGGCTTTGCGGAGGCGGGCGAGGAGGGCCAGGGCCGGCAGGCGGAGCTGCTGGAGATTTGCCGCCGGAGCGGAATGCGGCTGATCGGGCCGAACTGCATGGGCATCCTGAACACCGATGCCGAACATCGCCTCGACGCTACCTTCGGCCCGGCGTTTCCGCTTGCCGGCCGTGTGGGATTCATGTCGCAGAGCGGCGCGCTCGGTCTTGCGGTCATCGATCATGCGCGGCGCGTTCAGCTCGGCCTCTCCAGCTTCGTCTCTGTCGGGAACAAGGCCGACATCTCCGGCAACGATCTCCTCGAATACTGGGAGGCTGATCCGTCGACAGATGTGATCCTGCTCTACCTGGAGTCGTTCGGGAACCCGCGCCGCTTCTCCCGCGTCGCGCGGCGGGTGAGCCGTTCGAAGCCTGTCCTGGCGGTCAAGAGCGGCCGGACCCCGGCGGGGGCGCGGGCCACTTCGTCGCATACCGGCGCCCTGCTCGCCGCATCGGACGTCACCGTGGACGCGCTCTTCGCCCAGTGCGGCGTCATCCGCGCCGACACTCTAGGCGAGCTCTTCGACGTAGCCAGCCTCCTGGCGACTCAGCCGGCCCCGGCGGGAAGGCGCGTTGGCATCATCACCAACGCCGGCGGCCTCGGCATCATGTGCGCCGACGCCTGCGGCTCTGCAGGCCTGGTGGTGCCTCAGCTGTCCGACGCCACGCGGCGAGCGCTGGCCGACTTCCTGCCCGCCGCGGCCTCACTCAGCAACCCGGTAGACATGATCGCGAGCGCCGCCCCAGCGGACTACGAGCGGGCCATGGGAGTGCTGGCGGGGAGCGGTGACATCGATGCGCTGATCGTGATCTTCATCCCTCCACTCAGAGCCGAACCGGCTGCGGTGGTGGCGGCGTTGCGGCGTGCTGCGCTGCGGCCGGAGCGGCGGCTTCCCGTCCTCGGCGTGCTCGTGGGTGGCGAGGTGGGGGAGGCCGCGGCCAGCGGTGAGGCACCCGTGATCCCAACCTACGCTTTTCCAGAGAACGCGGCCCGGGCCCTGGCACGGGTCGCCGGCTGGGCCGAATGGCGCCGCCGGCCGGAGGAAGAACCTTGGCGACTGCCGACCGCCCGGTCGGATGAAGCGCGCGCGATAGTAGCGACGGCGCTGAACGCAGGCGATGGCTGGCTGGCCCCTGAAGCGATGGCAGCGCTGCTCGACTGTTACGGCGTGCCACTTGCCAAGTGGCGTTTCGTCGCCACGCCGGAGGAAACGGCCTCGGCGGCAGCCGAGCTTGGCGGTCGTGTGGCGCTCAAGGCGGTGGGGCCGAAGCTCGTCCACAAGAGCGAGCTTGGGGCCGTGCAGCTCTCCCTCTCTCCCCGATCGGTTGAGGCGGCAGCGCGCCGGATGGCTGACCGGCAGGCTGCTGCGGGCGTGCAGGTCAGCGGCTTCCTGGTGCAGGAGATGGTGCCAGAAGGAGTTGAGATGATAGTCGGTGTGGTCCAGGACCCGGTCTTCGGACCGGTCATCGCCTGCGGCGCGGGTGGGACGGCGGCGGAGCTGATCAAGGACGTGGCCGTGCGGCTCACTCCGCTGACCGAGACCGAGGCAGGGCGGATGGTGCGCGGGCTCGCCACGTTTCCCTTGCTCAACGGGTACCGCGGTCGGCCGCGGGTTGACCTGGACGCGCTGGAGGCAATTCTGGTTCGCGTGAGCGGGCTTGCCGAGGACCTGCCCGAGCTGGTCGAGGTCGACCTCAATCCTGTCATGGTGACTCCCTCCGGGGCTGTCGTTACTGACACCCGGATCAGGGTCGAGCTGCGGGAGCCGCGGCCCCCCGAGGGTGCTCGGCCCCGGGCCAGCGGCCGGGGTCCAGCCAGGGAATCGTCAAGGTAGCGAGGCGCTAGACAGCGCTAAGTCTGAACGTCGTTGGTCCGCCGTTGGGTCGCTGGACGCGGCGGCCTTCACTTCGCAAGATCAAAACCAAAGGTCCCGACACGGATGGCCAAAGTCCATCGCGGAGGGGGCCGTGTGACCGTTAACTCAGCCGTTGTGGTGGGCGATCCTGAACTCAACAAATAAAGCGGAAGGAGGCTCTCCAGAATGAGTAAGGAGATACGTATTCGGATCATCGCCCTGCAGGCGGTCATGATCCTGGTCTTCGGGTTTTGCGGAGGTGTCCTCTACTGGGGCAATGGATTCGTGAACGGCATGATCCATGACCAGCTGGTAGCGCAAAAAATCAACTTCCCGGCTCAGGATAGCGCTAGTTTCAAAGCGTTGCCGCCGCAGGACGCGGCCGCCATCCAGCCGTACGCTGGTCAGCAGCTGACCACGGGCGATCAGGCGAAGGTCTATGCCGAAAACTTCATCGGCGTGCACCTCAAGGCGGTCGCTGGCGGTCAGACCTACTCCCAGGTGAGCGCAGCGGCGCAAGCCAAGCCGCAGGATCAGAAGCTTGCCGCGCAGGTGCAGACCCTGTTCCGTGGAGAGACGCTCAGAGGCCTGCTACTGAACGCCTGGGGTTGGTCTCAGGTGGCGCTGTACGCCCTCTACGCCGCGATCGGGTTGACGGTGGCGGCGGCGGCTGTCTTCTTCGCGCTGGTGTTTGAGGTGGTGGCAGCCATCCGCACCTCCTCGGTGACGGCGGGGGACCGCATGGGCCGAGATATGAAGGTAGCCGGGACTCCTTCCTGAAAACCCTCCTTTAGCGGAGCCGGGGCTTCGGCCTCGGCTCTTCTTTTTTCATGCGGACAGCAGGAGGCGCGGATCTGGAACGCGAGCGACGGGGGCTCTGACGCCCCGACCAGCCGTGCCGATGCCGCCGTCTCGCGGTCTCGGCTCTCGGAATGACCCGCGCAAGATTCGCGTTTGAACGAACTCGATGGCGACTATTGGCTTCATCGGTAGTGGAGGCATCGGCGCAGCCGTGGCCCGTTTGGCCGTCGCCGCTGGTTATGACGTGGTGCTGAGCAACTCCCGCGGGCCGCAGACGCTGAAGGATTTAGTGGAGGAGTTAGGACCGCGTGCGAGGGCGGCCACCCCAACCGAGGCCGCGACGGAAGGCGACCTCGTGATGGTCGGAATCCCGCCTCGCGCTTATCTGGCGGTACCCGTGCAGCCATTGGCCGGTAAGCCTGTCATGGAGGCGATCAACTACATCCCGCAGCGTGACGGGGCGATGCCAGGGCTGGATGATCTGTCGCTATCCAGTAGCGAGGTGCTGCGGCGGCACCTGGGCAGCGCACACGTGGTGAAGGTGTTCAACAACATCACTGCCCAACATCTCGCCGCGCTGGCCCGGCCTGCGGGCGCGGCCGACCGGAGCACGCTGCCCGTAGCCGGGAATGATCCGGCCGCGAAGCACGCGGTGATGCGATTCGTCGACGCGATCGGCTACGACAGCATTGACGCTGGAGCGCTGCGCTCGGGCGGCCACCGCTTCGAGTTCGGTGCTCGGGCCTGGGTCGCCCCGTATGGCTCATTCAGCGACCCACGGGGTATCCTGGCCGGCGTGAGAGCAATGCGCGCAGTCCTAGGACTGTGACCGGGAGGAGTTGAAATGGCCGCGATCTCGGCCAACTCGGTCGACAAGTAAGGTCAAGCGGTCAGACTCGTGGCCGAGCGAGGCCCGCGGTGACAGAGCCGGTGTAGCAGGCTAACCATTGTTCGAACGTCGGCGGACCTCCGTCGCCGACCTGACCACCCCGCTTGTGCCCCTTGAGGCATATCGGCGTACCGTGCCGAGTGAGGGATGAGCCAGACGAGGCAGCTCGGATTGATCGCTACCCGCCCTCCGCCAGGGGCACCGCCAGGGGCCGCCGGTTCCCGAGTACTGCTGGTGGGTGGCTTCCAGCTCGTCGAAGGAGACGCCCAGGTGGCGTTGGCGGAGGGATCCCAGCGCCTACTTGGCCTCTTGGCCCTGCGCGGTCGGCCAGTGAAACGGGTGCTGGTGGCGGGCACCCTCTGGCCGGACGTCACAGAGGCTCGGGCCCATGCCAGCTTGCGGTCTGCCCTCTCGCGGCTCTACGGGGTGGTTCGCGAGGCGGTGGTCGTTAATCCAAGCGACCTCCGCCTCGCGAGCAGCGTCAGAGTCGATCTCCAGGAGTCACAAGCGCTCGCCCACCGCCTTCTGGACGCCGTCGATCAGCCTCTCGAGGCGGCGGACCTTAGTGGAGCAGCAATAGCTGCGCTCTCCGGCGAGCTGCTGCCGGACTGGTACGAGGATTGGGTTCTCCTGGAGGCGGAAGACTGGCGGCAGCTTCGACTGCACGCGTTGGAGGTGCTCGCTGGATTGTTGGCTGCCGCCGGCCGGTACGGTGACGCCGCCGCCGCCGCACTTCAGGCGGTAAGGGCTGATCCCCTCCGCGAAAGCGCTCACGACGCGCTGATCCGGGTGCATCTTGCAGAGCACAATCGGTCGGAGGCTTTGCGCGAGTTCAAGCACTATCAGGAGCTCCTGCGCGCGGAGCTCGACATAGAGCCCACCGCTCAGCTGCGTAACCTCGTCGAGCCGCCTGGAGACGACGTCACGCCCAGGTGACGGTGGCTCCCATACCGTGGGGAGATGGCCTCAAACAACACCGGGCTACTCATTATTCGGGCCTCTGTCGAGGGTGGATCGTCTGCGCCGCTACGGGCGTGCATCCGCCTAACCTCCGACGTCTCCGTAGGTTTCCAACGTACGTTCACGGTGGATGACAGGGACGTCGTGGCGGGAGTGGTTCGGAGCTGGCTTGACGATATCCTCGTCGGCGATGGAGCCGGCTGGCGGGTGCTTCCGCTCTCGAGCCCGGCCCCTGCATAACCGGCAGTTTGACCTCCAAGCCTACCGGGCTTTCATCGGCTAACTACGTGCCGGTCGTCCGAGCGAACGACCCCTAATCCTCAGGGAGGATGCGGCTTTGCCTCTCCTCGACTACCGTCAGGGCAGCATGCGCAGATTCGGTATCCGAGCGCTTTCCGGGAGTGCCCCCGATGTCGCGCTCGCCGCCCTGCTGACCGCGCTGAACGTGCTGTCGTCGGGGTGGCAGGCGACGCCAGTCGCGGTGGCCATCGTCGAGGCGGCGCCGGTGGCGCTGCGTAGGCGCACGCCCCTGGCTGCCCTTGTGGCGACCGCAATCGCAGCCCTCGTGGGCGTAGTCCTTGGCCTGCGCCCGTCGGCGCCGGGGTTCGTAGCCATCCTGGTCTTGCTTGCCGCGGTGACCAGCGTTCACCGGCTCCGAGTCTCGATCCCGGCCGGCGTCCTCGTCGGAGCCGGCGCCATCATCGTGCTGCGCGAGCAGGACGTGGTCGCGGTGGGCTTCGAGCTCGCTCTGGTGATCGCCGCCTGGATCCTCGGCTTCAACGCTCGCACACGTCGATCGCTGACGGCGGCGCTCGCGGACCTGGCCAGCAGCGCAGAGCATGCGCGCCAGGAGGAGGCAAGCCGCGCGGCCACCGAGGAGCGAGCGCGGCTCGCCCGGGAGGTGCACGACATCGTGGCGCACAGCCTGAGCGTGATCGTGGTCCAGGCCGGCGCAGGCCGCATGGTGGCCGCCGCAGGGCCAGATGAAGCGCGCGAGGCACTGGCCTCAATCGAGCGGACTGGGCGGGAGGCACTGGGCGAGATTCGCCGGCTGGTCGGCGTCCTGCGCTCTGGCGCCGACCGCGACGGACGCGAACCGGTCTCCGGGCTCGGCCGCCTGGAATTGCTGCTGGAGCGGTTTCGAGCTTCCGGCCTCGAGGTTCATGCGCAGGCGGATGGTGCGCTGGGCGGCCTGCCAACGACGATCGACCTATCCGCTTACCGGATCGTGCAGGAGGCGCTGACCAATTGTCTCCGACACGCCAAGGGAGCGCGAGCACAGGTGAAGGTCGTGCGGGAGGAGCGTGCCCTGCTTGTGGAGGTCACTAATGACGCGCTGCCGGGAGCCACGCCAAGTCTCGGCGGCGGCCACGGGCTTCCCGGAATGCGGGAGCGTGTCGCAGTGCACCGCGGGGACTTCGAAGCCGGCCCCCTGCCGGGAGGCGGCTGGAGAGTCCTGGCTCGGCTGCCTCTTGAGCCGACGAAGTGATCCGCGTGCTGCTGGTCGACGATCAGGCGCTGGTACGAGGCGGCTTTCGCCTGATTCTGCGATCGGAGCGGGACATCGAGGTTGTGGGCGAGGCGGGCGACGGTGAGACGGCGGTCGCTGAGACCATCCGGCTGCAGCCTGACGTTGTCCTGATGGACGTTCGAATGCCGGTACTGGACGGCATCGAGGCCACGAGGCGAATCATGGCGCGAGACGGCCCCACGCGGGTGCTGATCCTGACCACCTTCGACCTCGACGAGCACGTCTACGACGCGCTCGAGGCCGGTGCCAGTGGTTTCGTGCTCAAGGACATCGAACCGGAGCGGCTGCCGGAGGCCGTGCGGCTGGTCGCCGGCGGCGACGCCCTGCTGGCGCCCAGCGTGACTCGCCGGTTGATCGCGGAGTTCGCTCGTCATAGGCCAGCGCCGGGGGCGGCGACCGGCGATCGGCCGGCTCAGCTGACGGAGCGCGAGGCGGAGGTGCTGGGCCACTTGGCGCGAGGATTGACCAACCAGGAGATCGCTGCCGCGCTGCACGTGAGCGAGACGACAGTGAAGACTCATGTGGCTCACGTGCTGGGCAAACTCGAGCTGCGGGACCGCGTGCAGGCAGTGATCTTCGCCTACGAGACCGGCTTGGTACGGTCCACCTCCTCCTGACGGATGAGGCCCAAAGATCGCTCACTGGGAGGAAGACGGCCGGCCTGTCCCAGGCCAGCATGGAAGCATGCAAATCACAGCCGGCAGGCGACGTGCCGGCTGGGTCTCGATGACGGTGCTGGCCACTCTCACGGCTCTCGCCTCTGCCCGCTATTTCAGCCTCAATCCGGCGACCTTCATACCGGGCCAGGCGGCCATTTACCTTGCTCATCTGGGCCCGCTCCTGCTCCACGTCGGCGGCGGCATTGTCGCGCTGGCAGTCGGGCCATGGCAGCTCTGGATCGGGACGGCAGTGTTCCGGAAAGGCATGCGCCCGCGGATCCGGGTGCTCCACCGTCTGCTCGGCCGCACCTACTTGATCGCAGTGCTCGCTGCTGGCGTCGGAGGCCTGCTGCTGGCTCCGCTGTCCCAGGGTGGCCCGCTTGCCCATCTCGGCTTTGGAGCTTTGGCTGTGGCGCTACTGCTTACCTCGACGATGGGATTGGTTTCGATTCGCCAGCACCACGTCGCTGCGCACCGGGCATGGATGACTCGCTCGTACGCGCTGATTTTCACCGCCGTGACCTTCCGAGCCTGGCTGGGCATCCTCGTCGCATCCGGGCTGCCGTTCGACCAGGTGTATGCGGTCGGCGCATGGACGTCGTGGTTGATCAACCTGCTTGCCGTGGAGGCGCTGATCTCAAGGACGATCGTCAATCGCGGTCGGTCGGCTGCCCTGAACAGTGCGTCGTAGTGCTGCGAAGACCGACGGTTGGATCGAGCCGCTCATCGGGCGCCGGACTCGGATGTCGGCTGCCCTCCGACCTTCTCGAGGTATTCGAGGCTTCGACGACCCGTCGATCGCCACAAGGTCACCAGCCAGGCACATGTCGCCGTCGCGTGGTTTCGGTCCAGCCATCGACACCAGCCTCACCGTCGTTCAGCTCGACGTGCGGTGTGAGGTCGAGGGCACGCATGGACGTGGTCATCACGCCGTCCCTCCAGCCAGCACCTCGAGGTAGTGCGGGTTGTACATGATGCCCAGGATGTTCCCAAAGGGATCGACTACCGAAGCGGTGATGAATCCCATGCCGCGCTCCGTGTACCGTTGATATTCCTTCGCCCCCATGGACAGCAGCTTCTCGAGAGCTGCTCTGACATCGTCGACGTGCCAGTACATGACGGCACCGGCCGGGCCGGTCGCTGAACCGCCGGGTGCGTAGCGGCTGTCGATCAAGCCCAGTTCGTCCTGGTGGTCGCCGAGACGAAACTCGTAGTAGCCTGGGCGCTCGAAGTACGGCTCGATGCCCAGCAGCTCTGCGTACCACTTCTTTGCCGCCTCTGGATCGTTTGCCCAGAAACTGATGGTGGCGAATCCTCGCAACATTCCGGTCTCCTCCTGCTGGCGCGCATTCCTGGTGCGCTACGGACGGCATTACGCCTATAGGTGGTCATCTTGAGACCACGTTCTCGTGCGATCCTTGGGCCGCGCGGGCCGACCGACTCGTCAAGGCCCTGCTCGTTTTCCAGGCGACGGAGGCGAGTGACCGCCGAGGAGCTGGCCGAGGAGCTCGCGGTCTTGCGGACCTCGCCGACGAAGATGCTCTCACCGGAGCTGTCTGGATGGTTGCCAGCTCGGGGGCCATTGACGATCCTGGTCAACGCCGCCGGTACCGACGTCCCCGACCCGACGGCTGATCTCGCGACGCCCAGCGGGGACTACGAGCTCGCCGTCGATCTTCGGTCGACCTCGAACATTTGTTCAGCCAAGCCTAACAGCCGGAGACAGGTGACGAAACCCCTTTTACGCTCGTAATCCCCTTCCTCTGATGCGTGTCCAGTCCCGCCAGGTCGGCCCGTTTGCAGTCACGCGGGGCTTACGTAGCAGGGCGTCCAGCCGGTGGTGTAACAGCTGGCCCTGCTCGCCTGGTGACCGCCGTCGTGCCGCCCCTGTCAATGGCTGGAGGTCTGAAAACGTCACTCTTGCTCGGGGCGTCGTGCAGGTCTAGCATTTGCTTGCAAAGAGACGGTTTCGGTCGGGGAGGGAGGAAGCGTCATGCGTCGGATACTGCTACCCGTCGCCATTGCCGCAATTGCCGCCATCAGCCTGGGCCAGTCAGCGGCCTCTGCCGTCGCGACTGATGCTCGGTCGAGGGGGAACGCGACGTTACATCAAATACGCCTCTAGTACGTGGGCATCGTTTGTGGCCATGACCGACAGCCGCAGCGGGCTGCCCGCTGACAGCCTCGGCCTTGACGGCACCCGCAGCGTCCAAACCTCAACCACCAACATCGCCGCCTACATGTGGAGCGCCGTGGTCGCTGAAGATCTCCACATCATCGGCCGGCACGAACTGGTCAGCCGGCTGAGCGTGACCCTTGCCACTCTCAAGCACATGGAGCGGCACGAGCCAAGCGGCCAGTTCTACAACTGGTACAACGCCCGCAGCGGCGCCAAGCTTACTGTCTGGCCGCCATCGGGCCAACCCCTCACTCCCATACTGTCGTCGGTCGACAACGGCTGGCTCGCCACTGGATTGCGCGTCGTCAGAGGAGCCGTGCCCGAGCTGGCGGAGCGGGCGGGGGAGCTCTACGACAGCATGAACTTCAACCTTTACTACCGGGCCGCCGTCAATCGAATCCTGTTCTACTACGCGCCCAGCACCGGCCAGGCCCCCTGCTGCTACGACACCATCGTCAGCGAGAGTCGGATCGCCAGCTACATAGGTATCGCGAATGGCCAGCTCCCGCAGCGCGAATACTTTGGAGCCTGGCGTGCGTTCCCGGCCACCTGCGGCTACTCGTTCCAGGAAACCAAGCCCTCTGGTCCCACGAACACCTACTTCGGGCAGTCCGTCTTCGACGGCTCCTACGAGTACGCGGGGATGCGCATCACCCCGAGCTGGGACGGTAGCGCCTTCGAGGACCTCATGCCAGCGCTGTTCGTGCCCGAAGAGACCTGGGGGCCGGTCAGTTGGGGCCTCAACCATCCGAACACTGTCCGGGCGCAGATCTATCACGGGTTGGTGGAGGCCGGCTACGGCTACTGGGGCTTCTCTCCGGCGAACAATCCGGATGGTGGTTACTCCGCCTACGGAGTTGATGCGGTTGGTTCCAATCCAGACGGCTACCCGTCCAACAACGACAACACCTTGGTCGACGCTGGGTTCGATCTGGCGGGATGCGCTCGCCCCGCCAAGCCGGCGCCCCCACCCTCGGCCTACACCAACGGAGTGGTGACCCCGCACGCCTCATTCCTCGGGCTGCGGTGGGATCGCGACGCGGTCCTGACCAACCTCGACAAGCTGCGCCGCGACTTCGACATCTACTCCAAGTGGGGTTTCCGCGACTCCGTCGACGTTGGCACCGGCGGTGCGACTGGCGTGGTGGCGCAGCAGAAGCCACCCGATCACCGTGGCGTAACGTCGCCCTTCTACCTCGCCCTCGACCAGGGCATAATCATGGCTGCGATCGGCAACGAGCTCTCCAGCGACCTCCTGCGCCGCGCCTTCTCCGGAACCGACATGCAGCACCTGGTTCGGCCAGTCATCCGTGTCGAGAGGTTCAACGACTCACCCCCACCCGGAGATGGCGCTGGCTAGGGGCCGCGTCTGGGGGAGCGGCGAACGCCTGAGCGGGGCCGGCCGCAGGTGAACGGCGAGGCCGTGACAGCGTTGGGGGTTCGCAGCTAACCCGGATCGTCAGTCGGCCGCGGGCTCTCGTCGACTGGCGCGAAGTCGCCGTGGCGACGAACCAGCATTCACCGACCACCTTCACGTCGGTGGATGTTTGTGATCCTGATGGTCGAAACGGCTGCTTCATTGCCGTCGATCGATACGAATGCGCGCTCATAGCCGATGGTGTAAGCGGAGTCGACACCCTCCCACACCATCTCGTAGTCGATGTGGTGGTACCGTCTCGATACCGGCTCGCCACCCACGGGAACACGACGCTGAGCTCATCCCAACCCACTCTGGCTCGCCCGAAAGCACCAAAGAGGCTCACATCGTCGGCGTGAGACCACAGTTCCGCGAATAATCGATGATCACCGTGTAAACGGCACAGCGCACGCTAGACCCTTTGAAGTGTGTCCCCGAAAGATTCCTGCTCCGCTGCCAAGAGGCCCCCAGCCGACACGACGAATAACATTGGCCTCGGCTAGCCAGGCGCAAGGAACCCTCCGAGGTTGAGGGTCGCCCCCGGTTCGATCGAAACGGCGGTATCCAGCGTGAGACCCTGTAGATGCCGTGGCCAAAATCGAACTGACTCCCACAGAACTCATCGTCCATATCATAGGCATGGACAAGCTCTGGTCCTTGCGTAGCCAGCTGCGCATCCCTCTCGATCACGTTCGGGACGTCACCCTCGATACCGAAATTGCACGTGCTGGTCCCCAGCCTGTGCGGCTTCTCGCCTTGCCAAAGACGCCGCGGACGCTGCCGTTGGTTATCAGTAGCATTGATGGGCGTCAGTAGACGCACTGCGTCAGGCCGAGCCCGAACATCATCAGGCGCCAGGAATGTAGAGATGTCCGACCAGGGTGTCCACCGGGAAGGGTCTGCCAGGCGTTGGCTAACGCGACGGGCGTAGCCAACGCCTCCACCGGACCTTTGCGGCACCTCCCGCGAGAGGGGCGAGAGTCTCAGGTGCGCTGGCTACCGGTGGTCGGGCTGGCGGCGGTCAAGCTGGCCGTGTCCATGGTCTTCGCCGGCCGGTACGGGTGGCACCGGGACGAGCTCTACTACTTGGCCAGCGCGCGCCATCTGGAGCTGGGGTACGTCGACTACCCGCCCGTCACCCCGGCGATCGCCCGGCTGGTCCAGGTGGTCGCTCCAGACTCGGTGGTCGCCCTCAGGTTCACCAGCGTCCTCGCCGGGGCGCTGGTCGTCGTGCTCGCCGCCCTGATGGCCCGCGAGCTGGGCGGCGGCCGGCGCGCGCAGCTGCTGAGCGCGCTGGCGGTCGTGATCTCGCCGGTGTTCGTCGGCGGCAACTTCATCTTTGAGACGGTCAGCTTCGACCAGCTCGTGTGGGCGCTGCTCCTCTGGCTCGTGGCGCGCGTGCTGGCCGGCGGCGACCGCCGGCTCTGGCTCCTGGCCGGCCTTGTGCTGGGGATCGGCCTGGAGACCAAGTACACCGTCGCAGGGCTGGGGGTGGCCCTGGCCGCGGGCCTGCTGCTAACGCCCGGCCGCCGGCAGCTGGTCACCCGGTGGCCCTGGCTGGGGGCCGCTTTGGCAGTGATCATGCTGGCGCCCAATTTGTGGTGGCAGGCGGGCCACGGCTGGGACAGCATCGCGTACACCCTCCATCACCGGGGCAACACGGACGGACCGGTCGCCTACTGGCTACAGCAAGGGCTCTTCCTCGTTCAGCCGCTGCTCCTCCCCCTGGTGGTGGCCGGGGCGGTGTGGCTCTGGCGGTCGGGGACGTTCCGCGCGCTGGCCTGGACCGCCATCCTGATCGAGCTCCTGTTCTTCGCGGTCGGGGGCAAGTCCTACTACCCCGCGCCCGTCTACCCGCTGCTCTACGCGGCCGGCGCGGTCTGGCTGGAGCGATCAGTCGGCTCGCGCCTGCTACGGCGGGCCTGGGTGGCGGCCGCCGTCGTCACCACACTGGTCCTGACCCCGATCTTGCTGCCCGTCCTGCCGGCCGACGTCATGGCACGGTCCGGTCTCTTGAAGGTGCCGACGCTCGCCGAGATGTACGGCTGGCCGGATCTGGCGCACGAGGTGGCAGCGGCCTATGCCTCGCTGCATCGCTCCGAGCGGCGCGGGGCGATGGTGCTGGCGTCGAACTACGGCGAGGCCGGCGCGCTCGATCTCTACGGCCCCGGCCTCGGCCTGCCTCCCGTGGTCAGCCCCCACCTGACCTACTACTACTGGGCGCCGGCCCGCATGAGCCCCAATGTCGTGATCGCGGTGGGCTACGAGCGGCAGGACCTGGAGCCGCTCTTCGCGGACGTCACCCAGGTGGGCACGATCAGCAACTCGTACGGCGTCGCCAACCAGGAGGCGGGGATGCCGATCTTCGTGTGCCGGTCCCCCCGCCGGCCGCTGTGGCAGGCGTGGCCGTCGCTCAAGCTGCTGGACTGAGACGGACCGGTGCTGCCGGCCGCCCGGAGGGATGTGAGGGGCGGGTCCAGCGCCGACCTCGCTCGTACCCTTGGGCCCGCATCGCGGCGATGGTGTTCGAGGTCGCGGCGGCGAGGAGGTCGCGAGGAGAGTCCGATCCGAGACCGGCGACGCTCCAATCGCTCCTGGAGTCAGTGAGACCCCGGCCGGTCCCGCTGATCGGTCAGAGTGCGACGCCAGCACAACGAGTCGCCGGATAGGGATGAGCAGGGTCTGTAGCGCTCAGTCAACTCGCCGCTTCCAGCCGTTCCTCATGCTCGGCTTCTATGCCGGTAATCAACTCGAGCAGGTGCTCCTGGATGTCGAACACCAAATCGATGGCGGCCGTGGGCGAAGGCTGCTGTCCCACCCTGGGGTCATATTCGAACGGCAAATCGGCGACCAGCTCTCCCAGCTGCCATAGCCAGGACTCCGGGACCCGCTCCACATCCAGCATGTTCAGCTCCTCGAGGGCAGTGAGCATCTGGTCGGTTCGCATGAGCGGTGAGATCATGCGTCGGCTGCGGATGCGCCCGATCGCGTACCGCTCGCTCGCCAGCCTGCCCCCGAGCCGCTCGAAGAGCTCGCGGCGAGAGACGATTCCCCTCCTGACCCCAGGAGCGACTGGACCGTCGCCGGTCTCGGATCGGACTTTAGGCCTCACCCCGCGTAAATCTTCGCACCCGTAACCGACGGTTCGGAGCCACGTTCGGAACCTGTGCAGCAAGCTGGACGCGCGGTCCAGGCTGGAGGTGCTGGCCAAAGCCACGGAGCTCGGCCTGATCGGGCGCTAGGAGTGGGGGTCGTCGGTAATGATCGCATCCCATCCAGGCCACGCCCTCGACTCCCGCCACCACCGGCTAAGGCAGACTCACAGTCCCTCGTAAAGCGGGTGGGCCACTCCGGCCCCGCGCTCTTCTCCGAGTGGTAGCAACGCCTCTGAGTATTGGTCCATTTAGCTCACTATGCCATCGCCTGCAGCGCGGCACGTGCCGAGGCGACGATGTCGTCGCCCGTGTTCGCGTGGCCGTCGATGCCCCAGCCGCCCTCCGGCGATTCCGTGATCAGTACCCAGGTGCGATCGACCAGGCTTGGATCGCCGGCCGCGGCGACAACGATGTCAGTCAGCTCTTTGACGACGCCGAGCTGCTTCTCGCGATCGAGCACGTGAACAGGCGTCAGTACCTGGACCCGCACGTAGCCGCTGTCGCCGGCCGCATTCGAGATCGCGTCAGTGGGAAGGTCATGAATAAACGCGGCGGTGTTGTCGGAAAACAGGGGAATCTCCGGCACCCGCTCCCAGCGCATCACGGCTTTTGCGAGATCCTGCGCGAGCGCGTGCTTGTCCTTGAAGGTGCCTTCCGTAGCGAAAACGTCGATCATCGGCATGAGAGCCTCCTTATGGTTCCGTGGCGTCGGACGGAGCTGGCGTACGGCCTCCAGGCATGACCAACTGAGACGACGGTTCACGTGGCATCGGAGCCGTTCCGGCCGCAGGCATCGGGTCCGGAAGACTCTCTTGAGGTCGACCAACCAGGTTCATGCGAGGGGCGCCGATCGCCACGTGGACCGACCGCACCGCGCTGGCGCCCTCGCCGACGGCGGCGGCTACCCGCTTCATGGACCCGTGGCGTACGTCGCCCGCGGCGAAGACCGCCGGCACGTTCGTCTCGAAGGGAAGCGGAGAACGGCCGAGCGCGGGCCAGGCGACGGCGAGGTCTTCGGGGCCGAGCTGCACGTCGGTGCGTATGAAACCGTCCTCGTCGAGGGCGATGCCTGTGAGCCAGGCAGCTGCCGGGTCTGCGCCGATGAAGCAGAACAGTCCGGTGCATGGCCTGGTCTCTTCGTCTCCCGTGGCGCGATTGGTCAGCGTGATGTGCTCGAGCGCCCGGCCGCCGTCGAGTCGTGTCACCTCCGTCGACAGTCGCACGTCAATCCGCGGATCGGCGGCGATGCGGTCGACGAGGTACCGGGACATCCCGGCAGCGATGTCGGGTCCGCGGATCGCCAAAGTCACCGAGCTCTCCGAGGCCGCCAGGGTCAGCGCCGCCTGGCCGGCGGAGTTCGAGCCGCCCACCACTGTCACCGGTCGGCCGACGCAGTGCCGAACCTCGAGATCGGTCGCCGCATAGTAGATCCCCGCGCTGACGAACTGCTCCCAGCTCTCCAGCGGCAGCGTGCGGTAGCGCGCTCCTGTGGCAATGATCACGGCTCGCGACGGGACCAGCGTTCCATCGGCGAGCACCGCGGTCAGCAGGTCTCCCTCGGTCTCGAGCGCCACAACCTCGCACGGGGTCGATAGCTGCGCGCCGAACTTCAGCGCCTGCACGACCGCGCGCTGGGCGAGCTCTTCGCCGCTGAGCCCGCTTGGAAAGCCGAGGTAGTTCTCGATTCTCGCACTGGCGGCAGCTTGACCGCCGGCGCCCACTGCATCGAGCACCGTCGTGTCCAATCCCTCGGACGCGCCGTAGACGGCGGCGGCGAGCCCCGCTGGCCCGGCGCCGATGATGGTCAGATCGGCCGGCTTGTCGGCCCGCGGCCGATAGGCAAACCCAAGGTGCTGGGCAAGCTCGCCGGGAGTCGTGCGGACTAGCGTGCGCGTGTGTGTCAGGACCACCGGCAGGTCGCTGACGCGCAGTGAGGCTGCGCGTAGAAGGGAGCGACCCTCGACCGAATCGGCGTCGAGCCACACGTGCGGCAAGTTCCGCCGCGCGGCATAGGCGCGCAGCGCCAGCGCCCCTGAGTCCAGGTCGCTGCCGATGATCTGCAGCGCTTCGGCGGCTGGCCCAGCCCTAAGCCGCCGCCGCCGGGCCAGAAACTCCTGCAGCAGCAGGTCGGACAGCTCAGGGTCCTCAGCCATGAGGCGGCGCAGCTGCGCGGGCGGGATCCGATGCACCCGCCCCGCTTCGACCATGCGCGCCGTCAGGAACGTGGTCTGACCGGTGAGCAGACCGAGCTCACCCACGAAGGCGCCCGGACCAAAGCGGATCACGGAGGCCTCGGGGGCGCCTGGGGTCGCATCGCGGGTCAGCCCGATCACGCCATCCTCGATCACGATCAGGTCGTAGCTAGGATCGCCGGTCTCGAAAAGGGTGTCGCCGACTTCGAGGTCCACGGCATCCCCGTAGGCGCGCAAACGGCCGAGTTGTTCTTCGGACAGGGGTAGGAGCGCGGGTTCCGGCATGGGTGGGCAGCAGTATATATGACCGGTCATCTTGCCGAATCTGAGATATTGCAGTGGTGCCGCGAGCCAGCGTCAGGGATGAGCTCATCGAGAGCGCGGTGGAGGTGTTCCACGCCCGCGGGTTCAACGGCTGCAGCGTGCAGGACATCGTCGAGGCAGCCGGCATACCGAAGGGCTCCTTCTACAACCACTTCAAAAGCAAGGAGGCGCTGGGGGTCGAGGTCGTGCGTGCCTACACCCGCCTCGTCGGCGCCTACCTGGAGGAGGCCGGCGCGGGCGAGATCTTCTCAGGCGACGGAACGCCGCTTGAGAGGATCCGGGCGTACTTCGAGGCCGTCATCGAACAGAACGTCAGCTCCGGGGTTCGCAAAGGCTGCCTGCTCGGCAACTTCGCGACGGAGCTCGCCCCGCACAGCGCGGAAATTGCAAATGCGGTGACCGATGCCCTCGACAATTGGAGCGCGGCCGTCGCTCGGGCTCTCGCACAGGCGCAGGAGGCGGGCGAGCTGCCGAAGGACGTTGATGTCGAGGCACTCGGGCGATACCTCGTCGACGGCTACGAGGGAGCGGCAGCGCGGGCGAAGCTGATCGGTGACCGCGGTCCGATGGATGAGTTCATTCGGACCACCTTCGATTTTCTGCTCGCCTAGTCCGGGCCGTCGAAAGCTGCGAGCACTGCCTGGCAGGGCCAACAGCCGTCGTTTGCCACTCTTTGCCGAGCGTCGCTACCCTGTTGTTGGCAACCACCGATGAGTAGCCCACCACCTGAGTCTCCGGGCCATACGGCGACGCTTGCCGCCGTGGGACGGGCGATCCACCTCTCGAGTACCCATCCCAGGCTGGTCGAGGACCACCTCGCCCTAGACCTGGCCGGCGAGGACGGCGCCGCCCTGATGGGCCAGCTGAGGGGCCAGCTCGCTGCGGACTCCCTCGAGGGCCTCGGTCTCGCCTTTGCGATACGCGTTCGCTTCGTTGAGGACGCAGTCGAGCGGTCTCTGCAAGCGGGGGTTTCGCAATATGTCATCCTCGGCGCCGGTCTGGACTCCTTCGCGTACCGTCGGGCTGACCTGATGCCGCAGCTGCGTGTCTTCGAAGTAGACTTTCCTGAACGACAGGCGTGGAAACGCAACCGGCTGGCCGAGCTCGGCGTCGACGTACCACCCCATCTCGTCTTCGTACCGGTCGACTTCGAAGCCGGACGGCTCAGTCTCACTAACGAGTTGGTAGGGGCAGGTTTCAACCCTTCGGCGTCCGCCATGATCTCGTGGGTTGCGGTCACCCAGTACCTCCGCCAGGAGGCCATCATCGACACTCTCATGAGCTTCGCGGCGTCGCCGACGGGGACCCAGCTGGTCCTGACCTACGTAGTCCCACCCGACGGGCTCACCGAGATGGAGAAGGCCGGCCTGGCCTGGACCATGAAGCAGGCGGCGGACCGGGGTGAGCCGTTTCTAAGCCTGTTCTACCCGCAGGAGGTGGAGGACTTGCTGAGGAAACGGGGCTTCACCGGTGTTGAGCACTTCGGTCCGGAGGAACTCCGGCGGCTGTACCTGAAGGACAGACCGAACGCGCCGATCTCCGGAATCGAGCGGTTGGCGGTTGCGAGTCGCTAGGAGGCCAGGTGCTTTCGGGGTGAGCGGCCCCGGAGCCGATCGGTTCCCTCGTTAGGGGCAAGGGCCCCAAGGTCCTTCTTGCGGAGCAGATAGCGATCCTCTTCCGGAATGCTGAGAGTCCAGCCCAGCGCGGCGCCTCGGGCCACGATCGAGACCTTATGGGCGGGCTCGCAGCCGGCCAGCGCGCGTGACCAACGCGTGACCGACCTCGTGGTAGGCGACGATCTCCTTTTCATCCTCTGAGATCCGGCGGCTTCTGCGCTCCGGGCCGGCAATCACTCGAGCCATCGCTTCTTCCAGCTCACCCGTGCCGATGGCGCGGCGGTTACCGCGCGCGGCCAGGATCGCAGACTCGTTCAGCAGGTGGGCGAGGTCGG
The DNA here is from genome assembly GCA_955652675.1 of Candidatus Dormiibacterota bacterium. Taxonomy (GTDB): domain Bacteria; phylum Chloroflexota; class Dormibacteria; order Dormibacterales; family Dormibacteraceae; genus Nephthysia. Next base: position 40,052 of record CATPBP010000160.1, read on the forward strand.
CGCCGCTGAAGCCCGGAGTCTGTCGGGCAACGGACTCGAGATCGACCGACATCTCCAGGCGCTTACTTCGAGCGTGGACTTCGAGGATGCCCGTGCGCCCGGCGTCGGGCAGATCGACCCTGATCTGACGGTCGAAGCGCCCGGGCCGGAGGAGGGCGGGGTCGAGGACATCGGCCCGGTTCGTGGCCGCCACCACGATGACGCGTGTGTCGGTGTTGAATCCGTCCATCTCGACCAGCAGCTGGTTGAGCGTCTGCTCCCGCTCATCGTTACCGGCGCCGACGCTGGGCCCTCGTTGCTTGCCCACGGCGTCGATCTCGTCGACGAACACCACGCAGGGAGCGCTCTTGCGCGCTTCCTGGAAGAGGGGCGGACGCGGCTGGCGCCGACGCCGACGAACAGTTCCACGAACTCCGACCCGGAGATGGAGAAGAAGGGAACAGCCGCCTCGCCGGCGGTGGCCTTGGCGAGGAGTGTCTTGCCGGTGCCGGGGGGGCCGTCGGGGACATCGAGCAGGGCGGTTCCAGTCTCTACACCGCGCTGAGTCTGAAAGCGAGTGATTTGGAGGTCTTACGAATCATCGTCAGCATCGGCGGGGTCGAGGTGGATCACTTCTCGCTCTGGCACGACAAGGCAGGCAATGCGGTGTCCGGGAGCCTGGCCGGCCTGAAGGACCCAATGACCGGGGTGACTTTTCCTGACCTCAACGACACCAAGCAGTTCCCTGCGGAGAAGTTTCAGACCAACAAGATCCTGCCGGAGCCGTCCGATTTCATCAGAAAAGGCCTGCCGGAGTGCTCGGTCATCCGCCCTTCCGCAATAGAGAATGCGGGGGCGGTCGCCACGATCAAGTCTTTCACCGCTGATCTGCTCTTCGACGGTCAGTCGCCCGAGTTCTCTCAGACGGTCATGCAGCTGGCCCGTGCAGCTGATGCCGCCCGGCGAGAACTGTATAGAGCAGCGGCGAACGTAGCGACGGAGGTCAAATCATCAAAACGAGGCGGCGCGACCTTATAGGGTCGCGCCGCCGTTCGCCTGTTTCTCGTTATGGGCCGTGCGTCACCCTGCAACCGGGTGAAGCGAGGCCAGCCGAGGCCAAGGCAACCAGGGTCACAGCCAAACCCGGGCCTGCGGCGACCTATATAGAGCCTCACAACAGCTTGTCGAGAGTGATCGGGAGGTGGCTGATGCGCTTACCGGTGGCGAGGTAGATCCACCAGCTCCGATTCAACTGGTACAACTTTGGGCAGCGGCCGACAGCTGTTCCATCTGTCTAAGAAAGCGTCGAAGGCCACTCGCTGCGAGAGTGCAATCTTGGTGTGCCATCGGCAATGCTCCATGTGACTTTGACCGTTGTGTATGCAAGCAGCTGGTGCAATCGCGGTGACGCTGGTCTCACCGAGCCGGCTCAACTTCGTAATGGCGGTCTAACCGGATTGTTTATGCGGAGCGGAGAGATGAGACACACGCCCCTCGGCGATGCCAACCGCGATATCAGATGGGCACGCCGCCGTCACATACTCAAGCGATTGCAGCGGTGGAGCATCACCAGCCCAATCCAGGTGATCGACTCGATGCTCGAGGATGTGGAGCAGATGAACATGCAGGGCGCTCGACGCGTACCACTCTCCTGGGAGCCGCGACTTGCGCTGCTCGCAGCCAATTTACCTGCAGGCGTCCACGCCGATCGGGCGGAACTGCGCGCCGGCATCTCGCCGAATCGTCTGATGGAGGCACTCTTCTGCCTTCAGGACCAGCTGCTGGATCTTAAGATCGGACCACTGCGCCCGGCTCTGCGAGAGCAGGCCTGCTGAATAGCCACGACACGTCACGCCGCGGCCGCCTTTCGGCGTTGCGCGAAGTGCATCCAAGCGGCGACAAGCGTGAGATAGGCGACGCCGATGCCGATCAGGCGCCAGCGGTCGGCGGCCAGCGCCCAGAACAAAGGCGGGTACGAGAGGAGGCCGATCGTGGCGGTCCGCCCCAGGCCCAGTGGACGCCTCAGCAAGAGGAAGAGGCCGATTGCGATGGCGGCAGGAAGCGGGCCCAGCACCAGTCCACCACCGATCAAGCAGGCCACCGAGCGACCGCCGCGGAAGCCGGACCAGGGTGGCCAGGCGTGCCCCGCCATCGCCAGGACCAAACCTGCGCAGCCCGCCCACCATCCGCCCAAGAGGAGGCCCGCAACCGCGGCGAACGCTCCCTTGGCGATATCGCCGGCGAGCACCATGAGGCCGGCGCGGGGACCGAGCAGCCGCCAGACGTTGGTGGCGCCCGGGTTGCCTTCCCCAGCCTGAAGCGGGTCCACGCCACTTCTGCCGGCCACCCATCGGGCGGTTGGAATCGACCCCAGCGAGTAACCCAAGATCGACGCACCGACGATCGGCAGCACCGGCTGCCAGGTCGTCAGGTCAGGCAATCCGCAGCATCTCTCCCGCCAGGATGCGCAGCTTGCGGCGTGCCGGCACCACGGCGCGCACGGGCAGCGTTTGGCGAACAAGGTTGCGCTCAATCTCCAACAGGATGGCGCGGTACATCTGGGCCGCGCCCCTGACGACCCGCCCGCCCTGCTGCAAGAGCGGCACCCCGGCCAGCCCGCGCTCGTACCAGTGCTGCGCGATGGCAACCTCGATCCTCATCTGCATGACCCGGTCGCCCGAGGCCAGCTCGAGGGATTCCTGGGGCAGGTAGCTGCGGCCGCGCCTCGAGTCCTCCTCAACATCGCGAAGTACGTTGGTGCGCTGCAGGGCGATGCCGAGCGCGCGTGCAGCCCCGTCCGCCTCAGGCGCCCGAGTCCCCAGCACCGCCGCCATCATCCGGCCGACGGTGCCGGCGACGCGGTAGGCGTATAGATCCAGCTCCGCCTCCGTCCGGAAGGCCACCTGGCCGAAGTCCTGCTCCTGACCGGCGCAGAAGTCGGTCACGGCATCGAGAGGAATGGCCGGATGTCGCTCTCGAAGGTGCTGGAGGATCAACTCCTCCCGGCCAACCGGACTGCCGCCCGCCGCCCAGGCAGCGACCTCCACCAAACGGCGCTGTGCGCTCGGGTCGCCCTCGTCGACCAGGTCATCGAGAGTGCGGCACACCAGATAGAGAAGCATCACGTCGTGGCGCACCGTGGCGGGCAGCAGGCGCGCCGCCAGCCAGAAGGTCCGAGCATGCCGGCTCATCGCAGCCATGGCTTCGGCCATCAGAGGCGAGGTCAAAGTCGCCCGTCCAGCGCGTCACGACGGATCAGCTCGGCGGTCACGGATGCGGTCATGAGCACCCCGGGAATGCCCGCGCCGGGGTGCGTCCCCGCTCCCGCGTAGTAGACACCGGGCACATCACGATCGCGGTTCGGCTGCCGGAAGTAGGCCGACTGCCACAACAGTGGCTCGGGCCCGAACGCGTTTCCCTGCGGGCTGGCGAGCTCGTCGCGGAACGTGTGGGGAGTCCAGCGGTGCTCGACCTCGATCGAATCGCGAAGGCCCGTCAGTGCCAGCCCGTTGGGCGACTCGAGCATGTCGAGGACACGTTCGCGCAGCGGCTCTTCAGCCTCGGACCAGGCAAATCCGGAGCCGAGGTTGGGCACTGGCAGCAGGACGGAGATCGATTCGCCGCCTTCAGGAGCCATAGCCGGCTCCGTCCGCGACGGAGCGTGGACGTACAGGCTGAGGCTCGCCGGTAATCGCCGTGCCACCGTGACGTCGTGGATGAACCCTCGGTAGTCGTTCCCGACCAACAGCGTGTGGTGTTGCAACTGGGAAAACTTGCGGCGCACGCCCAGGTAGAGGAGGAAGCAGCTCATGGTCAGGCGGGGGACCCGGCCGTTGAGTCCGAGCAGGTTGCGGCGGGTGGTGACCACATCGGCGTTGCTCACGACGACCTCCGCCTCGACGAAATCGCCCGAGGCCGTCTTGACTCCGACCGCGCTACCGTTTCGGCGGACGATCTCGGTGACAGGGTCGCCACAGCGAAGCTCGCCGCCACCCTTGACGATCCGCGCCAGGGCTTCGACCAACGACCACATGCCCCCTTCGGAGTACCAGACTCCGCCGGCCACCTGGAGGTATGCCAGGGCGGCGTAGACGGCGGGTACGCGAAAAGGGTTGCCTCCGATGAAGAGCGGATGAAACGCGAACGCCTGCCGGACATGGGGCTCCCGGAAGAAGCGGCCGACGAAACCGTCGACGCTTCGGAGGGCACCCAGCTGGGCCATCTTGGGAACGAGTGAGAGGAAACCGCCGAGCTCGAGGAACGGCCGGTTGCCCGCGACCAGCACAGCCTCCTCGTGGATGCTCCTGCTCGAGGCCATGAAGTCGTCGTAGCGGCCGGCGTCTGCGAGGCTGAACTCGGTGATCTGCTCGATCATCGCCGCCCGGTCGCCGTTGAACAGGAGCGTTTCCTCCTCGCCTTCCCATGAGATCCGATAGAAGGGATCCAGACGCCGCAGCTTCAGCTCTTGCGCGGACGACGTTCCGGCAGCGGCGAACAGGTCGTCGAGAAGCTCGGGCATCGTGATCAACGAAGGTCCGGTGTCGAATTGCCAGCCCCGGTCGCAGATCCGGCTGGCCCGGCCGCCCGGTTCCGGCCGGCCCTCGACCACGGTGACTCGGTGCCCTGCGGCCAAGAGGCGGATGGCCGTCGCCAGCCCGCCGAAACCGGCTCCGATGACTGCGACCCTCATCGAATCTGACCTGCGAGTTCGGTTCCGCGCCAGACCGGCCGGCGGCCGCGCAGGCCGTCGGCCACGCTCAGGCCCATGGCCAAGAGCGTCGCCATCCAGGTGACGGGGTGCCACGCCATCGTGGACAGGGGCTGCCGCTCGCTGATCGCAACCGCGGATCGCAACAAAAGCAGGGCGACCAATCCGAGGCTGGCGCCCAGGAGGGCCGGTCTGTCCGAGGTGAACCACGCCATTGCGAGTGCAAGCCCGGGCACCAGGAAGACCGTGGCCAGGCCGACCAGGCCGGCCAGCGCCACCGCCAGCGAGTACCCGCAGTAGGCGTAATACATGCGCCGCCAGGCGGCGCGAACCTGGCGGGCCGAATCGTAGTGCCGAGTGACTCCCAGGTCGGCGCCATGGAGCAACCCGACGGGCCGGCCCGCGGCGGCGAAAAGCCTGGCCAGGTCCAGGTCCTCGCGGTTGGAGCC
>CATPBP010000161.1 GCA_955652675.1 Candidatus Dormiibacterota bacterium
AAGACGAAGGCGCCTGTACTCGCGCAGTGCACGGGAGTTGCTCTGGGTCGCCCACCAGAGCCGGACGATGTCCAGGTTCGTCCGATCCAGGTCCGAGTTCACCGCTCAGCACCGGACGCCAGGCAGATCCTCCTGACGCCATCCCGTCCGCGCCCTGATCGCGAAGCCACGTCGCGAGCTGTGGCCACCCCTCATCCTCCCTCCGAATGCTGAAATCGGTTCCAGCAGTGAGGCTGAGGCTATCATCGGCCGCCATACTCGTCAAGCCACGCCGTTTAGAGGCTGGCCAGCTGCGGCGGGACTCAATACTCCTTGTAGTAGATGAGTTCGCCGCCCTCGCCGCTCTTTGCACCCTCGGAGGGCAGAAAGAGAGTAACCACCACGGCGTTTCTCCCACCGGGTCGAGGAGATCTCAGATTGGTAAAGGTGGGGTTCGCGAAGGAAGTGCTGCCGAGGCGAGTCTTCACCGCCAGCCTGGTGGTGGTACCGGACGACCAGTCATAGAGGTTCACGCGCCAGGAGCCGAAGTCGTGTTTGGTCAGCTGTACCTCGTGGAGGCTGTAGGAGCGTCCGAACCACATCATGTGGTCCCTGTCGCCGACGTTCCCGTGCACGTCCCCCGACGCGAGCAGATCCTGGTTCAGCTTGCTCTCGACCCGGGTGGTCCAACCTGGAGAAGCGCTTCCCAGGTTGGTCAGCGTGCCGCGCGCCTGCCGGTCAACGTCCGCATTCATGTAGTAGTGAAACCCCACGTCAACCGTGGAGTTGGCCAGGTCCGGCGCCAGCGAGACCGAGTAGATGTTGGGCGTGCCTTCGGCGCCGGAGCCAGACGGCACCAGCGTATGCGGGGCGTCGAAAGTCCGGTCGGGGGAGCCGGCCAGGAGGTCGCGCAGGCTGGCGTAGTGCTTGAAGCGCACCCAGACACGTGGAGTCGGAGAGCCGTTGGTGTCCGCCTCCACAGCGACAAGAAAGCCACCGTCCGAGAGGTAGGCGATGGTCGGCTGCGATTCGTGGGCGCCGAGCTCATTCCGGGACGCCATCCACTTGAGCAGGTCGCTGGAAGTCGCGACCCGAACGTGAAAGGAATTGTCGCCGACTGACAGGTAGTGATACACGGCGAGATATCCACCCGCCGGGTTGGGGATGATCTTGACCGTGTCCATTGTCCGGCCGTCCAGGTCATGGACACCGTATCTGTACGCGGTGGCCCCCTGAACGTCTTGAATCAGGGCTATCAGCGCCGCCTGCGATGAAGCCGTCTGTGCGTGAACGGGCCGGCTCGTCGTAAGGACCTCCAGGAAGATTATCGAGGCCAGGAGAAAGGGGATCAACAGTCGCCGGAGAGGGCGTGCGTGATGATTCGGCGCATGATCGAGCCGGCCATATGGAGTCGCGAAGGCGTCCGTCATCTGTCTCGTCTCCGTACTGAACGCGGGATGCACGTGTAGGGAAAGCTGGAACGACGCTTCTCTTTCTTTGCCTGGCGACGCGGTCGAGCCCTCTACCCCGACGGCCCTGTGCCAAAGGGTCTCTACGAAGGAGACCAGCCAGACGATCAATGACAGTGACGCGCTTGCCTCAGATGCTTTCGCGCGAGGCCGAGTCCGCACAGACGCCCGAGAAACTTGGGCGCTGGTGCCCTAAAGCCTCTCTAGGCTGGCGCTGGAGTGAGCAGGCCCGCGTCAGCGAGGGCGGCGCGCAGCTGGAGCCGCATCACGCGGATCCTGGGGCGGGCCTCCCGGTGGGTTCCCGCCTGGCGGACGGGGCCGGCTCGGCCTCCGGCGTGGTGACCTCGGAGGCGAAGTCGAGGTCTTTCGTCTCCGGCCCCATCACGGCCCCGACGATCATGAAGAGGCCCCCGACCGCGAGCAGGACGATCTGCGTGTACTTGTAGGGAATGAAGTTGCCGAGCCCGAGCATGTAGTAGGCGTACAGCGCCGGCAGGACCACCGCCAGGCTGTATCCCACTCCGTAGCCGGACGCCCGGACGCCGGTGTGGAACCGTTCGGTGATGTAGGTCGTGACGAACCCCCAGACCGATATGACGAGCACTGTCACGATGGCCGCCAGCACGAGCGGCGTGACGGTGCCCGGGCTGTCGACCAGCATCACGTAGAGCATAGGTGCCACCGTGGCCGAGAGCACTCCGTAGGCGATGAAGAGCAGCCGCCGCCCGACCCGCTGGCTGAGCAGGCCGGCGCCGATGTAGCCGAAGGCAAGCAGCACGTTGGCGATCAGCAGGCCGATCGTCACGGTCGTCGGAGGCAGTTTCTTTTGCTGGATGAGGACCGCGGGCAGGGTCGAGAGGACCGCCTGCAGCGTGAGCCAGACGCCGGTCATCAGCACGAATACCTGGACCAGGTTCCTCAGGTTGTCGCCCCGGAACAGCTGCTTGAGCGGCGCCTCGGTCTTCTCCGAACTGGAAGCCGCTGCCTCCTTCGACTTCTCCCACAGCTCCGACTCGGGGACGAAGAATTGGTAGTAGACGACGAAAGCCAGGGCGAGGAGCGAACCCACGAAGAAGGGAATCCTCCAGCCCCACTGCACGTACGCTGAGTGAAGCCCCTTGGCGGGCAGCACGGCGAGCATCAACAGGGTGACTAGGGATATCCCGACGTAAGCGCAGGGGTAGCCGACCTGGATCAGCGCGCCCACGAGGCCCCGCTTCTTCCTCGGTGCGTACTCCATCGCGAGCGGGCTTGCTGCGGTGTACTCACCTCCAAGGAAGATGCCGTCGACGAAGCGGAGGAGGATGAGGATCAGCAGCACGGTGAGGCCCCAGCTCTCGTAGCCGGGCAGGATCGCGATCAAGAACGTGATGACGCCGAAACCGCCGACAGCGACCATCGCCGATCGCTTGCGGCCGATCGAGTCCGCGAAGTTACCGAAGATGATGGCGCCGACAGGCCGTCCGATGAGCGTGGCGGCGAAGATGCTGAAGTAGATGGTGGCGGCCACCGACGCAGGCAAGTTCTTGGGCTGGAAGTAGATGGCGGCGGGGGCCAGGGCTATCACCGGCAGATAAATGTCGAACTGGTCGACGAAGAAACCGAGCCAGGCTCCGAATATGGCGCGGCGTGCCGCAGGGCTGAGCGCGTCATTCCTCTGCTGAGTGGTCGCGTCGGCGACGGTCGTCATCTCACCAGTCCTCCACGTAGCTTCGTCCCGGGCATATGCCGGGACAGCTGTTGCCATGATGACCTATTTGCTTAGGGGTGGCTACCCACATGCGACCATTTGGATAGCTGAGCGGCGACACCGCAGCGGTAGTCTGAGCCGGAGGAGAGCGACATGATCGACCTTAGCCACGCCCACCCCAAGGAGGTCCGCGAGCTCTTCAGGTCAGGCGAGTGGAGTGGACCCACTACCGGTCTCTGCCTCGGCTTCCTACAGGCCAACATGGCCATCCTGCCCAGCGAGCTGGCGGACGACTTCCGCCAGCTCTGTCTCGCCAATCCCCGGCCGATGCCGCTGATCGACACGACCCAGCCAGGCGACCCGGTGCCCCGCCGCGTCGCCCCCGAGGCCGACCTTCGGACCGACCTGCCGCGCTACCGGGTCTACCGGGACGGGCTCTTCGACACGGACGTGACTGACATCTCCGATCTCTGGAGAGACGACCTGGTCGCCTTTTTGCTCGGTTGCAGCTTCACCGCCGAGGCCAAGCTGCTGGAAGCCGGCGTCCGCCTCCGCCACATGGAGCTGGGCCAGAACGTACCGATGTTCAGGACGTCGCTCGAGTGTCTGCCTGCCGGCGTCTTCAGCGGACCCGTCGTGGTCTCGATGCGTCCGGTGGCTCGAGACCAGCTGGAGCTCGCCAGGAGGGTGACCGCCGAGTACCCGCTGGCGCACGGCGGTCCTCTGCACGCCGGCGACCCGGCGGCGATCGGCATCGAGGACCTCGGTTCGCCAGACTGGGGCGACCCCATCGAGCCGCTCCCCGACGAGGTCCCCGTGTTCTGGGCCTGCGGGGTCACCCCACAGGCGGTGATCATGGCCGTTCAGCCGAAGTTCGCGATCACCCACGCTCCCGGGCACATGTTCATAACCGACGTCCCCGACACCGAGATCCGCGGCCGGGAACCGGAGCTGGCGGGTATCGCCAGAAGTTGAGCGCCGGGAGCCGGATAGGGGTCGATATCGGCGGCACGTTCACGGACCTGGTCCTCCTCACCGGGGGCCGCGTCGCCGCGCTGGGGAAGACCTTGACAACTCCTCGAGACCCCTCGCTCGCGGTGGCCGAGGGCGTCGCCAGGCTCCTGGGCGAAGTCGATCCGGCTGAGGTGACCGAGGTCGTCCACGGCACCACGCTGGTTCCCAACGCCCTGATCGAGCGCAAGGGCGCCCGCACCGGCCTGGTCACCACCAGGGGGTTCCGTGACACCCTCGCCATCCGGCGCGAGCACCGTTACGACCTCTACGACCTGTTCCTGGAGCTGCCCGAGCCGCTGGTGCCACGCCGGCTGCGATGGGAGGTGGAGGAGCGCGTCTTCGCGGACGGCGCCGTGGACCTGCCGCTCGACCCGGAGGAGGTCCGCAAGCTGGCCCGGCGGGCGAGGCGCGACCGGGTCGAGGCCTTGGCGATCACCTTCCTCCACTCCTACAGGTATCCGGCGCACGAGGAGGCGGCGGCGCGGGTCCTGGAGGAGGAACTTCCCGGCGTCTCGATCTCCGTCTCCTCCGAGGTCGTGCCGGAGATGGGCGAGTACGTCCGCACCTCCACCACGGCAGCCAACGCCTACGTCCAGCCCCTGGTCGCCCGATACCTTCAGACCCTTGAAGAGCGTCTGCAGGCGGAGGGGATCGGGGCGCCGCTGCACGTGATGCTCTCCACGGGGGGATTGGCCGACGTCGAGACGGCGCGGCGCTTCCCCGTACGACTCTGCGAATCCGGGGCTGCCGCCGGCGCCATCGCCGCCGCCTTCTCGGGCAGCCTGGCCGGGTGCCGGGACCTTCTCGCCTTCGACATGGGCGGCACCACCGCCAAGGCCTGTCTGGTCGAGGACGGCGCTCCGCTTCTGGCTCGAGAGCACGAAGTGGCCCGCGTCTACCGGTTCGCCAAGGAGAGCGGGCTGCCTTTGAGGGTGCCCGTCGTAGACCTGATCGAGATCGGCGCCGGCGGTGGCAGCATCGCGCGCCTCGACCAGTTCGGCCTGCCCAAGGTGGGTCCGGACAGCGCGGGCGCCGAGCCGGGGCCGGCGTGCTACGGCCAGGGCGGCGTCCAGCCGACCGTCACCGACGCGGACCTCCTCCTCGGCTACCTGGACCCGCGCTTCTTCCTGGGCGGCACCATGGCGCTCGACTTGGAGGCTGCTCGCAAGGCGGTTGGCCGCCTGGCGGCGCGCCTGGCCCTGACCGAGGAGGAGACCGCCGCGGGCATCCACCGGGTCGTGAACGAGAACATGGCCGCCGCGGCGAGAATGCACGCCATCGAGCGCGGCCGCGACGTCCGCCGCTTCGCGCTGGTGGCTACTGGCGGCGCCGGACCTGTCCACGCCTGGGGAGTGGCCAGGGTGCTCGGCATACCGACCCTCGTCTTCCCGCCCAGCGCCGGGGTCGCATCCGCCTTTGGCCTGCTGACGGCGCCTCCCGCCTTCGACTTCGCCCGCAGCCTTCCCTCGATCATCAGCGAGGTCAGCTGGCCCGGAGTGCGAGAGGCCCTGGACGACATGGCGCGACAGGGCCGAAGGCAACTGGCGAGGGCGGGCGTTCCCGCCCGTGAGGTGCGCCTCGACCTCGCCGCCGACATCCGCAACCGAGGCCAGGGCGAGACCATAACCGTAGCGCTGGGAGAGAAGCTGGAGAGACGGCCCGCCGGGCAGGTGGAGGATGCCTTCCAGCGGGCCTATCTCCGCCTCTACGGGCGCCGGCCGCCGGGGGTGGAGGCCGAGATCCTGACCTGGAGAATCCGGGTTCGCGGGCCAGAGCCGGCGATCGAGGTCACGGCCGCCGCCGGGAGTGGCAGCTCGGTGAAGGGACGGCGGCCCGTCTGGTCAGCCGAGAAGAAGGGCTTCGTGGAAGCGAGGATCATCGACCGTTACAGGCTCGGCCCCGGGGAGACGGTGAGGGGGCCGGCCGTGGTCGAGGAGCGGGAGTCGTCGGTGGTGATCGGCGTGGGCGGGCGCGGGCGCCTTGACCACCACGGCAACCTCAGGGTGGAGGTCGATGCCTGACCTCGACCCGGTGACGCTGGAGATCCTCTGGACTCGCCTAATCGCTGTGACGAACGAGCAGGCCGCGGCGCTCATGCGGACGTCGTTCACGCCCATCGTTCGGGAGGTCGGCGATCTGTCAGCGGCCGTCTTTGACGCGCAGGGAAGGATGCTGGCGCAGGCGGTGACCGGCACGCCGGGCCACATCAACGCGCTCGCGACCGGTATGAAACATTTCTGCGCGGCCTACCCGCCGGACCAGCTCGCCCCCGGCGACGTCCTGATCACCAACGACCCCTGGATGACTTCCGGTCAGCTCAACGACATCTCGGTCGTGACCCCCGTTTTCAAGGGCAGGAAGCTGGTGGGCTTCTTCGGTAACACCTGTCACGCGATCGACATCGGCGGCCGGGGCCTTTCCGCCGACGCGGCGGAGGTCTACGAGGAGGGGCTCTACATCCCCATAACGAAGCTGTACGAGGGCGGCCAGCCAAACCGTGAGCTGTTTCGCCTGCTGTCGGCCAATGTAAGAGCGCCGGAGGAGGTGCTTGGAGACCTCCACGCGCAGGTCTCGGGCAACCAGGTCGGGGCCGAGCGGCTGCTCCAGTACCTCGAGGCCTTCGAGCTGGATGGCCTGGAGGAGCTGGGCCAGGAGGTCCTGCGCCGCTCGGAGCAGGCTATGCGCGATGCCATTCGCGCCGTTCCGGATGGCGACTACGAGAAGACGTGTCACACAGACGGCCTCGACGAGCCGATCACGATCCATTGCCGGCTCACAGTGCGCGGTGACGAGGTCACTGCGGACTTCGCGGGCAGTTCTCAGCAGGTCGAGCGTGCTCTGAACGTCGTCCTCAACTACACCGCCGCGTACACGAACTACGCGCTGAAATGCGCGCTCTGTCCCGACGTACCGCACAACGACGGCAGCTTCCGGCCGGTCACCGTCACCGCGCCGGAAGGCAGTATCTTCAACCCACGTTTTCCGGCCGCCGTGGCCGCCCGGCAGATCGCGGGACACTTTATCCCCCACACCGTCTTCGGCGCGCTGGCCCCCGTCCTGGAAGACCGCGTGATCGCCGAGGGCTCGGGGAACATCTGGCTGACCACCGTCCGCGGAAAGGGCCGTGACCGGTTCGTCAGCGTCTTCTTCGCAGCAGGCGGGACAGGCGCCCGGCCCAACGCGGACGGTCTCAGCACGACGGCCTTTCCCAGCGGCGTCGCGACCGCACCGGCCGAGGTCATCGAGACTTCTGGTCCGCTGGTCATCCGCCGCAAGGAGCTGCGCCGCGACTCCGGGGGACCGGGCAGGTATCGAGGCGGTCTGGGTCAGGTCATCGAGGTGGAGGTCCGCACAGGGGAGCCCTTCGTCGTATCGGTGCTGTCCGATCGCTTCTGGTTCCCCGCCGAGGGCTATGCGGGGGGGCGGCCGGGCGCGAAAGCCCGCTTCAGCACTTCGACAAGGTCTCGGCGCAACCCCAAGTTGAGCCTCGACCTCCCGGCCGGCGCCAGGTTCACCCTGGAGCTCCCCGGCGGAGGCGGCTACTACGCCCCCACCTCCCGCGATCCCCAGGCCATAGCAACCGACCTCGCCGAGGGCCTGATAAGCCGCAAAGCCGCCACCCACGACTACTAAAGGAAGAAAGGAAAGGAATTTTTCTCCCCCGCAAGGGGAGGGAACAAGAGAGGGTCAATCGGGTGAGGCTATCTCGGCCATCAGGCGGCGCAGGGTTTGGGG
>CATPBP010000162.1 GCA_955652675.1 Candidatus Dormiibacterota bacterium
CCCCAGGACCCGTTGGTGTCACTTGGTGGATCGTTGAACTCCCAGAAGAGGCGTATGTACACCTGTTGGGGAGCCTTCGCCTTGATGCCCGCGGCCCAATCATCGAGCAGGGCGTTGTCGCTGAAACCGACCGGTAATGCCCAGCTGACGAAGGGGATGCGCTTCAGCATGAGGGCGTTGTCGACCATGATGTGCTCGTAGCCGGAGTAGCCCTCCCCCGGCCCCGCGTACCAGTGGATGATGTCGAGAGGGTGCCCCATGTCCTGCTCCCGGGCGCTGATCACCGAGTTGTTGACGCTGCCTCCAGTCTGCCAGCCCGGGTTCCACTCACCGTATGAGATCGCCTGGGCGCCGGCCGCGGGCGTGCTCAGGAGCAGCGCCACCGCTGCAACCAGGAGGTAGAGGGTTCGCCGCATAGCCCTGGTTACCGGCTCCCTCCGCACACCCGCGAGGCTACTCGAGTGCCTACGGCGTGCGATGGTTCATCCAGGCGACGCTCCGCACGTCAACGGCCGTACAGGCGGCGATGAGCGAGAGGAGCGGCGCCGGACACGAGAGACACGGCCTTTCCCACTCCTGGTCTCAACGCGACCATTGCCGGCACATCCTTGAGGGGAACGCCGAAGCTGGCTTTGAAGGAATCCAGCGCTTGATCGCTGGTGGCCCGCCCGAGCACGATGCGGTCTATTCCGGGCGTGCGCTGGCAGGCCTCTATGAAGCTGAAGATCACTCGTGGTCCCACGTTGCTCCTTCTGGCCCAGGGCGCGACATAGAGGTCATCCCCATAGGCGGTGCCGTCGATCGCCGAGCCGGTCGCGATGGCGCCCAGTCTCGTGCAATCCTTGTCCACGGGAACGAAGCCTGCAAGGACCAATCGAGCACCCGACATGAATGTATCGTCGGCAAGCCGCTTGATGTAGGAGCGCCGGCTGGGTGGGGGTCTGTAGCCGCTCTTCTGGAGAGAAGCCTTTGTCACCTCGTACCCGTGCTCTTCCAGCAACTCGGGAGTTGCCAGGTCCACCGTCACGCCGTCGCGGCACGCCTTTCTGATCTTCGCCCTTGCGTTCGATCCGATGCTGTTGAAGCCGTATTCGGCAGGCCGGTCGATCAGGTACAGATTGAAGAATGCGTTGGTCTTCGAGCTACCGCTGACCCGAGCCTTGATTCCCACGGTGTATGGCTTGGGGAAGGTCGCCTGCTCGGGCGTCAGCTCGGCCATCCAGTGGACCGGGACAAGGATGAGAGGACCAAACTGATCGGAATTCCTCCAGAACCGCCCCCGATGGGTGTGGACGGCGACGCCTCGCCGTTGGGCCAGGCATGCATATCGCTCCTCAGAGAGGAGGGTCAGCCGGCATCCCGCAACTCGATCGGTTTGCGAATTGCGGATCAACTCCCGATCCCTGGCGTCTTGAGCGTCCGGCTTAGGCACGCAGCGGGCTCCCGGCGGGGGCTGAGCGCCGACTCGCCGACCACGCAAACGCTTCCCTGTGGCTGCTCGCGCTTCCCTCCTCAGCAGCGGCGCCGGCACGCATGGCGTGGTCACCGCTACTCGTTAGATTCCACCATGCGGACCGCATGAAGGTTCGCGTGATGAGAATCTTCGCAATGATCCTCGATGGCGTCAACGGTGATTTCCTTCACCGATCGCTCAACTCCGCAGCGGCCGAATCTCGGGTCTGGCGCCCCATCGTGCTGCCGACCTGGAGAAACGACGCCCGGCCGGCCGGCCCTTGGGGCGCATATGCTCAGAGCGGGTGAGGAGGGCGGAGGTGGTGCCGTGAGCTTGGACTGGACGCTGGTTGCGGGTTTCTTCCTGGCCTGGATGCTAGGCGCCGCGACTACCGCCGCGGGGGTTGCGATAGGGTATTTGTTGTGGGGTCATCGCTCGGCGAGGAGGACTGAGACGGATGACATCGCCGACCCGAGTAGTGCTGGGGTTCGTGACCGGCTACCTGGTGCTGTGCCTTGGCGTGGCGACGGGGGTAAGCCTTCCCGGTAACCACGGCCTGAGGGCCTTCACTCCCTCGCTTGCCTTCTACGCGTTCGGAGGCAGCATCGAGGCGGCGTACAACTGCTCAAACAAAACGGTAGTCGTCACAGCTCACGACACACAGGGGTCGTTCCGGCGGACTGCCCACGGGACGCTCGTCTTCAAGCAAGGCGGCAACTCGCTTACGACGCCCTGGGCGTTCGATTCGAAGAACCCCTCGAACGACCAGGTGATCGCGACCGTCGCCACCGGCTCCTCCACCGGTACCTGGACCATCTACCTACAAGAGGACCCCAACGAGTCGACGACCGTCCAGATCCCCTCCGGAGCGTGTACCACCCCGACGACGTCACCGACAGCCACTCCCACACCGGCATCAGGCACGGCCACCAGGCCGACACCCACACCGACCCCGGCCTGTCCGTCCCCGCTCGTCTATGACAGCAGGCAGGCAAAGTGCGTGCAGCTCGGAAGAACCGGACTGGGCTGAGTGAGCCGGACGCCGTCCGGACTGGCGCGTCCGCTACCGGACGGAGCATCCGTAGCCCAAGGCGGAATTCGCCCCGCCGGCTGACCCGCCATCCGCGGAGGCGATTCAGGAGACGGCGGCTTCCCAGGCCGGGTCCGGCCCCCAACGGGTCGGAAACCGGCGGTCGCCTTCGTCGTCGTCATATGGAAGCGAGGCCCAGAATCCGTCCCTGTTGGCTCGCATCAGGGGCCGCTGGCTGTTGAAGATGATCTCGATCAGCTCGGGGATCGTGTATCGGACCGCGTCCGGCAGGCCGTGTTCGGCCATCTGGCTAACGACCCCATGCGGCGGGCTCGGCAGCTCCGCAAGGTTGGCGAGCTCGAGCTGATCGAGGAGATGGTCAAGGCGGCTCAGGACGCGGCGGCGGCTTTCCTTGCTCTCCAGGCCCGTTGACAGCGCCAGAGATGGGAGTTGGGCGTCGCTGTCTGAGGTTTCCGGTGACTCCCCTGGTGTGGCTGCGGTCCCTTTCTCCCGCACTGATTCTTGTGGCATCTAGAGGAGTAGACGCACGAAACGGCGGTTTTGATCATTTGCCCCTTGGTATTTCGGATTGCACACCGGATACCGCCCATGTCGATTCCGGATGTTTCATACCGAGCGCCGGCGTCGCGGTTGTGTAGGACATACGTACCAGTCGCTCTTCGCCGTGACTAGGGTGTGACACAGAGGTATGAAATGGAGGAACGAAACTCTCGTCGAACAGTTGACTGGGTCGACCTGCCGAGTCAGCTCGAGGACCTCCTCTCCGCTGTGAGGAGCGCGGAGGAGAACTGGCGGTTCGACGACCGCCTGGACCTCGCGGTCCGGCTCGAGCCCCACGACCGCCGCTGAAACTCGGTCCTGGCGCGCCGCCAGGAGAAGGCGCGGAGTCGGCCTGCGCAACGCCTTCACCGTCCGTGCGAGCGGCCTCGCTACGATGATTGGCGTAGCTCGATGGCGGCCGATGGCGCCGGCCGGCCCACCAGGCCAGGCCGCGGGCCCACAAGGGAACGTGGTTGCGCGCTGCGAGGGTGGACGTCGCGCGACCCCTATGGCCTCTTGGCCGGGCGGCCGCCGTCCAAAGTCGAGTCAACCGACGTCGAAGCTGCGGCTGTAACGCACGCCGAGCGAGCGCACGAGAGACGGGAGGGCTGTGCGAGATGAGTGCGCCGCCCCCCGCTCAGGTCCAGAGTCAGGACGGCTGGGGACGGCTCGACGACTTCTCGGCCAGGCGTAGTCGCCTGCGGGCACGAACGGATCTCCTGGCCGCGGTGAACCAGCGCCGCAGCCGGCGCAGCGCCGAGATTTGCGTCGCCAGGTGCAGCTGGTACCGCCACGCCGGCGACCGACCGCGCCGTTTCCACAGCGAAAAGCCGAACTGCACGGCGTCCTGGTCCATGTAGCTCTGGACCTCTTCGAACCAACGGGTGCTGTTTCGGGCCGAGCTCTGGAGGGCCAGCAGATCGTGGCGCCGGTCCTCCTCGTAGGCCTTGAGCGCCGCCCCCAGATCCCGGTGCTGGGTCAGCTTGCCGGCCAGCCCGATGGCGTCCTGGATCGCCAGCCTGGTCCCAGAACCGATCGCGAAGTGCGTGGTGTGCGCGGCGTCGCCCATCAGCACGATGTTGCCGCGGACCCAGGCCTGGTTGCTGATGCGCCTGAAGTTGAGCCAGGGAATCCTGTCCTGACCCCGCAGCTGGTTGATCAGCGGGTGTCCGTCCAGGTAAGCCCCGAAGATCTCCTCGAGCCGCCGGATGCTCTCATCCGCTCCCAGGGTGTCGAAGGCGAGGCCCTCCCAGGTCTCCGGGGAGCACTCGACGATGCAGGTGCTCGTCTCCCGGTCGAAGTAGTAGGAGTGGAACCAGATCCAACCGGCAGGCGTCTTTTCGAACGCGAAGGTGAAGGCGTCGAACACCCGCTGCGTGCCCAGCCAGATGTATTTGTTCCGTCCCACTTCGACTTCTGTCTGGAACTCGGGGGCGCATCGCTGGCGCACCTGACTGTTGGCGCCGTCGCAGGCGATCACCAGGTCTGCCTCCCCAATGTCGGACGGCTGATGGACCGGGCTTTCGAACCTGACCTCCACCCCGAGGTCGATGGCGCGGCTGGCGAGGATGTCCAGCAACCGCTTGCGCCCAACGCTGAACCCCGATCCGCCAAGGAAGACGGGCTGGCCGGCTCCGACACGCACCTCCTGGCCGTTCCAGCAGACGGAGCTCGCGGCTATCTCCCGCGCGCTTACGGGGTCGCTTCGGTACAGGTCGTCGAGCAGGTCGTCCCAGAAGACGACGCCCCACCCGTAGGTCACCCCCGCCGGGTTCCGCTCGAAGACGGTGACCTCGTTGGCAGGGTCCGCCAGCTTCATCAGAATGCTGAAGTAGAGGCCGGCCGGGCCGCCGCCGACGCAGGCTATCTTCATGACGGCGCAGGCTGGCGGTGCTCGGCGGCGCCGGCACCTCTCTTGGGGGCTCGCTCGTACATCGCTGGAAACTTAACCCATGCCCTTCGCTCCTCCGTGCGGGAAGGGTGGGACACGGGGTGCCTACCGGGCTGTTCAGATGAGGGCGCCGGGACACCAGGCGCCAGGTACCCGGCTGGACACGCCCTCAGGGCGCGCGTATAAAGGCCTTTCGTGCCCAACCACGGGGCCGCTTCGTTGAACCACTATGATGGCATCTCAGCTTTCACGCATGGCTTTCCGAGTCTTCGCTTCATGAACTTGAATCCCCTCCTGCCATCCGGGATGGCGTCGGCCACCGCAGCGTAGACGTGGCGTTAAAAGCAATCGCCCTAAGAGGATCTCGGCCGCTCGGCTGGCTCTCGTCGGCGCCGACCTACGCCAAGGTGGTGGCGGTGATCGTCGCCGTGACGCTGCTGCTTGCCGCCGTCGGAGTGGGCGTCTGGAGCTACGTCACTTCGAACGAGTCCGCCACCAAATACGCCCATGAGAGGCAGGCACTGGCGACGCAATTGCAGACGGCGCGCCAGCAGGGCTACACGAGTCAGGACCTGGCGCCGGTGACGACCCAGCTCAACGCGCTCAACCGCAAGCAGGTCCCCTGGTTTCTGCCCAGCCGCCCAGGCTACTACCAGTCCTCACTGACTGAGACGGTCTATCTGGAAAAGCGCCTGACGACGCTGGAACAGCAGCTGCTGGATCAGGCACGGGGCGGCACAACGCAGCAGATGGCGGCTGCCCAGGCGGCCACGGCGCAGGCTCAACAGGCTCAGGCGGCCGACCCTGACATTCAATCCTTGCAGCAGCGCACCGACGCCACCAACAAGGCGTTGGGGGCGGCCATCAACATCCGTGACTACCGGGCGGCGCTGCAGCAGTCACAGGCGATAATGACCGACGCCACCACCCTCGCGAACCAGACGGTGGCGGAAAACGCGCAGGTGGATCAGGCCGCGCAGCAGCTGGTGGCGCAGACCGGCGGCAACATCGACAGCCTCCACAAGGCCGGCGGAGACGCGACCTCGTCCGGGCGCAACGACGCCTCGGTGGCGGCCTACCTGAACAAATCGGCTCCCTTTGCCGGCTACGACTCGCTGCAGCGTGCCTATTCGCGGATGGAGAAGTTTGCCGCCATGGTGGGCTCGGGCGACGTCAACCAGGCGGCCAGGGGCACCGCCGGCTCGCAGCGGTACGGCGGTCAGGTCCACACCGCCATGATCGCCGGCCTGCCGGCGAAGGCTGTGATCGTGTCGTTTCAGGCTCAGCACCTCTGGGCCTACCAGAGCGGGCAGGTCGGCATGGAGGCGGCGGTCACCACCGGGATCCGGGGAGTGACCGACTACGGCACCGACTTCGGCCCCATGAAGGTCGTGCGCAAGAACCATCCCTGGAAGATGCAGTCTCCCTGGCCGCACGGTTCGCCGCTCTATTACCCCGACACGGTCGTGCAGTGGGCGACGTTCTTCACGGAGACTGGCGAATCGATCCACGACGCCTACTGGGAATCGGACTCCCGGCTGGGACCCGGGTCACAGTACGACTCCTCCACGCGCAGCCACGGCTGCATCCACGTCCCCTTCGGTGACGCCCAGTGGATGTACAACTTCGCGGACGTGGGCATGTACGTTGTGGTCTACCCCGGCGACGGGTCGCCGGTGTCGAATCAGCTCTCGCTCATGACGACGGACGCCCAGGGCAAGCCGCAGTCCCAGTAGCCGAGTTGCCGTTCCAGGCTCGAGCAGTCATGGGCACCTCGATGCCAGAATCCACTTCGTGATAGGGCCGGCCGAGGATGGGGTCGCGTGATCGTCCATCCGACGTTCGACGTCGAGTCCTGGGGCGTCAGGGAGCGGAATCTCGACCTGGCCGTGCTGGCCCAGACAGAGTCGGTGTTCGCGCTCTCCAACGGACACATCGGCCTCCGCGCCAACCTTGACGAGGGCGAGCCGCACGGCCTCTACGGCACCTACCTGAACGCCTTCTACGAGGTGCGCCCTCTGCCCTACGCCGAACCCGGCTATGGCTATCCCGAGGCCGGCCAGACCGTCGTCAACGTGACCGACGGCAAGATCATCCGCCTCCTGGTGGACGACGAGCCGTTCGACATCCGGTACGGCAAGCTTCTCTCCCACGAGCGATTCCTCGACTTCCGGAACGGCGTCCTGGAACGCAAAGCGGAGTGGGCGTCCCCCGCCGGCCGCCGAGTCCGGGTGTCGAGCACCCGTCTCGTCTCGCTGGCTCAGCGGTCCGTCGCCGCGATCGTCTATGAGGTCGAGCCGCTGGACGATTCCTATACGCGGCTGGTGGTCCAGTCGGAGCTGGTCGCGAACGAGCCCGGCGGCGCCGCCGACGAGAAGGATCCACGCGCCGCCGCGATGCTGGACTCGCCACTGCTCTCCGAGCAGGTTGCCAAGCAGGACCGGAAGGTCGTTATGGTCCACCGGACCCGGGCCAGCGAACTGAGGATGGCCGCGGCCATGGACCACGAGATCGACGCGCCTGCGGACATCGCGGTCACCACCGAGGCTGACCCCGACCTCGGGCGCGTGACTGTCGCGGTGGAGCTGAAGCCCGGCCAGCGCCTGCGGGTGGTGAAATACATGGCCTACGGCTGGTCCAGCCAGCGCTCGGTGCATTCGCTTCGCGACCAGGTGGAAGGCGCGCTGGCCTCGGCCCGGCACAGCGGCTGGGAAGGGCTGAAGAGCGACCAGCGGGAGTACCTCGACCGCTTCTGGGATTCCGCCGACGTCGAGCTGGAGGGTGACGAGCAGCTGCAGCAGGCGGTCCGATTCGCCCTCTTCCACGTGCTGCAGTCCTCCGCAAGGGCCGAGAACCGCCCGATTCCCGCCAAGGGACTGACCGGTCCCGGCTACGACGGACACGTCTTCTGGGACACCGAGACCTTCGTGCTTCCGGTCCTCACCTACACGGCACCGGACACCGTCGCCTCGGCGCTGCGCTGGCGGCACAGCATCCTCCCGCTGGCCCTAGAACGCGCCAAGCTGCTCGGGCTCAAAGGTGCCGCGTTTCCCTGGCGCACCATCCGTGGCCAGGAATGCTCCGGCTACTGGCCCGCGAGCACGGCCGCCTTCCACATCAACGCGGACATTGCGGACGCCGTCGTTCGCTACCAGAACGCCACCGAGGACGCGACCTTCGAGCGCGAGCACGGGTTGGAGCTGCTGGTGGAGACCGCGCGGCTCTGGCGTTCGCTGGGCCACCATGATGCCAGCGGCAACTTTCGTATCGACGGCGTGACCGGACCGGACGAGTACAGCGCCCTGGCCGACAACAACGTCTATACGAACCTTATGGCGCAGCGCAACTTCCTGGCGGCCGCCGACGCCGTCGGGCGCCACCCCGAGTCTGCCGCCACGCTGGGCGTCGACGACGAGGAGGCCGCCGCCTGGCGCGACGCCGCCACGGCGGTGGTCCTGCCGTTCGACACGGCGCTCCGCGTGCACCCCCAGTCGGAGGGCTTCACCCGCCATCAGCGGTGGGATTTCGAGCACACCCCGCCCGACCAGTACCCTCTGCTGCTCCATTTCCCGTACTTCGACATCTACCGCAAGCAGGTGACGAAACAGGCGGACCTGGTCCTGGCGCTCCACCTGCGGGGTGACGCCTTCACCGATGAGGAGAAGGCGCGCGACTTCGACTACTACGAGGCTTTGACCGTTCGCGACTCCTCGCTCTCCTCCTGCACCCAGGCGGTGATCGCGGCCGAGGTCGGCCACCTCGAGCTCGCCCACGACTATTTCGGCGAGGCCGCGATGATGGATCTCGGCGACCTCGAGCACAACGTCCGGGACGGGGTTCACATGGCCTCTCTGGCCGGAGCCTGGCTGGCGGCGGTTGCCGGCTTCGGCGGCATGCGCGACCACGGAGGGAACCTGACCTTTGCGCCATGGCTGCCCCCCGCACTGGGCCGCCTCACCTTCCGGCTCAACTTCCGCGGGCGCCGGCTCAAGGTGGAGGTGAGGCACCGGCGGGCGACCTACACGCTCCTCCAGGGCGAGCCCCTCGAGGTGGCCCACCACGGCGAGAACCTGACCCTCGAGCTCGAGAAGCCGCTGAGCCGACCCATCCCGGCCACGCCCTCCCGCCCGACTCCGCACCAACCGCCCGGCCGAGAACCCGCCAAACGCCGCCCCTGACCGGATGCTTGCCCTCCCCCTTGCGGCAAGGCGAGGGAGGGGGTAAAGCCCAGGCTCTAGCCGCTCTCCAGATCCCCGGCTAGCCGGCCAGCCGATCACCCTATCATGGTGCCCGCGATGGCAGTCGTTCCCAGGAAGTCATATGTCCCCCAGGAGATCGAGCCGAAGTGGCAGCGGACCTGGCGCGAGCGGGGGCTGGCCAAGGCCTCCGAGGCTTCCAGCCGGCCCAAGTTCTACAACCTGGTCATGTTCCCCTATCCGTCCGGGGACCCGACCGTGGGACACATGCGCAACTACGTCATCGGTGACGTCATCTCGCGGTTCATGCGGATGCGGGGCCACGAGGTGCTGACACCGTTCGGCTGGGACGCCTTCGGCCTGCCGGCGGAGAATGCCGCCATCAAGCAGGGCAACACCCACCCCCGGACGTGGACCCAGGCCAGCATCGCGACCTTCCGGAAGCAGATGGACATGGTCGGGCTCCTCTACGACTGGGATCGGGAGGTCACCACCTGCGAGCCGGACTACTACCGCTGGACGCAGTGGCTCTTCCTGCTCTTCCACGAGCGGGGACTGGCCTACCGCGCAATGGCGCCGGTCAACTGGTGCCCGGTCGACAAGACCGTGCTGGCCAACGAGCAGGTCATCAACGGGCGCTGCTGGCGCCACCCCGACGTGGCGGTCGAGAAGCGAGACCTGGAACAGTGGTTCCTGAGGATCACCGACTACGCCGACCGCCTGCTCGAGGACCTGGCTCTGCTGAAGGACTGGCCCGAGAAGGTTCGCGTCATGCAGGCCAACTGGATAGGCCGCAGCGAGGGCGTCGAGGTCGACTTCCCGGTCGACGGCCTGGATGAGAAGCTGCGCATCTACACAACGCGCCCCGACACGCTCTTCGGGGTGACTTTCATGGTGCTGGCGCCCGAGCATCCGCTGGTCGAGAAGGTCACGACTCCGGAGCACCGGGAGGCGGTCCGAGCCTACGTGGAGCGGGCGAGGCGGGAGAGCGACATCGATCGCCTCTCGACCGACCACGAGAAGACCGGGGTGCCCACCGGCGGCTTCGCCATCAACCCGCTGAACGGCGAGCGCGTTCCGATCTGGGTCGCGGACTACGTCCTCGTGACCTACGGGACCGGCGCCATCATGGCGGTCCCCGGCCACGATCAGCGGGACTTCGAGTTCGCCCGCAAGTTCGGTCTTCCAGTCCGAGAGGTGATCGCTCCACCCCAGGGCCCCCGTGGCGAACTCGACGCCGCCTACGCCGAGAAGGGCGTGATGGTCAACAGCGGTCAGTTCAGTGGGCTGGACAGCTCGGCCGGCTTTGCGGGCGTGGCGGAGTTCCTGGAGAAGAACGGATTGGGCGTCCGCACCACCCGCTACCGGCTTCGCGACTGGCTGATCTCGCGCCAGCGCTACTGGGGCTGCCCGATTCCGGTGGTGCACTGTGAGAAGGACGGGATCGTGCCGGTCCCGCGGGATCAACTGCCGGTGGAGCTGCCACCCACCTACCGTGCCCTCTCCGAACAGCCTGACTGGTACAGCACCACCTGTCCCCGATGCGGCGGTCCGGCCAGGCGCGAAACGGACACGATGGACACCTTCGTCGACTCGTCCTGGTACTTCCTGCGCTACACCGACGCCCGAAACGAGCCGGCGCCGTTCGAACCACGGCTCGCCAACCACTGGATGCCGGTTGACCAATACACAGGCGGGGTCGAGCACGCGATCCTGCACCTGCTGTACTCGCGCTTCTTCCAGAAGGTCCTGCTGGACGCCGGACTGGTCGAGAGCAGAGAGCCCTTCACTCGCCTCTTCACACAGGGGATGGTCAAGCGCTTCGGCGAGGTGATGTCCAAGTCGAGGGGAAACGGCGTCTCGCCGGAGGAGATCGTGGCCAGGCAGGGCGCCGACGCCGCCCGCGTCTACACGATGTTCATAGGGCCTCCCGAAGACGATGTCGAGTGGTCCGACACGGGAATCGCCGGGGTGGTCCGGTTCCTGCACCGCGTCTGGCGGCTGAGCTCTTCGGCGGTGGGATCCGGAGCGACCCGCAACGGAGCCGGCAACGAAGCGCTGCGGCGCAAGGTGCACCAGACGATCCGCAAGGTGACCGACGACTACCAGGGCTTTCGGTTCAACACGGCGGTGGCGGCTTTGATGGAACTGGCCAATGCCATGCAGGACTACCTGGCCAACGGAGGTGACCAGAATGAGGACTGGGAGGAAGCCGTCCGCAGCCTCCTCGTGCTGCTTCACCCGATGGCGCCGCACATCACCGAAGAGCTCTGGGAGCAGCGAGGCGAAAAGGGCCTCGTCGCAGAAGCCGCCTGGCCGAGCTTCGATCTTGGAGCGGCAGCCGAGCAGGAGGTGACGCTGGTCGTGCAGGTGAGCGGGAAGGTGCGGGATCGCGTGCCGGTGCCCACCGGGCTCGACCAGAAAACGGCGACCGAAAAGGCGCTGGCCAGCCCGGCCGTACGGCGGGCGCTCGGCGCCGGCGGGGAACCGCGCAAGGTGGTCTACGTCCCTGACAAGCTCATCAACCTGGTTCCCTGAGGAGGCAAATGGAAGGCCGGATCCATCATGTCGGCGTCATCGTGGCCGACCTGGCCAACGCCCGTCGCTTCCTCGAGAACGCGCTCGGATTCCGGCTGGAGCAGTCACTCTCGCTGCCGGACAAGAAGCTCGAAGCGGGCTTCTTCTCCATGGGCGGAGGAGCGCAGGTCGAGCTCATCGAGCTGGGTGAGCCGCAGGCGAGAGCCGAACGGCTCGGTGACGGTAACGTCGGGCGGCTGGAGCATATCGCGATCGAGGTCGAGGACGTCGAGGTGGTGCGCGATGAACTGCGCCGAGCGGGGGTCGAGATGCAGACCGACCGGCCGGCGCCGACCGCGCAGTCGCGGAGCTACTTCACCCGCCCGGAGACGAGCGGAGGCGTCGTCTACCAGTTCCTGGACCGCCGTCTCGGCTGAGAGACTTCAGACGGGTCTGCTTCCTGGCAGGGACCAGGGTGGACGCCCGGCGGAATCAGTCCAGGTGTGTCAGCACCTCCGCCATCCTCTCCGGGTACGAAGGGTCGAGCTCCGCAAAGGGGGCTGGGGCCAGCGAGACTATCACCAGGTCGGCCCCCGCCTCCCCATAGGCGCGCAGCCGTTGCGCGACGCGTTCCGGATCGCCGGCAATGGCCCGGCCATCAAGTGAGTCGGCACCCGGGTGCGGCAGCACGAGGACGCCCACGGTGATCTCGATCTCATGGGCGGCGCGGCCCACCGCCGCCATAGCGGCACGCAGCCCCCTGAGGCTGTCGGCGAATTCGCTGGGATCCTCCCCGTACCAGGCGACGTTCCAGCCGTCGGCATGGCGGGCGGTCAGCTCGAGCATTCGTTGACCGGCGCCTGCGATCCAGATGGGTGGCGCATCGGTCGTGCTGATCAGGCTTGCATCCTGCAGCCTGACGTACCTGCCCTGGTAGCTCACCCGCTCGCCGCGCAGAAGTTGAGGCAGGACGCCAAGGGTCTCCTCCAGCCTGCTCACCCTGTGGTCGAAGGGGATGCCAAAAGCGTCGTACTCCGGCTGGTACCAGCCGGCGCCGATCCCCAGGACGAACCGGCCCTGCGAGGCGTCGGCCAGGGCCAGCGCCTCCCGCCCCAGCTGCCCCGGATGGCGGAACGAGTTGCAGGCCACGAGGGGACCCAGCCGCACCTGGTTCGTCCGCGCCGCCAGGTAGGCGAGGGTCACCATCGGCTCGTAGGAGCCGTAGCGGCCGTCCGGCCGCTGGCTCCAGTAGTGGTCCATCACCCAGATCGAGTCGAAGCCCGCCTGCTCGGCTCGTTCCGCCCGCCTCGCGAGATCCGCGAGCGTCGCAGGACGGCCGGTACGGATGTCGACGGTCGGCAGCGCCAGTCCAACTTTCACAACCGCTGAGCCTACCCGCGCGGTGGCGCTGAGCGCCTGCCTCTAGGGCTTCAGGCCTCGAGTCGCTCGGCCAGGGCGCTGAAGTCTGCTGCCACGACGTCCCAGGCGTCCTCCGCCACCAGGTCGGTCGCCTGGCCCGGACCGTGCTCGGCCGGCCGCGGCACGAAGCCGGTTGAGAATCCGGCCGCGCGCGCGGCTCGGAGGTCGCCGTTGTGTGCGGCGACCAGCATGCACTCGGCGGGCGCGAGGGAGAGCACCTCGGCGGTCCGGGTGTATGCCTCCGGCTGAGGCTTGTAGGCGCCCGAGACCTCCGCACCGAGGATCGCGTCCCAGGGCAGGCCGGCCCGCTTGGCCATGTTCGCGAGCAGAGCGAGGTTGCCATTGGAGAGCGGCGCGATGAAGAAGCCGACCCGCAGGCGGGTCAGACCGGCGACGCTGTCCGGCCAGGGATCCAGGCGATGCCACGCTCGGTTGAGCGAGTCCAGCTCCGGCCCCGGCAGGGCCGACGGGTCGGCGCCAAAGTCGCGCAGCGTCGCTTCCAGGTTCTCCCGGTGCAGCACGTCCAGCCGCGCGAAGGGTCGGCGGCCTGAGCGCACCTCCTCCATCGCCGGCTGGTAACGGCCGCGCCAGGCATCGGCGAACTCGTATGGGTCGGCGTCAATGCCTCGTCGCGACAGAAACGGCCCCGCCTCCCGCGCGATCCCCGACCGCCAGTCGACAACCGTCCCGAAGACGTCGAACAGAATGGCGCGGACCACCTCTCAACTCTGTCAGACGCGCCTTACGCAGCGATCTCTCAGACGCCTCTCGTCCCGCTCCCAGGGACCGTACGCATCCTGAACCGGTGCAAAACGAGACAGCCGCGGACCTCCCGCTCAACTCGCCCTGGCAACGCCGCCGGGAACTCCGGCTCCCCATGATCGATATCACGCACCGCCGCAACCCGGTATGGGCGACACCCGCATTCCTCGGCCTCCTGGCCGTCTCCGCGTTCCTCTACATCTGGCAGCTGGGCTCTTCCGGCTGGGCCAACGCCTTCTACTCGGCCGCCGTTCAGGCGGGCACGCAGAGCTGGAAGGCGTTCTTCTTCGGCTCGCTCGACTCCTCCAGCTTCATCACCATCGACAAGTCGCCGGCGGCGCTCTGGGTGATGGAGATCTCGGCGCGCCTCTTCGGACTGAACGCCTGGAGCCTGCTGGTTCCTCAGGCGCTGGAGGGGGTGGCCGCGGTGGCCATCGTCTACCTCGCCGTCCGCAGGTGGTTCGGCCCTGGCGCCGGCTTGCTCGCCGGTGCCGTCGTGGCCCTGACGCCGGTGGCCGCCCTGATGTTCCGGTTCAACAACCCCGACGCTCTGCTGGTGCTCCTGCTGACGGCGGCCACCTACGCCACGCTCCGCGGCCTGGAGAGCGCCAGGACCGGTTGGCTGGTGCTGGCCGCCTCGCTCATCGGCACCGCGTTCCTGGCCAAGATGCTGCAGGCCTTCGTCATCGTTCCCGTCGTCTTTCTCGTCTACCTGCTGGCAGGACGCCCCAGCCTTGGAAGGCGCGTGCGCCAGCTGGTGGTCGCCGGCATGGCGCTGGTCGTGGCTTCAGGCTGGTGGGTGGCGATCGTCGAGCTCGTCCCGGCCGCATCACGTCCCTACATCGGCGGTTCGCAGAACAACAGCGTTCTCGAGCTCATCCTCGGCTACAACGGCTTCGGCCGTCTGACCGGCCAGGAGACCGGCAGCGTGGGCGGGTTCGCGGCGGCCGGCTCCCGGTGGGGCCCGACCGGCTGGGCGCGGATGTTCGACGCGCAGTTCGGTGGACAGATCTCATGGTTGATACCGGCGGCGCTGATCCTGCTGGGCGCGGGCCTCTGGCTCACCCGCGGACGGCCACGGACGGACGTCGTCCGCGCCTCCATGCTGGTCTGGGGCGGCACGCTCCTGCTCACGGGGGCGGTCTTCAGCTTCGCCCAGGGCATCATCCACCCCTACTACGCCGTCGCCCTGGCGCCCGCGATTGGGGCCCTGATCGGAACCGGCGCAGCGCTTCTCTGGAGCCGCCGCTCCGAGCTTTGGGTGCGGCTCA
This sequence comes from Candidatus Dormiibacterota bacterium, assembly GCA_955652675.1. GTDB lineage: Bacteria > Chloroflexota > Dormibacteria > Dormibacterales > Dormibacteraceae > Nephthysia. The sequence continues at coordinate 15,101 of CATPBP010000162.1, forward strand.
CGCTGGCGGCCGCGCTGGCGGCCACCAGCGTCTGGGGCTTTGCGCTTCTGGCCAGGAGCCCCGACTGGTATCCTGCGCTCCGCTTGGCGGTGCTGCTGGTCGGGCTGAGCGCCGCGATCCTGGTCGTCATCACGCGTCCCGCCTGGAAGCGAATCTCAGTGTTCGTCGCAGCCGCCGGTCTGGTGGCCGCTCTGGCCGGCCCGGCGGCCTACACGATCACGACCGTCTCCACCCCTCACAGCGGCGCCATCCCCTCGGCGGGTCCGGTGCTGGCGGCCAGTTTCAGGGGGGCGCCCGGCGCGGGCTTCAACGGCGGACCGCCCCGTGGCAACGGTCAGTTCACCGGTCGGCCTCCGGCCAACGCCGGTGGCGGCGCCGCGGGAGGCTTTCCCGCAGCGGGAGGCTTTCCCGGGGCGGGAGCCGGCGGACCCGGAGCGGCGGCCGGCGGACCCGGTGGCGCTCCGACGCGAATGGGCGGCGGCGGTTTCCTCGACAGCAGCCGGCCTGGCGTGGCGCTGGTGGCGCTGCTGAAGGCTCATGCCACCGACTACACCTGGGTCGCCGCCACGGTCGACGCCAACAACGCCGCCGGCTATCAACTCTCGACCGGCGACCCGGTGATGGCAATCGGAGGTTTCAACGGGACCGACCCGGCACCCAGCCTGGCGCAGTTCCAGACCTACGTCAGAGACGGAAAGGTCCACTACTTCATCGCTGGCGGGCGTGGTCTGGGCGGAGGCCGCTCTGGTACGAGTTCGAGCCAGATCACTTCCTGGGTGCAGGGTCATTTCTCGTCGCAGACCATCGACGGGGTCACCGTCTACGACCTCACGGCACCCATCGCCCAGACGTGACCTTTCCTGATGGATAGCCTGGCTGGGTGCGCTACTTGATGCGGAAAGAACTGGTTTCGATCGGCGACGACTACTGGATCGAGGACGAGCAGGGTCGGCGGGCCTTCAGGGTCGACGGCAAGGTGCTCCGGCTGCAGAAGACCTTCGTGCTCGAGGATCCCGAGGGCGCCGAGGTGGCGACGATCAAGAAACGGCTGGTCGCCCTGCGGGAAACGATGACGATAGAGCGAGGCGGCCGCACCGCGGCCAGGGTGCGGAAGGCATTCTTCGCGCCCTTCCGTCAGCGATTCGACGTGGACGTGGAAGGTGGCGGCCCCGAGCTCGTGATTCAGGGAAACATCACCGACCACGAATACGATGTCCGGCGCGAGGACACGACGGTCGCCGAGATCTCCAAGCGCTGGTTCGGCCTGAGGGACACCTACGCGGTGGACGTCGCTCCCGGCGAGGACGCGGCCCTGATGATCGGACTCACGGTAGCGGTGGACTGGATGGGCCACGAGGAGCACGACGACGACTAGACCTGCGCTTCAATTCCATCCAGGCTGAGCCGGAGCGCCACCGCCTAGCATTGCCGCGACATGGCGGGATACCTGGGCGCGGTCGATGGCCGGCCGGCGCCCTGAGGCCAGGATGCCAGGACGGCACCGCGCAGCCAGGCGTGTGCTCACCGGCCTTCTGGCCCTACTCCTCCTTGCCGGTCTGGCCGCCGCCGGCCTGCTTGGCTACGCCCGCTACCAGCAGATTCAGGTCGCTCAGAGGCAGGAGAAACTGGCGAGCTTCTACACCATCCCCAGCCCGCTTCCGGCGGGAAGCCCCGGCCGGCTCCTGCGCGCGCAGCGCGTGAGCTTCGCTCCTCAGGGCTCGCAGGGTTGGCGCGTGCTGTTCGAGTCGCAAGGTCCGGACGGTGAGGCCACCGTCTCCTCAGGAATGGTGTTCGCCCCGAGCACGGCCCCTCCGCCGGGGGGACGTCCTGTCGTGGTCTGGGCGCACGGCACCGCCGGCATGGGAGAGGAGTGCGCGCCTTCGCGGTCGGCGAACCCGCTGGCGCAGTTGGACTGGTTGGGAGGGATGCTGGCGAGGGGCTGGGTGGTCACCGCCCCCGACTACGCCGGTCTCGGAACACCGGGGGTCATGAGATTCCTGGTCGGCCCACCGGAGGGGATGGATCTGCTCAACTCCGTACGAGCGGCGCGGTCCCTCGATCACAGCGGCGCCGGGAGCCGGTTCGCGCTCTGGGGCCACTCGCAGGGCGGTCAGTCGGTCCTCTTCGCCGCCCAGATGGCTTCCAGCTACGCGCCCGAGCTGCAGCTCGTGGCTGCCGGCGTGGCGGCGCCTGCCGCCCAGCTGGTCCCTCTCATCCGCGAGCAGTACGCCAATGCGCTGGCCTGGGCGATCGGTCCAGAAGTCGGGGTCGCCTGGCCGGCAACCTACGCAGACCTCCGGCCAGAGCAGGTGATGACGCCGGCAGCTCTGCGAACCTACAAACAGGTGGCCGAGCTTTGCGTCCTTGTGTCAGGCGTCGAAGGCATCCTCCGCGAGGACCTGCTCGGCCAGCGCTTCTTCGCGACCGACCCTACCTCAGTTCCGGCCTGGAGCGCGGCGCTCGTCGCGAATACGGTTCCTCTGCCACCGACCGGCCTGCCGGTCTACCTCGCTCAGGGACTGGCGGATCAAGTCATCCTGCCCAACACCACGGCGCTCCTCGAACAGCGGTACTGCTCGGCGCACGTCCCCTTGAGCGCGGAGTGGATGGGCGGGGTGGGTCACGTCAAGGTGGCCACCGCCGCGGGCCCTCAGGTCACGGCCTGGCTTGCGGACCGCTTCGCCGGCAGTCCTGCCGGGACCAGCTGCGCTGAGCCTCCGCCAGTGAGCCCCGCCGCCCCCTAGAGAGGCGAGCGGTCTCGACGGCACGCTTCTCCCGGGCGTGTGAGCTGCCTGAGGTCGCGCAACTCAGTCTCGAGAAACGAGAATGGGAACATGGTGGGCGTCCTCTTCGGACCGCCGGGCAGCGGCAAGGGCACGCAGGCCGAGCTGATCGCCCCCATCCTCGGCGTGCCCCACATCTCCACCGGCGAGCTGCTGCGCGCCGAGAGTGAGGCCATGACCCCCCTCGGCGCCGAGGTGGCGCCGCTGCTCGCGGCCGGCGAGCTGGTGCCGGACGAGCTGATCGAGCGCGTCCTCGAACAGCGCCTCCGGGCGCCTGACGCCGCCCAAGGCGCGCTCCTCGACGGCTACCCGCGCACGGTGGCCCAGGCGCGGGCGCTCGACGACCTGCTGGCGGAGACGGGGCGCCGCCTCGAGTTCGTACTCCGCCTCGACGTCGACGACAAGACGCTGATCGACCGCCTGCTGCGCCGGGCTCACGAACAGCACCGTTCCGACGACAACCCGGAATCGATCGCCGAGCGGCTCGCCGAGTACCACCAGCTGACCGAACCCGTGATCGGCTACTACCGCGGAGAGGGAGTGCCTGTCTTGGAGATCGACGGAAACGGCACGGTGGAGCAGGTGCATGCCGAGATCATTCGAGCCTTGCAGAAGGTCCGCCAGGACTGACCGGCGGCGAGGATCAGGCCGGCACCGGCTCCGGCTGCAGCCTGGCCGGTTTCCGGGCGTTGGCGTAGTCGAGAGCGGCGAGGGCCACCCAGAGGATCACGATTCCCGCCACCTGCCAGCTGGTTATCGATTGGCGCGGCGTCACCAGGTACAGGTTGACCAGGACGCCCGTTATCGGGAAGGCCAGCTCGGCGAGGGTGGCCAGCGAGGCCGGCGTGCTGGCCAGTCCGCGGTAGTAGAGAAGCAGTCCGAGTCCGCCCGGCAGCAGGGCAAGCCCGAGGTAGAGGGGTAGATCGGAGGGCCGGTACTGGGTGAACCCGGCCAGACCGCCGACCAGGAGCAGCACGATGGCCAGCGCGGGCAGCCCGAACGTGAACCGCAGCGCCGTGAGGGTGGTGAACCTGACGTTGGCGAGCGCGAAGCGACCGAACACTGTCGCGCTGCCCCAGAGCGCGGCCGCGGCGAGCGCGAAGAGGCCCGCCAGGACCGAGAAGTCGGCCCAGGCCTGCTCGGGATGGAGCGGGTCTGGGATGACGATCAGGTAGGCGCCGATGAGGGCGATGGGCACCCAGACAACGGCCTGGGAGGAGATGCGCTCTCGGAGCCAGATGGTGGCGAGGAGGATGGCGAAGAGAGGCTGCGCCTTCTGGAGGAGCAGGGTCTCGATGAAATGGCCGTAGCCGAAGGAGATGGTGAAGAGCACGGTGGCCAGGGCCGATGCACCGACGCCTATCGCCGCGATCGACCACCACTGCGTGGCGTTGAGCCGCCGGAGCTCTCGACGGGCCCGCCAGAGAAGCGGCAGGCAGGCGATCACGAGGATCAGGTGCTCCATGAATACCAGCTGGACGGACTGCTGGAGCCGGTTGGAGGAGAGATGGGTCAGCAAGGGCGCTCTAAATAGAGCGTCGGTGCCCCACAGCATGGCCGCGACCGCGACCAGTACGACGGCAAAGCGGTCGATCAGGCGGTCTAACACGGTCGGAACTTTAATGGTTCGGCCAGTCGCGGATATTCCGGCCGAGCTCTACCTCAGCGCGCCTTCAGGCGGCGGAGATGCCGGGGGCGCCTGGATCACGGACGCGGGGTACGCGGGTGGATCGCTCGCCGGGAAGGACTCCAGCAAGGCCTCTTCGACCCAATCGATCTCGCCAGCCGTCGGTTCCTCCACGCCGCCAGCGTACATGCGGGGATCCTCCCCGCATACCCCTGCCGTCCGCCAGCGCTGCCTTGGACGTCATGAGAGGTCGGCCCTGTGGGTCGCCCGGCTGATGGCTGGCACCGCCTTGGACGTCGTGCCGTTCTTCCCCGGAGACCCGGCCCTTCGGGGCCGGTAACCATCGTGTTACCATGCCGCGGGGCGACCGATGGGTCGCACTCCTTGGCGGACTGGAGGAAGAACATGGCAACGGACAATGCCCAGGGCACTGGCACACGGGAGGATCCGTGGCTCCTGAAGACCCCGAGTGGTTCGTCGGAGTACCAGATGTACCGCGACGAGTCGCTCGATCCGCCGGCCATCGTCTGCCTGGTGGGAAAGACCGAGCTTCGATACCAGCTTCGCGCCATCGATGACCTCCACGCCATGCTGAAGGAGAACGGCGACTGGATGCCGCTGGGAAGCGCCGACGAGCAAAAGCCGGCCGCCGAGGGCACGGTCGAGGCCTGGGGTCGCTCGCGGGACAACCCGGTGGGCGGCTGGTACGGCCTCAAGAAGGGTCTCCGCGGACGCTTCGGCATGTACATGCCGCCGCTCCTGGAAGCCCTGGGCCTGGCGGAGGTCGAGCACAACCCCAAGAACAACCGTATGCGGGCGCTCTAGAGATTGTTGTTCCCTCCCTTGCGGGGAGGGGATTTTTCCGGGCCGGTCCAGGTTGGGAATCCCCGAACGCTTGGGGAGACCCAACCCTTTGCGGCCCGGACAGTGCAGTTCGTTCAGTCGGTCATCCTCTCGCCGCGACGCGGCTCAGAGGGCTAGGCAGGCGACAGACCAGGTCACAGATGTAACTCCTTGATGAAGATCTGGATGTCGACGGGTCCAGCTACGACCCGTCTCACTCACTCAGCGACGGCTGAGAGGATCAGCCAGGCCGTTCGATCAAGGAGGCGGGAGCCAGCCGCACCATCTGACCGGGCGGCCGAAACCGCCTTCGAGTTGGCTGCAACAGGCACACCAGGGCCACTAGCAGCGCCGCCCAGGCGACACTCGACTTACTGCTCCTCGCTACGGAGGCCATCATGCCGTGGCCATCGAGCACAAAGCTCGGCCACCGCGGAGAGCCAGGCGACGGTGGCTGGCTCGGCGCCGCCCCTTTGCCGGCGAGCGCCGAGCTGTCGGCGGAGCCGGTCCCCAGGGGAAGGGTCACCCTGCCGAACAGGGGGTGGCCGCAGCAGACCGGCGAGCGGAGCTCTGGGGCTGCGTTAACCCCGAGAGCCGCGGTCTCGGTCCGCCCGAGGGCCAGGGCCGACCCAGCCGAACGCCCACCGTTGCCTCGAACCGCCTGCGGCTGACTGGGCAGCGCGGATGCCATGGGCTCGGCCCTGGCGGGCGCGACCCGGGCCGGTGCCGGCGGCGGCGGCGGGGCTGACGCGGTGCCTTGGGGGGTAGCAGTCGCAAGGCGGGCCGGCGGGACGGAAGCGCTTCCCGGGCGCGCCTTCGGCGGAGGAGGTGCGGGCTTTGGCAGCTGCGACGGGGTGCTGTCGACCGGGAGCGCCGGCTGCTTGACGGCGGGCGGCGCCTCGTTCGGCTTCGTCACCGGAGGCCCTCCGTTCCCGGGCCCCAACGGGTGCCGGATCTGCGACCCCGGTGGTTGGGCCCCTGCCCGGACACCGGCCGCCTCGGCCTGAGTCGCCCGCCCGAGTATGAAGAGGGCGGCTGCCACTCCGATAACCCCCACCCAGAACCAGGGCGACGACCACCTGCGCGCAGCGCTACCGAACCACGTAGATCCCAAGTCAGTGATACCGAGCTTTCCCAAGCCAGTCTTTCCGACGGCTTCCGTCTTGAGCCATGCTCCGCCGTGGCGAGGGAAAGTCTATGGGACCTTTGCCTGGTCCACCTTACAGCGCTCTCCGATCGAGCGCTCTCAGGTAACCCCTCCCCGCAAGGGGGAGGGAGGAGCTGGACGTTAAACTGCCTGGACTTCCGATGTCGAAATTCGCGGTGATCACCATCGGCAGCGACCGGCCAGGGATTGTGGCCCACGTTTCCACCACCCTCGCCAGCGCCGGCTGCAACCTGGAGGATGTCACCACCTCCATCCTGCGGGGCTACTTTGCCATGGTCTTCGTGCTGGCCGCTCCCGAGGGCATGACTGAGGAGCACTTGCTGCGTCGCCTGCAACCCGCCGCCACCGGCTCGGACCTGAGATTCAGCGTCTGGCCGGTTGGCGCCGACGCAGGGCATCCCGAACCCACGCACGTCCTCACGGTCTACGGCGAAGACCAGATGGGAATCGTGAGCGCAGTCTCCTCCTGCCTGGCCCGACATCAGGTGAACATCTCGGACATGTCGTGCCGGCTGCACGACGCCGGCGTGCCTGTGTACGTGCTCCGAATGGAAGTGGCGCCTCCAGAGGAGCTCTCCATCGAACAATTGGAACGCGAGCTCCAGGCGACGCTCAGCCCGCTCCGCCTGCACGCATCCCTCAGGCCCTTGGAGACAGAGGTCCTCTAACCTCCGTTGGTCCGTCCCATCCTGACCTTTCCTCACCCCACGCTGAAGCGTGTTTGCGATCCGGTCTCCCGAGCGGGAGCGGAGCCGGTGGTGCGCGATCTCGTAGACACCATGCGGTCGCTGGAGCGGTGCGTCGGACTCGCCGCACCGCAGATCGGCGAGCCGGTCCGGGTGGCCGTCGTCGACGTCAGCTCCCACCCGGCGGCCCAGGCACACAACGGCCTACTGGTGCTGATCAACCCCGTGGTGACGGCAGCGAGGGGACAAGAGCTCGGCCGAGAGGGCTGCCAAAGCCTTCCCGGAATAACCGCCGACGTGACCCGGTCCCGACGTCTGACATTGCTCAGCGAGCTGCAGGAGATCTGGAGCGCCGGGTTCGAGGCGCGCGCGGTGCAGCACGAGCTAGACCATCTCGACGGCGTGCTGATCCTCGACCGCGTCGCTTCGGTGGCCGCGATCCACGTACGCGATCCGCTGAAACAGCCCCTGCCACATCGATAGCGAGACACAATTCCCTCCCCTTGCGGGACCCCTCCCCGGCCACGGCCGGGTACTCCCCCGACTTCGGGGGGGAGAGATTGCGAGCTAGCGGGCGGGTTCTACGGCTGTCGGCTCGCTTCCGTTTGCGCTCCTATCCTGACTCCGGTCCAGGTTGGCGCCGCTGAGATCCGTGCCGCTCAGGTCGGCGCGATCGAGGTTCGCTCCACTCAAGTCCACGCCACGCAGGTGGGCGTCGACAAGCCTCACACCGCTGAGATCTGCCTCGCGCAGATCCGCGCCGCGCAGATCCACCACCGGGTTGCCCTTTGAGATCAGGCCGGCCTCGTGCAGGAACTGCAGAATGTCTCGCTTTCGCCTGCCACCCACACGCCGCAGCGCGGTCAACGTTCGCGCCCTGGCCACCTCGCGAACGTCGCTACCAGTCGGCGAGCTCAGCAGGTTCTTGTTGAGCAACAATTCCAGCACGTGGTCCTGATATGTCTCGAGCGCCGTCTGCTGCTGCTGGTCCTCAAGCGCTCGGCCCCGCTCGGCACTCTGGCTGTCATCTTTGTCGCGTGACTGTGCTGCCGGACCCCTGAACAGGAAAGGCAGGGCTGACGCAAAGACCGGAGCGCTCAGCAAGCCCAGCCAGTCCCACAGTGTGCCGTTACCTTTGAATCCTGTCCACCCCCAGTCCAGAAAGAAGCCGCCCACGATGCCCACCACGATGCAGCACCAGAACATCGCCACGAGCACCGTCCAGACGGTGCGCCAGCGAACCTGACGCGTTGCGAACGACTGTCGCTTCACCGCCACCGCCATTGCCACTCCTTACCTCCCACACCCTAGTCCTGCCGACCATATCGCAGCATGCAAGGCGAGCAAAGGCTCTGTCAACCTGTGCGACTTCGTCCTGGTCGCCTGCGGGGGTGGTGTCGCCGTGCACACGGCCGGGCTCGGCTTTTTCAGCGACTCCTGGGCTTTTTCTCCGTCCGCCTGCCGCAGGCGAGAGACAAAGACTTCCCTTGGCTCTACTGGTCGGCGGGGACGAAGCGTCCGTACTGGGCGCGGGTCTGGACGGCTTGCGGGAAAGCCTCGAGCCTGAGCTGGGAGGGATGCGCCAGCAGTTTGCCGCTGCGCTCCACGACCAGAATTCTGAGACGGCCGGCGGCCTGGAGGCGGCGAGCCTGACCGATATCGCACCAGGTTCCCTGGCCGATCGAGTTGTCAGGGCGTGGCAACACCACAACCAGTCGGGCGCCTGCGACGGCGGCCTCCTTGGCGTCCCGGTCAAGACGGCGCCGCCGGACGAAATCGTCCAGCGTCCTCACCTCCAGGCCGGTCTGCCGGACGATCGCCTCCCGGACCTTGGTCACGGCGGCCGTCTTCCGCTGATTGATGGGATGGAGAAGAAGAGCGCCTCCCCAGCGCACTTCGGCAGCCTGCTCAGTCTCGATACGCATTACGACTAACCCGCAGCACCTACGCTATCACGTCGCAAGGCTCACTCACGATCTGGCTCAGGTTTCGAAACGCCGGTCTGAAGATGTCGTACAGACGCTTTCAAGCTCAACTCCAGGTCAGCCGCTGAATACACCGACGATCTCTTGCGAGGCCGGTAAGACCTCCTCCCGGTAGACGTGCAGCGCCTGCAGGACGGGACGGTCGCTGATCGCGAACAGGTCCGCGGTCTCTGCGGCTTCGTGGTCGACGGACGACCAGGACGGCGTCACGAACACGTCCCCCGGACCCCACTCGAACACCTCACCACTTATCACAGATCGTCCCCGACCGCGGAAGACAACGTAGACGGAACTCCCGGTCTTCCGTGCCGTGGGCGTCCGGCCGCCCGGGCGGACTCGGTGCATCTCGCAGGCGAAGGTGGCCACCGCGGAACCGCCTGTCAATGGATTGGTGAACTCCAGACTCGCAATGAGCCCGCCTCTGGCCGCGTGGAGCGAGTTGAGAGCCTCGTCCGTAACATCCCACCTGTATCGCAGCAGCGGCGAATGCGCCTCCGGCGCCGGGGCCCCCATTTCGCGCAGTCCTACACCCGTAAAGGCGCGCTCCGAGAGGTTGTGGCCCTCGACCGGCTGCAGCTGCTGGGGGTGATTCTCGAAGAAGATGGACTCCAGCGACGTCATCAGCGGCAGGTCGAGGCCGTCGAACCAGACCATCGGCTCGTTTCCGTCGTTGTTGTGATCGTGCCAGTTCCAGATGGGCGTTAGCACCAGGTCGCCGGCCTCCATCTGGCAGGCGTCGCCATTCACTGTGGTGTAAGCGCCGGAACCCGTCATCACAAAACGGATGGCGGACGGGGTGTGCCGGTGGGCAGGCGCAGACTCGTGCGGACCAAGGTACTGGATCGCGCCCCAGAGCGTGGTACTTGTGAACGGAAGCCCGTTCAGGCCAGGGTTCGCGAAAGCGAGCACTCGCCGGTCTCCGCCCCGCTCCAGCGTGATGATCTCACCGGCACGCCTGGCAAGCGGCAGGACCTCGTCCCACTTCCAGAGCCAGGGCCGGGTGGTCGGCAGAGGCACATCCGGCATGAGCTGCTTGGCGATCTTCCAGAGTGGCCTCAGGTCGCGGGCGGCAAGCGCTCCGCAGAACTCGTCGTAGCCCACCTCCACGGTGTGCGTCCGGCTGATGTCGATGGTCATCGCTGGGCTCCTCTCTCCGTCCTCATGGAGGCGGACGCCGCCGGCCTGCTGCGAGCGCCTCCACGATTCTGCTCCAGCAGGAGGCACCGTAAACCCCAACGCGGCTTTGCGGTAGGTCTTGCGGGGAGGAGCTCAGCCCGCGCCATCCTCGATCGTGACCTCGATGAGCGGGCTGTAGCGAACCATCGTCTCGACGTCGTTGCGCCGCCAGTTTCGGGCAACATCCGTGAGGACCTGGCGTCGCTCAGTCTCGTCGCCGATGATCCTTGCGCTAGCCGGGAGATCGGCTCGTACGCCGTTCTTCAGGTGCAAAGTGAAGCGCGGGTTCGATTCCAGGTTCGCCAGCCAGCTCCGGCGTTCCTCGCGTGGCATCCCGCTGATATAGACCCGGCCGTCGATGTTGTGAAAGGCGATCTCGATGCGGCGCGGGTGGCCACTCTGCCGCCCCGTCGTCGTGATGTCCACGATGCCTCCGCGTGCCAGCGCTCCCCGAATTCTGTCGTCCATTGCTTTCTCTCGCTGCTACCGTCCTGCGCCCCATCGCAGTAGACGTCTCTTGATGCCGCCAACCCCGTGCCACGATTGTCGATTCCATCAGCCGTGGACCGAGCAACCTTATGCTGGGCGAGGAGTTTAGGACCCGCATGAACAGCCCGACCATAGTTCGCGGAACTGCGGCGGCGCACGGACGGGTGCGCGGCCCCCTTTTTCTCGCCTTCGACGCGGCGGCCGGGGCGGCGGCCGACGGTGGTCGTGAAGACGTCAGCCAGGCCGCCGAACGGGTAGCCGGGCGCCTGGAGGAGATCGCCGCGCGGCGGCGCGCCGCGTCCCCCGGGGCGGCCGACGTCCTCGAAGCCCAGGCGCTGATGCTCCGCGATCCCGCCCTTGAAGCCGCCATCGACGAGCTGCTGGCCGCCGGCGGCTCCCCGGACGAGGCAGCTGGTGGCGCCGCCGAGCACTACGCCCGGGAGCTTGAAGGGCTGGACGACCCCTACATGAGAGAGCGCGCGGCCGACGTGCGAGAGGCGGGCCGGCTCCTGGTCGCCGAGCTCACCGGCCTGGCCGGCTCCAGGCTCGAAAACCTCGAGCGGGCATCGATCGTGGTGGCTCGGGAGCTGTCCCCCGCCGACCTCCTCAGCGTCGATTCCAACCTGCTGCTTGGACTCGTCACCGAGCTCGGCGGTCCCACTGCGCACATGGCGATCGTGGCCCGCGAACTGGGGATCCCTGCAGTGGTTGGGGCGAAGGGTGCCGTCGCTGCCGCTCAGGGCGCACGCGCCGCCGAGGTGGACGGCGGCACGGGTGAGATCCGCTTCCTCGCCGGCGAGGCCGCGCCGGTGAGCGCCCGCCGGCTGACCCGCCGGCTCAAGGTCGAGGAGGCGCCGCTCCGGCTTATGGCCAACGTCGGCTCAGCACAGGCGGCGCGGCTGGCGGCGGAGCGAGGAGCCGCCGGCATCGGGCTCTTCCGAACCGAGCTGCTCTTCCTCGGGCAGCCGGGAGCGCCCTCGGAGGAGCGTCAGGCGGAGGAGTACGCGGCTGCTTGCCGGGCGCTGGAGCCGCACCCCGTCGTCGTGCGAACGCTCGACGCAGGCTCCGACAAGGCGCTGCCCTATCTGCAGCAGGAGCCGGAGACGAACCCGGCGCTGGGACGACGAGGCATCCGACTCTGGCTGGCCCAGACCGAGCTGCACCGCCCGCAGGTCGGAGCGCTGCACACTCAGCACGCGCGCGCTGCCGCCGAGGTTCCGCCGCTTCCGTTCGACGTGCTCGTGGCGATGACGCAAGGGCAGCTCGGCTACCTGCTCCAGACGGCAATCGAGGAAGTCGACTCGCGTGTGCGAACGGCGACGGTGCTGACGCGGGTCACGGTCGATCCCGATGACCCGTCGTTCGCCGAGCCGACCAAGCCGATCGGCCGCTTCTTCCGCGACGAGCCGGCGGCACGCGTGGCGGCCGGGGGCGGGCTCACAGTGGCGCCCGACGCCGGGCGTGGCTGGCGCACAGTCGTGGCAAGCCCGAAGCCGTGCGAGATCGTCGAGTTCGAGCATGTCAAGCTGCTGGCGGAGCGAGGCGTGCTCGTGATCGCCGCGGGCGGCGGCGGGATCCCGGTAGTACGAAGCGATGGACAGCTGGACGGAACAGAGGCGGTGATCGACAAGGACCGTGCGTCAGCGGTGCTCGCGCGAGCCGTTGATGCGAACCTGCTGGTGATGCTGACCGCGGTGGAGCGCGTGGCGCTCGACTTCGGCACCCGCTGGCAGCGTGACATGGCGCGCCTCACGGTCTCCGACGCCCGGCAACTGCTCGAATCGGGCGAGTTCCCGCCGGGCAGCATGGGTCCGAAGATGGAGTCCGGCGTACGGTTCGCGGCAGGCGGTGGCCGGGCTGCGATCGTGACCTGCGCAGAGCAGCTGCAGAACGCCATCGAGGGGACCGCGGGCACTCGGATCGTGCCCGATGAAGAGGGCCCCTCCGCC
>CATPBP010000163.1 GCA_955652675.1 Candidatus Dormiibacterota bacterium
CGGGCGCTCCTCTTCGACCGGCAGGCGGCCTACAGCCAGCGACTCGACATTCCCTCGGGGACGGCGGTCCGCTTCGAACCGGGTGAGACCAAGCAGGTAACGCTGGTGCCGTTCAGCGGCCGGCGCCGCCTGGACGGCTTCCGCGGGCTGGCGACCGGCCAGCTGGATGCAGACGGGGCGCGGGAGCGGTTCGCGGCGGCCCTTCTGGCGGCCGGCTTCGACAGCGGGGAGCCCCAGTGAGGTTGCCCCGCCGCCAGTACGCTGAGCTCTACGGGCCGACCACCGGAGACCGCTTCCGGCTCGCCGACACCAACCTGATCTGCGAGGTCGAGCGTGACCTCGCGGTGCCTGGGGATGAGGCGGTCTTCGGCGGCGGCAAGAGCATCCGCGACGGGATGGCGCAGTCGTCGGCTGCCACCGCCGCCGAAGGTGCGCTGGACCTGGTGATAACCAACGTCGTCGTCCTCGACCCGCTCCTGGGCGTGGTGAAGGCCGACATCGGCGTCCGAGGCGGCCGAATCGCCGGCATCGGCAAGGCCGGCAACCATGACGTGATGGACGGTGTCGATCCCAACCTCGTCATCGGCGCCGCCACCGAGGTCATCGCCGGCGAGGGTGCCATCGCCACCCCCGGCGGCATCGACACCCACATCCACATGATCTCGCCACAGCAGGTCTGGGCAGCCCTCTCGGGTGGGATCACGACCCTGATCGGTGGCGGGACGGGCCCCGCCGACGGCACCAATGCGACCACCTGCACGCCTGGCCCCTGGAACATCGCGCAGATGCTGCGGGCGGCCGAGGCGCTGCCGGTCAACTGGGGCGTTTTCGGCAAAGGAAACGCCAGCCAGGAGGCGCCGCTTCGCGAGCAGGTGGAGGCCGGCGCCTGCGGCCTCAAGGACCACGAGGACTGGGGGACCACCGCGGCGGTGATCGACGCCAGCCTGCGGGTGGCGGAGCTCTACGACGTCCAGGTCGCCATCCACACCGACACACTGAACGAGTCGGGTTTCGTGGAGGACACCATCGCCGCGATCGCCGGGCGGACGATCCACACGTTCCACACCGAAGGAGCCGGTGGCGGTCACGCGCCCGACATCATCCGCATCGCCGCCCATCCCAACGTGCTTCCATCGTCGACCAACCCCACCCGGCCCTACACCGTCAACACACTCGACGAGCACCTCGACATGCTCATGGTCTGCCACCACCTCAACCCGGCCGTGCCTGAGGACGTGGCGTTCGCCGAGAGCCGGATCCGAGCCGAGACCATGGCCGCCGAGGACGTCTTGCACGATCGGGGCGTGCTCTCCATGTACTCCTCCGATTCCCAGGCCATGGGCCGGGTCGGCGAGAGCTTCATCCGGCTCTTCCAGACAGCTCACAAGATGAAGCACTTCACGGGCCCGCTCGAGGGCGACGGAGCAAGCGACAACCAGCGGATCCTGCGCTACCTGGCCAAGCTGACGATCAACCCGGCGCTGACCCACGGCATCGCGGAACACGTCGGCTCCATCGCTCCCGGCCGGCTGGCCGACGTCGTGCTCTGGCCAATCGAGTCCTTCGGCGTCAAGCCGAAGCTCGTGCTCAAGGGGGGAATGGTGTGATGGGCGATCCCAACGCGTCAATTCCGACGCCCGAACCGGTGATCTACCGGCCCATGTTCGGCGCCCTTGGCGGCGCACTTGCGCAGACCTGCGTGACCTTCACCTCTCAAGCTGCCCTGGCATCGGGGATCAAGGAACGTCTCGGCCTCCAGCGAATGGTGGAGGCGGTCGGCGGCTGCCGGCAGGTCGGGAAGCGGGACATGGTCCGCAACTCGGCCACACCCGAGATCACGGTCGATCCCGAGGCCTATGAGGTGCGGCTGGACGGCGAGCTGGCGACCGTGCCGCCGGCCGAAACCCTGCCAATGGCACAGCTCTACTTCCTCGTCTAGATCGATGGAGACCTCAGCACTGCTGGTGGCTCTACAGCTGGGTGACAGCCTCTTCCCGAGCGGGGCCTACACCCAGTCGTACGGGCTCGAGAGCCTCGTCGCAGACGAACTGGTGGCCGGGCATCCGGAGCTGCAGGCGATCCTGGAGGGGCACCTCATGCAACGTCTGGCTCGGGCCGACCTGCCCTCCCTGCTGGCAGCGCACGGCGCAGCTTGCCGCGGAGATCTAGAGCTGCTGCTCGAGATCGACCTCGCCCTGACCGCGGTCAAGCTGGGCCAGGAGGAGAGGCAGGCGGCGGGCCGGATGGGACGCCGCCTGCTCGTCGAGGCGTGGCGGCTCGCGCCGAGCAAGGCGGTCGCGTGGCTTGGAGAGTCGGTTGACGCAGGGCGGACCGGCGGCAATTCGGCGGTCGCTTTCGGGCTCGCCGCCCAGGCGCTCGCCCTCCCCGCTGATTGGGCCGCGACCGTCTACGCATACAGCTTCGCCGCCTCCTTCCTGTCCGCTGCTATGCGACTGACCCGTATTGGTCACGGCCAGGTGCAGACCATCCTTCTCGATGCGCGTGGCGCCCTGGCGGCTGCCGTGGAACGCGCCCACTCGATCTCCTGGGACCAGCTGCGGCCCTGCTCCCCGCTCCTCGACATCGCGTCGGCGCGGCATCAGCACGGGCCGGCCCATCTGTTCGCCTCATGACAGCGGCGCTGCGGGTGGGTGTCGGCGGCCCCGTGGGGTCCGGCAAGACGGCCCTGGTCGAATGCCTGGTTCCGCGGCTGATCGAGCGGGGTTGGTCCGTGTTGGTGGTAACGAATGACATCGTCACCCGCGAGGACGAGATCCACGTCAAGCGCGCGCTGCGGGGGGTCCTGGATGAGGCGCGGATCCTCGGCGTGGAGACCGGCGCCTGCCCGCATACCGCCGTTCGGGAGGATCCCTCCATGAACCTGGCGGCGCTGGCTGAGCTCGAGGCCCGCTTCCCCGACGCGGACCTGGTCCTGCTCGAGAGCGGGGGCGACAACCTCACGCTGACATTCAGCCCCGAGCTGGTGGACCGCTACCTCTATGTCATCGACGTGGCGGACGGCGACAAGATCCCCCGCAAGCGAGGCCTGGGCCTGATCCAGGCGGATCTTCTCGTCATCAACAAGATCGACCTGGCCCCTTTGGTGGGCGCCGACCTCGCGGTGATGGAACGCGACTCGAGGCTGGTTCGGCAGGGAAGGCCGTTCGTGTTCACCAACTGCCGGAGTGGGCATGGAGTCGACGCGGTCGTCGCTCAGCTGGAAGCGATGCGTACCGACGGCCGTCACAACCCGCTGGATTGGGCCCGGGCTCACCGTGCAGATCACCGCGCTCACTCCCACTGACGAGCCGGTCCGAGACGGCCGGGCAACGGGCCGGACGACGGGCCTGGCGCGGCTGCTGGCAACTCCCGCCGGTGGCCGAACCCGGCTGATTCGGGCTCACAGCGAGGGTCAGCTCAGGGTGCTTCGCACGCACTGGATCGATCAGGCTCTCCCAGACCTGGCCACAGTCCTCCTGGCCAACCCCGGCGGCGGCATCTTGCAGGGCGACCGGCTCGTGCTCGAAGTGCAAACCGTGGCCGGGGCCCGCCTCAGCATTCAGAGACCACCTCCGCCGCTCGTGTCTACGCCATGCGCGACGGCGCCGGCGAGCTTCATGTGGCCTTCGAGGTTGCGGAGGGCGCCTATCTCGAGTACCTCCCCGATCCACTGATTCCCTACGCGGGTGCTCGCGTCGTAGCGGAGGCTACTCATGTGGTCCACGAGGATGGCGTGCTGGTGGTTGGCGAGGTCGTGGCGCCGGGACGTGCCGCGCGCGGCGAACGCCTGCGATATGAGTCGGTGGAAAGCAACCTCGAGGTCCGCCGGCCGGACGGCCGGCTGCTGGTCCGGGACCGGCTGGAGTTGCGGCCGGAGGAAGGTCGGCTTCACTTCGGCCTGATGGGAAGCTACGAGGCGCTTGGCACGCTCTTTGTGATCAAGAAGGGATTCAACTGGCGCGGCCTCGAAGCTGAGCTCGACACTGAGTGCGACGCACACGCCGGCTGGAGCGAGCTCCCTTCCGGCGCCGGCGCTTGGTTCAAGGTGCTGGCGCGCGACAGCGGATCAGCTTCGACCGCCGTGCGGGCGGCCTGGTCGGCCGCGCGCCGCCGGCTGCTGGGGGCCGGCCCGCCGCGGGCGCGGCGGTATTGAGCGGCGGTTTGCGTGTCCGGTGTGGAAGGGACAGCCGGCAGGCGCAGCGCTCAACGGTCACTAACTTGACATAGCATCGCGTCCCTCACGTCTTGCCCTGGGTGACCGGGAGCACAACGCGTGGTGCGCCGCACGAAAGAGGCACTTCAGACGGACGGGCCGCGCAGCCGTCGCGCCGCGCCGGAGGCGCCTCAACGAACGAGCAGAAGCAGTATTCGGTTGAACACCGTCCACCTCCTTCACGCAGCTGCCTGGTCATCGCGACGCTCGCCTGGCGAGCCGTACCGCCTCGCCTCGCGCATGCCCTGAGCTGACACGCGCGCCTTCCCTCACGATTCGATGCCTGCGCCCAATCTATGGCCGGGGGGTCGGGAGTCCAACAGTGCAGTGGGCCGAGAAATCGATGGCTTAATTGGTGCCAGCACACGAACCGGCGCCCTAAGCAGGGAATTCTCTCTTGCGGGCAGGGATCTTCAGGCGGCGCCGGAGGTCGGAGTCGCCTGGCCGTTGGCGCCATGTCCGGCGCCGCTCTGGCCCAACGCCTCGATCAGTGCCTCGGCCAGGGCCATCGGCTCTACCGGAGTTTGCGACCGGACCTCCACCTTGCAGACGAGCGTGGTCTGGTCGAGGGCCTTGAGCGTCTGCGGTCTGATCGAGATCCATGCTCCCGGTTGCCCAAGCCGCTTCCTGACCATCTCCTCGACCGGCTTGAGGGAGGTGTTGGGAGGCATCTCGACCTCGACCTCGGCCTGGAGCGGTGCTTCGCCCATCACCAGCGCAGAGGTGACGACGCCGCTGTTGGGCAGCTTGAGGGTCTCGCCGGTGGCGGTACGCAGCGTCGTGTAGAGCGCCCCCATGTCGACGACCGTGCCTTCGAACTCGACGCTACCCCCGATCGGGCCCCTCAGCCGGATCGAATCGCCCACCCGGTAAGGGCGGGCGAACATGAGGACCAGGCCCGCGAAGAAGTTGCCGAGGGATGCCTGCGATGCGGTCGCCACGATCACGCCGAGAATGGCTCCGCCGACCAGGAATCCAGAGAGGTTGACGCCGAGTGCCGAAGCGATCAAAAGACCGATCAGGCCGTAAAGCGTCCAGCTCGTGAGGTTCCGCCACATGACCACCGCCTGCCGGTCGGTGCGGCGGAACACGGCGCTGACCACGTCGCGGACCACCATCGCGCCCAGCGCCACCGCGACGGCGAGCAGGGCCAGCCGAACCAGCGCCTCGTATCTTCGAGGAGCGAGAGCCATGATGTCGTTCTGAACAGTCAGCAGAACGAGGAGGATCCCCCCGGCGAGGGCCGCCCTGACCACCCGTCCTCGACGGACCCTGTCTCTTAGCGAAAAACCCATCTCGTCTCCATGCGACAACTGCCGGCGTTGGGCGCGCGAGGTGTCTGTAAAGGAAACCCAACGCCGCCCTGGCTCAGCGACCGGTCGAGATGAACGCCCGGTGAACTGAGAGCGCCTGAGATTGTGGCGCCTGGTTCCATGCTACCCGGTCGGGCCAACGACGCGGTCGCGCAGGTTCAACGCGTGCCTCGCTCCAGTTTCGAGCTCCGGCCTTCATAAATTGTTCATCTGGATCGCTACACTGATCTAGTGATCGTGCACGCGATGGTTCAGTTGGTGGTCGCTGCCATCTGGATCGAGACGCTTCTCATCGTCGCCTCCGTGATCATTTCCTGGCTGCCCGGGATCCGACCCTGGCATCCTCTCGTGCGTCTGTTGCATGCATTGGTCGACCCGGTCTTGCGGCCTTTTCAGCGCGTTGTGCCTTCAATCGCCGGATTTGATTTCTCACCGCTTGTCGCCATTGTCGTACTGAGGGCACTGAGCACACTGATCGGCTCATTGGGCAGCGGCAACGGCGTCTCGGTTCTCTCTGTCGTAGTCGGTGTGGTCGCTCAGATCGTCCTCGCCGTCACTCTGCTGCTGGCACTGCTGGTCGGCTTGCGCCTGGTGATGTCCGTCTTCAATCCGAGCCCCTGGCACCCGGCAGTGCGCTTCATAGACCGAGTCTCGGATCCACTCCTGCGACCATTCACCGGGTTGGCGCGCACTCTCTCACTCAGGGGCGTCACGCTGATCGCACTGGCTGGGTATTTCGGGCTCTATCTCGTGGCGAGCTTCGCCTTCGCGACCCTGCAACGACTGGTGGCCTAGCCGGCATATTGCGGCTCCGGACGCCAGAAGCTGACCAGCGGCCGGCCGGTCAGCATCAGCCAGGGCAGCCTGGCAATCTGCCCACGTTTCGACTTTTGCCCCTCCCAGGTGGTGATATTTGACGCTGTGATCGGCGACGACCTCACCCGGGAGGCCGGAACACAAGTTGAGAGCCGCGGCATGCCCGCTATCCGCAGGGATGGACGGCGCAGGCTCAGCACGCTGGCCGTCCCCCTGGCGGGGCTGAGCGCAATGGTGGCGGCGGCGATCCTGGCCGGCTGGGGGATCGGTTTCGGCCTTCCCTTCCTGTTCCGGCCCGACGAGGAGGTTGTGGTAGGCCGCGCCGTGCGCATGGCCGTCGAGGGCAGCCTCGATCCGCTGTTCAGCAACTGGCCACCGCTGGTCTTCTACGTGGTGGCTCTGGCCTTGAAGCTGACCGGCAACGTCATGGCCGCGGCCGGCGGCGATCCCAGCGGCGCCTACCTCACGGGCCGGGTGATCTCAGCCGCCGCCTTCGTGGCGACGGTGGGACTGGTCTTTCTGGGCGCCCGCCGCGCGTACGGCGACGCGGCGGGCATTCTAGCGGCCTTCATGACGGCACTCTCGCCCCTGGCCGTACGCCAGGCGCACATGGGGACCATCGACGGCTTCGAAACGATGTTGGTGGCCTCCGCGCTCCTCGCCGGCATCGTCGCTCGGAGGCCCCGTGGCTTCGCGCTTGCCGGAGCGCTCTGCGGTCTCGCCGCGGCGGCAAAGTTCACAGGCGGCTTGAGCCTCGTTTTCGTACTGGCCATGGCGCTCCAGGCAGAGCTCAGGCTCCGGCTCTGCGCCGCCGCCGTTGGCGGTGCGGCCGTCGCCTTCCTGATTGCGGGATTGGTGATGTTCCTACACCCGGCCGCGTACGCAGACGGCCTGGCTTACCTGGGGCGCCGCGGCTTCGCAAACGACTATGGGACTTCCCTGGGCTGGTTCTACCACCCGGTGGTGACCCTGCCTTTCGGACTCGGCCTGGGCGCCTATGCCCTGGCACTCGGCGGCGTGGCTGCCGCCCTGCGCCGGCGCGGACCGGTCGATCTGGGACTGGCCGCCTTCGTCCTCGCCTACCTCCTGCTCGTCGGTGCCAGCCGCGAGGTCTTCTGGCGCTACCTCCTTCCCCTGATTCCGGCGCTCGCCATTCTGGGCGGAGGCCTGCTGCCGGCGATCCCTCGCCGCCTGACCGGACCCGCGCTGGGCATCGGCCTGCTCCTCCTGCTGCCATCGCTATGGGCTTCGGCGAGCGGCGACCGGCTGCTGGCCGCAACCGACACCAGGCGCCTGGCGGCCAGCTGGCTCCAGCAGAACGCCCCGGCCGGCGCATCCATCCAGGCGTCCTACTACGTGAGCCCCTTTTATGACCAGGCGATGGTCGACCAAAACCGGCGCTGGGTGGACGATCCACTGGCGGCAGGCTTCATGCAGGGCCGCTACACCACGCGCTACCGGATGGTGGACGGAGACGCCGACTACCTGGTAGTCGGCTCGAAGGTGCCCGGCCAGGGACCCCCGGGGCGGGTGGCCGGCCGGCCGCTTCTGGCCACCTTCAGCCCCGGTACAGCAGAAGGTGGGATCTACGACCCGATCGACAGCTTCTACGTGCCCATCTGGGGCTTCGGCAAGCTCGAGCGGGCCGGGCCGACCATCCTCATCTACGGGCGCTAGGCAGAACCAAGCGGGATCGGCTGGGCTCCCGCTGCCAGACCGAGTCGGGGGACCTGGAGTCTGTCTTCGACGGTGGCGAGGAGCGAGTAGTGGTCAAACGGTGCCGGCAAGGTGTGCCAGCCCAGGTTGGGCGCCACGACCAGACTCGGGACCTGGTTCTTCTGCCCGCCTTCGGATTCGTCCCAGACGATGAAGAGGACGCCGCCCTCCCGCCAGGCACGGGATCCGGTGATCAGGGGGACCGTGTTGCTGAGCCAGCGGTCGCCCGTCTCCAGGCTGCAGTCGTGGGTGTCGTTGCAGAGGTTGGGCGTGATCCAGGCCAGGTTCGGCGTGTTGCCGGCCAGATCTGTGGAGAGCTGATCGAAAGGCACCACGCTCGACGGACAGGCTCCTCCGTAGTAGGCGAAGGGGTTGTGCTTGACCACGTACAGGCCGGCGTTCTTCAAACAGTTGGGCCCCATGTCCTCCATGTAGGCGCGCCAGCGTACGCCGGCGCCGGTCAGCTGGTGGCCGAGATCCTGGGTCGCGGGCAGCCGGTGATAGGCGTCGTTAGTGATGCCCCAGGTTGACCCGGAGGTCAGGGCAAGGTAGTTCGGCAGACTGGGATGGGCAACCGCGTGATAGTTCTCGAGTACGCCGAAGCTGCTTGCCAGAGACTTCGTGTACGGGGCGGTGAGGGGACCCGGATAGCTCTTGTTCTCCATCACGATCAGG
Source organism: Candidatus Dormiibacterota bacterium (assembly GCA_955652675.1). Taxonomy (GTDB): domain Bacteria; phylum Chloroflexota; class Dormibacteria; order Dormibacterales; family Dormibacteraceae; genus Nephthysia. The sequence goes on from CATPBP010000163.1 coordinate 8,734, forward strand.
AATACGTGGGGAAGCGCACTGCCGCTTCTGCTGGAAACGGCTGACGGACTCTTCGCAGCCCCGCTTGACGAGCTGATCTGAGAAGGGGCGGGCGGCCCGCAGGCGGCCAGGATGATGCTGATGCCAAGCAGGGGTGCGGTGAGCTTTTTCATCGGTCCCGTTCCTGCTCGCACTGCGGTGCCAGAAGCACGTGGGAAGAGTTCGGGCCGCCGCCAAAGCCGGCGAAGCCTCCGCCGTTGCAGAGCAATTCGTTCTGAGGTGGACGTGGGCGGATGTGGAGTGGGAAATGCACGCGCAAACCCTCGGGGGCGCGGATGAACGCTGCATGAATACTGTCCTGGGAAAGCCCAGATTTGTCACTCGATGCAACTCAAGCACATGGGTGCAGTGTCCCAGCCGCGTCAGTGAAACCGCGATCGGGCTGCTTGAGTCCGCCTCGCCGGCCCGTTGGCCTTGCTGGCCCGCGACCTGGTACCGGCCGCAGCCATCCTCATGCCCGCGGGGTTCTTTCTCTCGGCGGCCGGGCGCAGAACGGAGAAGCCGAGCCGCCTGATCCTCGTGCTCTACCTGGGCGCGATCTCGCTCGCAGTGGGGGTGGTCGCCCTGGGGATCGGGCTGCTCGCCGGTTAAGGCGAGGCGCGGCCCACTTCTCAGCCAATTCACAGCTGAATTGCAGCCCTTTCCGAGGCAGGGCGGCTAGCGTTTGGACCTCTGTTGACAAAAACGACGAACCAGTATTGAAAGGGGACACGATGAGACGAATGCGTACGGCAATCGTGGGAGGCGCGATCGGCGGAGCGATGCTGCTGGGAGGTATCGTCGGCGCCGCCCTCTTTGGGCCGATCGCCGCGAGTGCGGCCTCCACCGCCGTGAATGCTGCGGCAACCACCAGCCCCGGCTCGAGCACCGCCAAGTCCAACGAGGATGCCACCCACGAGACTTCGGAGAGCACGGCGCGGGAGACGGCCGAGGACTCCGGCCAGGCGGGAAGTCGCGGCGCCGGGAAGCCCAACGAAGACGCGACCCACGAAGGCTCTGAGAGCTCTGCGCGCGAGGCTGCAGAGAACAACGGCCAGGCTCCCGCCCAGGCCCCCGCGCAGGCCCCGTCCCAGAGCCCGACCCCGGCCCCCAAGGTCTAAGACCTCCCCTCTGCGAGTAGAGTTTCCCTAATAG
>CATPBP010000164.1 GCA_955652675.1 Candidatus Dormiibacterota bacterium
CGGGCCAGGGAGAGGGACCTTTCGACTTCGTGCAGGTTCTCGGGCAGCCGGTGGCGGACGTCGAGCAGCGAGCCGGGGTAGTCGTCGCTGATGGCCGCCAGGCGGGGGACACCGGCGAGCCGGAGCAGCAGCGCCAGCGGGAGCGGGCTCTGGTGGAAGGAGGTGAGGATGATGCCCAGGTCGGGCCGGAGCCCGGCGACCCGCCCCACCAGGTCGTCGATCGCTGGTTTTGAGATCGGCCGCGGCTCGGGGTCGATCCACTCGGCCCGGAAGACCAGCACCTCGTCGACGCCCGGCAGCAGCTCCGCGGCGGCCGCCCCCCGGGGGCCGCAGAGAAAGCTGACCCGGCCGGAACCGGCGGCCACCGCCCGCAGCGCCGGGCCCTGCAGCAGCACGTCGCCGGCGCTGTCCAGGCGGGCGACGAGCGCGTGGGGGCGGCCGCCGGCGCTCATCTCAGCAGCCGGTCCACCGCGGCTTCCAGGTCGGCGGCGACCTCCGGGGCGGCGGCGATCTCCTCCGGCCGGGTGACCGGCGTGGGGACCAGGATGCCCCTGGCTCCGGCGGCGCGCGCGGCCTCGACGTCGGCTCCGATGTCGCCCACAACGACGCAGCGCCGGGGAGGCAGGCCGAGGCGGTCGGCCGCCCTCAGGACCAGGCCGGGCCGCGGCTTGCGGCAGTCGCAGCCCTGGTCGGGACCGTGCGGGCAGACCAGCCAGGTGCCGATCGGTCCCAGGAGCTCCTCGACGCGGCGGTTCACTGCCTCCACCTGGGCGTGGGTCAACACTCCCCGAGCCACCCCGCTCTGGTTGGAGACGACCGCGATCGGCACCGACTCCCGCCGCAGCCGGTCCAGCGCAGCGCGTGCCCCGGCGCGGGGCCTGACCAGCGCGGGATCCCCGTTGTAAGGAACGTCCTCGACCAGGGTCCCGTCGCGATCGAAGAGCACCGCCAGGCGGCGCCGGGGCCGGAAGTGCCGGGCGAGGCCACGCAGCCAGTGCCAGCTCGCCAGCGGCGGAATCGCGGCGCTCGTCACCAGCATCTCGACGACCTCAGGAGTGCTGCGGGGACCAGGCGCGATGCGGCGTCCGGCGAACTCGGCGGTGCTGGCCAGCCAGAGGCCGCCTGCCGCAGCCGCCAGCCGCCTGTGCTCGCCGAACGCGGCACCCAGCGCGAGCAGGAGGGCGCCCGCGGTCGCCAGGTGCTGGACCCGGCGCCCCCGGCCGCCGCCGATCCGCCGCCGCCAGCCGGGGCCGTGGCGGCGCAGCATGAGCGCGTCATCGGCGTTGCCGCGCTGCCGGCGCAGACTCTCCCAGCCTCTGGGCTCCGGTACCAGGTGCTCTACGCGGCGGCGGCCGGCCACCAGCCGCCAGCCGGCCTCCTCGGCCCTCAACGCCAGGTCGGCGTCCTCCCGGTAGGCACGTGGGAAGCGCTCGTCGAAGCCGCCCAGCGCCGCCAGCGTCGAGCGCCGGTAGGCCATGTCGGCGGTCGCCCAGGCTGCACCCTCCAGTCCCTTGACCTGCCTCTCCCAGTCCGTCGGCCGGCGGTTCTCCGGCAGTGGCACAACGATCTGTCCCTGGCTGCCTCCCACCGCCGCGGGCTGGTCCGCCAGGTCGGCTCGAAGCGCGTCCAGCCAGCCGGCGCTGCAGACGACGTCGTCGTCGAGAAAGGCGATCCAATCCGCGGTGGACGCGCGCCAGCCGATGTTGCGAGCGCTGGCGGGGCCGCGGCCGTGGCCCTCCACGATTTCCACCGGCAGGTCCGCAGCCTCCAGAGCAAGAGGCCGGCTGCGGTCGACACGGTCGTCGACCACGATCACGCGGCCGGGACGCGGTCCTTCCGCGGCGGCCAGCGAGAGCAGTAGTCGACCGAGTGCCGGCCGCCCCGACGTCGGGACGACCACATCGATTGACTGCGTCACAAGGACCCGGGCCCTCCCTCGCGTTTGATCAGGAAGGGACCCAGCGCTAGCGCGTCCACGGGCGCCGAGCCGAAGCACTCCAGGGCGTCGCGAGGGTCGTCGACCATGGGCCGCCCGGCGGTGTTGAGGCTGGTGTTCACCACCACCGGCAGACCGGTGCGAGCCTCGAAGGCATCCAGCATGCGGGCCACCAGCGGCTCCTCATCGCGGCTGACGGTCTGGATGCGGGCGCTGCCGTCGACGTGGACCACGGCCGGGATGCGCTCTCGCCACTCCGCATTGACCCGATGCGTGAAGAGCATGTAAGGGCTCGGTAGCCGGCCCGAGAAGATCTCCGGAGCGCGCTCTTCCAGGACCATGGGAGCGATAGGCCGGAACTGCTCGCGTCCTTTGATGTCGTTGAGGCGGGAGAGGTTGTCGGCGCGGGCCGGGTTGGCGAGCAGGCTGCGATGCCCCAGGGCCCGCGGGCCGAACTCGCTGCGGCCCTGGAACCAGGCCACCACGCCGTCCGACGCGAGGATCTTGGCCACCGCCGCGGACAGGTCGCCGGGCCGCTGGTAGGAGACTCTCGCCACCTTCAGGGCGTGCTCCAGCTCACCGGCCTCGAAACCTCGACCGAGCGCCGCCGTAGTCAGCGGCTGGATCTGGTCGCCTGCCTCTCGGGCCACGTAGAGAGCCGCTCCCAGAGCGGTGCCGGAGTCGCCCGACGCGGGCTGGACCCAGACCTCGCGGAAGGGGCCCTGCGAGGCGATGCGGCCGTTGGCCACGCAGTTGAGGGCGACGCCGCCGGACATGGTCAGGGCGGCCTCCCCGGTCTCGGCGTGAAGCCACCGGGCCAGCTCCAGGAGGACCTCCTCCAGCCGGGCCTGCACGCTGGCCGCGAGGTTGGCCTGGGCAGGGCCCCAATGTTCCGTCTCACGGCCGCCGTTGTGGCCGTTGGGGGCGGGCGCCAGGGTCTCCCAGTCGACCCTGTCGACCTGGAAGCGGCCGCCGGGGAGGGTCCGCACCTTCTCCCGCATCAGGGGCAGGTGGACAGGTTCGCCGTAGGCCGCAAGAGCCATCACCTTGTACTCGTCAGAGGAGCGGAGGAAGCCAAGGTGCTCGGTCGCCTCCTCGTAGAGCAGGCCGAGGGAGTGGGGCAGCTCCTGCACCGCAAGCACCCGGAGCCGGCCGTCCACGGCATGCCCGGCGAGGTAGGAAGCGCGCTCGCCTCGGCCGTCCAGCACCAGCACCGCCGAGCGCTGGTACGGCGCCGCCAGGTAGGCGGACGCCGCGTGGGCGACGTGGTGGGGGACGAAGCGCACGCGGGCCGGATCGAGCCCCGGGAGCGCGGTAGCCAGGAAGCGGGGCGCCCTCAGCGCGTAGAGGGTGCGCAGCCCCTCCCAGGCATCGGCGGTTATGTCCCCGGTAGGCTGCTGCGCCAGCGCCGGGTCGTAGGAGTAGGCGACGGCGTCGAGCTCCGCCGGCTCCAGTCCAGCCTCGGCCAGGCACCAGGCCGCCGCCTGCTCAGGCAGCTCCCAGGTTGCAAACGGGACCGGCCGCTTGCCGTGCTTCCGGCGCGAAAATCGCTCCTCCTCGGCCGCGGCGACGATGCGTCCATCCAGGATCAGCGAAGCCGCGGGATCGTGAAAGACCGCATTGATTCCCAGGACCCTCACTCATAAGGACCCTAGCAGAGAAGTGGATAGCTTTGCTAGCAGGTTTTCAGACAGGTCAACTTGTAGGTCAACTTGTAGGTGAGGAGTATCATGATTGACCGCTCCGGATGCTGGCGCGGGCGGCCTGACCGCCGCCGACCGGCGGCCTGGGCGCGGACCTCGCCGAGAACATGCCCCTCGACTGGCTGTCAGAAAGATTGACATTGGTCATGGGGCTTTTCTACGCTTACTCGGCGAGGATTACTCGAGAGTTCCTGGAGGTGTAAACGAGCTATGGACCTGAGCCCCGGAGGCATAATCGCCTGGATCATCGTTGGGCTGATCGCCGGCTGGCTGACCGGGCTGGTGATGAAAGGCGGCGGTTATGGCATCGTCGGTGACCTGGTTGTGGGTCTGATCGGTGCCTTGATCGGCGGCTTCATCGTCGGCCTCTTCATCCACGGCAGCGTGGGACTGATCGGCAGCATCATCGTCGCCTTCATCGGCGCCGTGATCCTGGTAGTCGTCCTGCGATCCGTCAGCGGCAGCCGGTCACCCGTCTGACCAGGGCTGCCCACCGTTAAAGACTGCAGGGGGACCACCGGGTCCCCCTACTTTTTGTCTGTCCCTGCCGCTCAGCGGCAAGAGAAGGAGACGGTGAAGTTCAGCGGCTCGGCCAGCGAGCTGCCGGCTGGCCGAGGGGCCCTCGGCATCAGCCCGCTGGCCGTCAGGCTGCCTGAGGCGTCAGGCCGGATCACGAGCACCGCCCTGGTCGTCCCCGGCTGAGTCCTCCAGGCTTGAGCCTCGACCCCCTTGCCCGCCTGTCTGCCCGCCTGGTCGGGAGAGAAAGAGTAGCTGGCGTCCAGCTGCAGCGGAACCTCTTTGAGGTCATAGGTCCCAGGACCTTCCCTGCCAGGGGGCAGGTTGACGTGGACGGTGAGAAACTTCTTCCCTCCGTCCGAGTTCTCGGTCTCGCTGAAAATGAGGCCGGTGGCGTGTCTGGTCCTGGAGCTGCATGGTCCGCTGGGACCTCCGAGCATCGTGATCGTCCCCGCCGCTTCGCCGCTCACCCCCCCTGTAAAGCTCCCCTGGCTCGAGAGCAGGCTGGTGCTGGGATGCACCACGCGGGCAACCTCTCCTGTGGCCACGAGGGCGAAAGCGGTGGGCAGGAGCACCGCCGCCACTATCAGGGGTGCGAGGAGGCCGAGCCGGGAGCCCTTCCGCGAGGCTGATCTCAGCTCGATCGGCTGTGCTGCCGCTGCCCTTCGCGCCGCAGCCGTCCGGACCAGGCGCCAGCCCCCGAGGCCGCCGCGGGCGGAGGCTCCGCAGTAGCGGCAGCTTCCCTCGTCGGTCAGCGAGAGCGGAGCGCCGCAGACGGGGCACTCTTCCGCCTCCGCGCCAGACTCCGGAGCTGCGGTGAACGCCGCCTGCTCCTGTGTCGGCACGGGTTTGGTGACCGGCCGCTGAAAGGTCCAGTCCTCCATCAGCGGGCGGCCGCGACGCCCCGCGGTCCGCGCCGTGAAGCGAATCACCACCGTGTCCCAGCTCCCATCCTGGCCTGACCTGGTCGCCTCGCTGCCGGTCGCGAGGAGGCCAGCCCGTTCCGGTCTCGGGCCCTCGGCCTGGAACTCCTGCCAGAGCCCGTCGCCGAGCACATGGCGGACCTGGCCGAGGGCGCCGCCCGCTCGCGCGCGGTTGACGCGCAGGAAGACCGCCTCGGCAAAGGGAATGAAGGCATCCAGACTGAAGCTGGGATCGTGGTCTGTGATCGCGGCCCCGGTGGAGAAGGGGACGGCATCGCCTTCCTCTCCCTGCCAGATCCAGATTCGCGCCACATCGGGTCTACGAGCCTTCGCGCGTGCCTGATCAATCGGGGGGGCCGCCCTCCCGCATCGCCCACCGGCCTTAACAGGCTCCCTTTGCCGGAGTGCGCACCCGGGATAAGCTGCTGGCCGTGCGAGTTGGAATCGACACCGGGGGCACCTTCACCGATCTGGTCTTGCTCGAGGACGACGGCGAGGCGCGGCGGCTCAAACTCCCCAGCACTCCGGCTGACCCGGCGCGAGCACTGGTCGAGGGTATGAGCCAGGCCCTCTCCCTGGCCCGCGCTGGCGGCGCGGTGGTCTCCGTCGCTCACGGCACCACCGTGGCCACCAACGCCATGCTCGAAGAGCGCTTCCAGAGCCTGGCCCTGGTCACCACCCGCGGCTTCCGCCACGTGCTCGAGATAGCGCGCCAGAGCGTGCCCTCCGGGTACGGCAACTCCTACTTCTGGGTGAAGCCGGAAAGGATCGTTCCCCTCGAGCGAGTGTGGGAGGTGACCGAACGGCTCGACCACCGGGGGCAGGTCGTGACGCCGCTCGACGAGGAGGATGCGCGCGCCTGCGCGCGTTCACTCCGGGAGGCGGGTGTGGAGGTGGTGGGCGTCTGTCTCCTCCACTCCTACGCCAACCCGGCCCATGAACTGCGCATGCGGGAGATCCTGCTGGAGGAGTATCCGGACCTGATCGTCTCGGTCTCCTCCGAGGTCTGGCCTGAGTACCGCGAGTACGAACGGACCGTCACAACGCTGGTGGACGCCTTCGTCAAGCCCCACGTCGCCGGCTACCTGGGCCGGGCGGAGGAGCGGCTTCGCGAGGTCGCCCCTGGGGCTCCGCTGCTGATCATGAAATCGAACGGCGGCGTCATGCCCGCCGCAGCCGTAGCCCGGCGGCCGATCTCGACCGCCCTCTCCGGTCCGGCTGCAGGAGCGCTGGGAGCGTCCTGGCTCGCGCAGCAGGCGGGCTTCGAGCGCGTCATCACAATCGACACGGGAGGCACCTCGACCGACGCCTGCCTGGTCGAGGGCGCCGAGCCTCATCTCACGCGGGAGGGTCGGGTCGGCGGCTTCCCGGTCCGTATGCCGATGATCGACATCGTCTCGGTGGGCACCGGCGGCGGCTCCATCGCCTGGGTTCGTCCCGAGGGCGGGCTCCGCGTCGGACCCCGCAGCGCCGGGGCGGTTCCCGGGCCCATGGCCTACGGGCGCGGTGGCGACCAACCGACGGTGACCGACGCGGCCCTGCACCTGGGCCAGCTGCCCGGCGAGCTGGCCGGCGGGGCGGTGCGGCTGCAGCCGGAACTCTCCGGTCAGGGTCTGCGCCGCATCGCCCACGCCCTCGGCATCTCGGCCGAGGCGGCAGCCCGCGGCATCCTGGAGCTCTCCGCCCACAACCAGGCGAACGCCGTCAGGCAGCTCACCGTTAAGCGCGGCGTCGACCCGGCTGGAGACACCCTGGTCGCCTTCGGCGGAGCCGGTCCGCTTCAGGCTTGCGACATCGCTGTAATACTGGGCCTGGAGACGGTCCTCGTGCCTCCCAGTCCAGGCAACGTCTCGGCTTTCGGCCTGCTCGCCGTGGACCTCAAGGACGACTACGTCGCGACCCTGGTACAGAGGCACGACGAGGTGGACCCGGAAGAGGTGTCTGGAACCTTTGCCCGCCTGGAGGAGGAGGCGGCGGCCTCCCTGCACGCCCAGGGCGTTCCCGAAGACCGGGTCCGGCTGCTGCGCAGCATCGATGCGCGCTACCTCGGTGAAGCCCACGAGATCGCGATCGCCGCCGGCCATCCCTTCGATCCGGAGCGCGCAGCGGAGGCTTTTCACGAGGCCCACGAGCGGATCTACGGCTACTCCTACCGGCATGCGGAGGTCGTCGAGTTCGTCAACTGGAAGGTCACAGGCGTGGGGCTGATCGAGCGCCCGACTTTGCGAGCGCCGGGCCCCGCAGGTCGCGCGCGGGGCGCCCCGCCGCGCCCGGTGTCGGGCCGCTATCGCCGCGACGACCTCCCGGCCGGCTTTCGAGGCAATGGCCCGGCCGTCATCGACGAGTACGGCTCCACCACTGTCGTCAACAGCTCGTTCGACTTCGAGGTGGACGGCCTTGGCAACCTGGTGCTGCGCCGGTCGGGGGGCGATCGGTGAGCGAGGGCGAAGGGTCGGCGGTCGCGATGGGGAAGAGGCCGGAGGTCGACCCGATCGTGCTCCAGATCGTGGAGGGAACGCTGGCCTCGGTCGAGGCCGAGGTCGAGGCTGCGATCGAGCGGACCGCTCGCTCGCCCATGATCCGCGACCAGCACGACTACCGGGCCGGCATCCACGATCACCGCTGCCGCAAACTGACCGGTCGCTCCTACTCCGCCATGGTGCAGCCCGTGGTGCGCGACTTCCCTCTGGAGACGATGAAGGAGGGCGACGTCTTCTACCACAACGACGTCTACCTCTCCGAGGGCTCGGTCGGGCACCTTCCCGACCTGACCACCACCGTCCCGGTCTTCCACGAGGGCCAGGTGGTTGCCTTCGTGCAGGCCTTCGGGCACCACGACGACATCGGCGGCATGGTGCCCGGCTCGATGCCGGCCCACGCCATCTCGGCCTTCCAGGAGGGCCTGATGGTGCCGCCGGTCCGGCTTTTCAGCGAGGGCCGGCGCAACGACGACCTCTACCGCGTGATCGTCCGCAACTCCAGGACGCCGGAATCCTTTGCCGGCGACCTCGACTCCGAGGTGGCCGCCTGCCAGATGGGCGCCCGCCGCCTTCAGCAGCTCTTCCGCCGCTACGGCTCGCGAATGCTGGCCGCCTGCTTCGACGCGCTGGTCGAGCGTTGCGCGGACACCTTCCGGCGCGAGATTCTGCCCAGGATCCCGGACGGCACCTACTCATTCGAGGACTACATCGAGCACGACGGCGTGGAGCCGCCCCGCCTGCACGTCCTCCACATGACGATGACCAAGACGGCCGACCGTATCGTCTGCGACCTGGCCGGCACCGGGCCGCAGGCGCGGGGGCCGATCAACCACGCCGGCGACTACGCGGAGGGCCTCTTCCTGCGGAAGTGGATGGCCTGCATCCTTCGCAACCTGGCGGATTCCCCCGAGCGGGCGGCGGAGCTGGATATCAATGAGGGGGTCTGTGAGGTGCTCGAGCTGCGGTTTCCGCCCAAGGGCACCCTGGTGACGCCGGAGTTCCCGGCGCCCACCAACGCGCGCTCGTTCCTGATCCTGCGCCTGCTCGGCGTTTTCGCGGGCTGCCTGGCCCAGGCCGTAGGCGGTCGTATGCCGGCCGACCAGGAGACCATCCGCTACTGGGGCATCCACGGCAAGGACGCAGAGGGTCGCTGGTACCTGCTGCGGGAGGTGCTCGGTGGTGGCTCCGGCGGCCGCTCCTACGCCGACGGTTCCGACGCCATCCATATCGTCCCGGACTCCAAGAACCTGCCTGCAGAGTTCACGGAGACGCGCTTCCCCGTGCGCGTCGAGAAGCTGGCGCTGGCCACCGACTCGGGCGGCCCGGGCAAGCGGCGCGGCGGCCTCGGCTACGACAAGCACATCAGGCTGCTCCGCGACGCGTACTTCGTCTCCACCGCGGACAGGGCCCGGCTGGGCTGCTACGGGCTGGCCGGCGGCGCCGCCGGACTGCCATATCAGGCGTCGGTCGACGGCAAGGTGCTGCCCGGGCTCAACGACGACGTGCCGCTGCCGGCCGGAACGCTGCTCCGCCTGCGGACCACTGGCGGCGGAGGCTGGGGCGATCCCTTCCAGAGGGAACCGGAGCTGGTCCTCCAGGACGTGCGGCGGGGCCTGGTGTCGCCCGAGTCCGCCGCGCTCGACTACGGCGTGGCGGTGAGGGACGGCGAGATCGAGGCTGTCCGCCGCCCGCCCCGCGACCGGCCTCTCCTGGATCGAGGCCCCGGCTACGAGCAGATGCGCCGGGAAGCCCGCGTGCGGGAATAGCGGAGGAATAGCGGAAGGAGGTGCCCTACACTCCCGCGAAAATGGGACAGAGCGTCGAGGTGGCGGTGGTGGGCGGCGGACAGGCCGGCCTTGCCGTCAGCCACCACCTGAGCGAAGCAGGACTGGAGCACGTGGTCCTCGAACGAGGCCGGGTCGGTCAGACCTGGCGGGATCGCTGGGACAGCTTCTGCCTGGTCACGCCAAACTGGTCCGTCCAGCTCCCTGGCAATCCGTACGACGGGGACAGCCCGCACGGGTACATGTCCCGCGACGAGGTCGTCACCTCTCTGGAGCGCTACGCGGAGGCGGTCCGCGCTCCGCTCCGCGAGGGCGTCGAGGTGCAGGCCGTCGAACGCACCGGGGAGGACGGCTTCCTCCTCACCACCTCTGAGGGCGACCTGCGGGCCCGGAGCGTGGTGCTCACGACCGGAGCCTACCAGCGGCCCCACCGGCCGGCCGCCGCTTCCACGCTGCCCGCCCGGCTGCTTCAACTGGACGTCGACCACTACCGAAATCCGGCCGCGCTTCCACCCGGCTCGGTGCTCGTGGTCGGCAGCGGTCAGTCCGGCTGCCAGGTCGCCGAGGAGCTGCACGAAGCGGGCCGAGACGTGTTCCTTGCCTGCGGGCGGGCGCCGTGGGCGCCGCGCCGGCTGGGCGAGCATGACCTTGTCTGGTGGGCGCTCGAGACCGGCTTCCTCGACGCGCCCGTCTCTTCGCTGCCGAACCCGGGGGCAAGACTGGCCGCCAACATCATCGCCACGGGCCACGGCGGCGGACACGACCTCCACCAGCGCACGCTGCGCAGGCTGGGCGTGACGCTGCTCGGGCACCTCCTCGGCGCCGAGGGCCGGTTCGCCGGTTTTGCGCCCGATCTGGCAGAGAGCGTCGCCTGGGGCGACCAACGCCGCGGGGAGTTCATGGGTCTGGTCCGGGAGCTGGCCGCCGCGCGCGGCTTTCCGCCCCCCGACATCGAGGATCCCGAACCGTTCGACGGTGCCGCGCCCGAACGGCTCAACCTCGAGGGCTTCGGCGCGGTCATCTTCGCCGGCGGCTTTCGGCCCGACTACACCTCCTGGCTGCACTTTGCGGACGCTTTCGACAGCCTCGGCTTCCCACTCCAGGTGGACGGAGCCAGCACGTCAGTGCCGGGGCTTTACTTCGCGGGCGTCCACTTTCTCCGAAAGCGGAAGTCGTCGCTACTGGTAGGCGTGGGCGAAGACGCGGCAATCGTCGCCGGCAAGATCGCCCAGCATCAAAGACAGGGCTAGCTCGCGAACTCCACGGAGACGTAGCCGGCGCCGTCGGAACCGGTGACCCAGGCGGTGCCGATGTATCGGTACGGACCCAGGATGTTCGCCTTGTGGCCGGCGCTTGCCATGAAGCCGGCGAAGATCCGGTTGTCGTCGATGCCGGGGCTGGTCATGCCCACGTTCTCGCCGGAGCGGTTTGAGCCGAGCCCGCACTGGAGGTCTCGCTGCACGCCGTCACCGTGGTAGATGTGGCCGGCCAGCGCCATCTCCCTCGAGTGCAGCTGAGCGACGCCGGCCAGGCAGCTGTTCCACTGCAGCGGCGCCAGCCCGGCGTTCGCCCGCGCCTGATTGGACAACTCCTGCTGCCTGGAGGCAGCGGCTGCTGCAGCCGGTGGCGCTGAGGGGACGGGCTGCGAGGATCTCGGTGTCGAGGCGGCGGCCGGTCTCTGCGCCGTAGCGCTCACCGCCGGATGTGCGCCGCTGCTCGCGGGGGCCGGGGCGGACGCGGCCTTCTGAGGGGCAGCCGCCGGGGTGGTCGCCGCCGCTGCCGCCGTCGGTTGGCCGGCCGCTTGAGGAGCAGGCCCTTGCGGGGCGGCGGCCAGCGCGACGTTGCCGTCCCGGGTCGCGACGGTGAGGTCTCTCGTGCAGCCGGCGCCAAGAAACGCCAAAGCCACCAGTAGGACGCACGACGTCAAAGCTCTAGTCCTGAGCACCGCCTACCCCCTGCGGATTCTTCAGGCTGCCGGAACACCGCCGGCTCGATGCCAGCCGCAGGCATCCTAGCAGGCGCCCACCAGACCGGGTCAACCGTCCTGGGCCACTCGCTCGGGGACGGCTGCGGTTTCCTCACGACCTGCCTGACTACTTAATTGGCGAAGGATTCGATCCAAACGCCGGGCTGGCGCGTCTTATTGACGAGTTGCGGGGTGTGTCAGTGGCATGGCGGGACCTCCGGGCAAGCGCGGGCCTGAGCGGTTGAGCAGGCGGCTCCCGGTCGAGAACGGCTCCGAGGAGGAGCTGACCGGTGCTTTGCTCACCTGGCACGGTGCCGCCGAGGAGGCGCACCGAATATTCCTCCAAGGGATGAAGAAGCTCGGTGACGACCCAACGTCGCACGCGGCGGACTCCACGCTCTCCGCCCTGGGCCAGCTCCAGGCGAGGATCGAATCGCAGCTCCCCGTCGCGGGTGCCAGATCCCCCGACTCGAGCTCCGACCGCACAGCCGCCCCGACGGCCCCGGCCGCTCCTTAGTCGGATCGAGCCGACCGGTCGACCCGGTGACGCTCAATACGCTGCAGGCCGGCCTGCTGAGAAGCGCCGGGCTGGCCTTCGCCTACCAATTGCTCAGAGGCGTTCCCGGTCTTGGCTCCGCGCTCCACGGCGCTGCCCACCGAGTGTTCCCCGATGACTGTGACGTCGTCGCGCGGATCCCGGACGGGATGGCCTCAGGTCTGTGGATGCAGATGGATCCACGCTTTGACGCGGAGCTCGCCCGCGGCGGCCATGAGAGCTGGATGCAGGAGATTCTCTACCAGGTGCTGGAGCCGGGTGCTTCATTTTGCGACGTCGGCGCCCACATCGGTTTCTTCTCGCTGGGCGCTGCCCGCGTGGTCGGCAAGTCAGGTGAGGTAGTCGCCCTGGAGCCCGATCAGCGGAACTATGGACGCCTGGTGCGCAATGTCGAGCGCAGCGAGATGTGCAACCTCAGGGCTTTGAACGTCGCCGCCTGGAGCTCGCCCGGCGAAAAGCGAGCCAGGTTGGACGCGCTGCTCAGCAGCCCTCCCGACGTTGTCAAGGTCGACGTCGATGGTGCCGAGACCGAGGTGCTGCGAGGCGCCGGCCCGATCTTGCGCTCAGGACGTTCCACCTGGCTGGTGAAAGCCCACGGTGCTCAGCGGCTGCGCCAGGTCGCGGCAATCCTTTCTCAATCGGGATACGCGCCCCGCGTGGTGCGGGAAGAGGCGGCTCCAGGGCAAGAGACGTACCTCATCGTGGCCCGGCCCGAGCCGCGACGGGGGCCGATCTAAAGGGTTCGACCCCGGCTCGTCACGACTGCCGGCTAGTGACCGTTGCGTGCCACCAGGTGCTCAGCGCTCCGTCTCGCCTCGATTCCGGGAACCCCCAGCTCGGCGTAGAGATCTCCCAGCACCAGCACGTCCATGCGGCTACGGAGGAAGGTCTCCACCGCCTCTTCGGGGGTGCAGCAGATCGGCTCGTTCTCGTTGAAGGACGTGTTCAGCAGAACGGGGACACCGGTATGTCTCTCGAAGGCGCGCAGCAGGTCATAGAAGCGCGGGTTCTGGTCACGACGTACTGTCTGGACACAACCCGTGCCGTCCACCTGCGTGGGAGCCGGGATCACCCTCTCGGCGCCCGCGCGCAGGCGGTACGTCTGCAGCATGAAGGGGGAGGGCTGGCTGCGCTCGAAGAACCGGCCGGTGGCCTCCTCCAGTATCGACAGGGCAAAGGGCCTGAACGGCTCACGGTGCTTGACCCGGGCGTTGAGGACCTCTTTCATGTCGTTTCGCCGGGGATCGACGAGGATGGAGCGGTTGCCGAGGGCTTGCTGGCCCAGCTCCATGCGGCCCTGGAACCAGCCCACGACCTTGCCCTGAGCCAGAGCGCGGGCGGTGCGCTCGATGGATTCCTCGTAGCCGAGTTCGCCGAATGTCACCCCCGCTTCCTCGAGCGCCAGGCGGCAGCGTCCCACGCCGAAGGCGGGGCCCAAATACGCGTCGTTCATCACGAAGGTTCGTGCGCCGCCCAGCACCTGGTTGTGGACGTAGAAGGCGGCGCCCAGGCCGGAGCCGGCGTCGTTGGCGGCGGGCTGGATGTACATCGTTCTGAACGGGGTCTGTTCCAGGACTTTCCCGTTCAGGACGGAGTTCAGCGCGACACCGCCCGCCAGGCAGAGGGCGTCACTCCCGCTCGCCTTGTGGAGGCGCTGCAGCATGCCAAGCGCGACCTCTTCCAGCCGGGTCTGGAGTGAGGCGGCGACGTTCTGATGGCGCTGTTCCAGCGGCTGGTCGCTGTGCTTTCGAGGCACTCCGAACCGCCTCACCATGCCCCATCCCCAGAGCGGGCTCGGCTCCGGCGTGCCGCCCGGCCAGGTCATGGCCGCCCCCTCCTGGTGGTGCCGGAAGTAGTCGAGGTCGAGCTTGAAACGAAGCCCGTCGGAGCGGACGATCCTTCTCATCTCACTCAGGTATGCAGGCTCGCCGTAGGGCGCCAGTGACATCACCTTGTACTCGTCCCCGAACTTCGGAAATCCGAGGAACTGGGTTACGGCGGAGTAGAAGACGCCCAGGGAGTGTGGGAAGCCGACGCCTCCTGTCAGCCGCATCCTGTGACCTTCTCCGACGCCCCAGCGCGCGGAGACGAAGTCACCGAAGCCGTCGAGGGAGAGCAGCGCGGCGTTCTCGAAAGGGGAGACCAGGAAGCTGCTGGCCAGGTGCGCGTGATGATGACCGACGAAGTGCACCCGGGCGCGAAGCTTCCCATAGTCCTCTTCGAGGGTTTCGGCGACAGCCTTCTTCACCCTGAGCAGCTGGCCGATGTTCGCCGTGCGATCAAAGAGCATCCGTCTGCCGGCACGGCCCGCCAGTGCGAAGCCGGCACGACGCAAGAACTTGGCGTGCGGGTTGTGAGAGACGGCCACGTGATCGAGGTCGGCCATTCCCAGGTTGGCCTCGTCCATGCAGTAACGAATTGCGTTGGCGGGAAACGAGGCGTCGTGCCTCATTCGGGTGAACCGTTCCTCCTCGGCCGCGGCGACCAGTTCGCCGTTCATGACGAGTGCCGCCGAAGCATCCCCGTGGAAGGCGTTGAGGCCGAGGATGATCACGCCTGGCACCATAGCCCGGTGCATGCCGTGGCCGCGAAGGGCATTTGCATCAAAGAGATGCCGCGGTAATGCGCCGGTTGCCGCAGCCTCGGTCGCGGTTCTGGCCATGCTTAGATACGGCCATGGCCCTCCAGCCCAGCCGTACGGTAGCCGAGCTGCGACAGCTCCAGGAGCGGACGGGCGATGAGGCGGGCGCCCAGCGCGTCTGCTGGACGCCGACCTGGCTGAGGGCTCGGGAGTGGCTCTCGGAGAGACTGGCGGCGCTGCCCGGCGTCGAAGAGGAGATCGACGAGGCGGGCAACCAGTGGGCCACGCTGCCCGGGCGCTCGCCGGCCAGCCTCCTGATCGGCGGTCACCTCGATTCGGTGCCGGACGGTGGCTGGTTGGATGGCTGCCTCAACGTGCTGGCCGGGCTGGAGGTGCTGCGCCGGCTGGCGGAGGAGGAACCGCCGCCGCTGACCGTCCGCCTCGTCAGCTGGGCCGACGAGGAGGGAGCCCGCTTCGGCCGCAGCCTCTTCGGCTCCAGTGCCGCCTCCGGCACGATGGAGGTCGAGCTGCTGCGCGGTCTCAAAGACCGGGACGGCGTCTCTTTGCCAGAAGCCCTCGCATCTTGCGGAGCGGACCTGGACAGAGCGGGAGGTGCCGCCCGCCGGCTGGAGGGGGCGGCTGCCTACCTCGAGCTGCACATAGAGCAGGGGCCGGTGCTGGAGAGACTCGACCTGCCGCTGGGTGTCGTCCTGGGCACCTTCGGTGTCGAACGCCACGCCGTCCGCTACCTCGGCCAGTCGGCACACGCCGGCTCCACGCCGATGGACGCGCGCCGCGACGCCTTCGCGGCGGCCGCCCGGCTGGCTCTCGAGGTCCGCGACATCGCCAGGCGGGAGGGCGCGGTGGGGACAGTGGGCCGTGTCGTGACGCGCCCCGGCATCGTGACTGCGATCGCGGGCGAGTGCGAGATCACGATCGACCAGCGAGCCATAGATGCGCCCACCCTGAGCCGGATGCTCGAGCAGACCCAGGCGGCGAGCCGCCGCATTGCCGACGAGGAGGGGGTGCGCGTGGAGTGGGAGAGGGTCTGGCGCATCGATCCGCTGCTCTTCCACACGCAGCTGATGGAGATCTGCGCCGAGGCCGTCTCGGAGACAGTGGGCCGGGTTCATTTCCTGCCCAGCGGGCCGCTCCACGACGCGGCCGAGATGGTGCGGGCGGGAGTCCCCGCGGCGATGATCTTCGTACAGAGCCTGAACGGGCTCAGCCACACCAAGCAGGAGGACACCCGGCCCGCGCACCTGGAGCTCGCCGTGCGGGCACTGGACGGGGCGGTCCGGCGGGCCCTCGACTGGGCGGACGACCAGCAAGCGCTGAAGTAGGAGGACGAGAAGCATGTCGGTGCTGATCCGGGGAGGTCGCGTCATCACGGCCACCGACGACTACGCGGCCGACGTATTCGTCGAGAACGGCGTCGTGACGCAGATCGGCCTGTCGCTTGACGCTCGCGCCGACCGCGTCATAGACGCCCGCGAACGGTACGTCATGCCCGGCGCCATCGATCCGCACACGCACATGGACATGCCTTTCGGAGGCACGGTGACCTGTGACGACTTCACCTCCGGGACCGTGTCGGCGGCTTTTGGCGGCAGCACCACGCTGATCGACTTCTGCATGCAGTCGCCGGGGCAGACCTTTCCCGACGCGCTGGCGACCTGGCACCAGAAGCTGGAGCGGGCCAGGCCGGTCATCGACGTCGGCTTCCACCTGGCGGTCACCGACCTGCAGAAAGGAGGCAACCTCGAAGACCTGGCCCGGGTGCCGGAGCAGGGGGTGACCAGCTACAAGCTCTTCATGGCCTACAAGGGCTCGATCATGGTCGACGACGAGACCCTCTTCAAGGTCATGAAGGTCGCGGCCCGCACGGGAGCCATGGTCCTGGTCCACGCCGAGAACGGCGACGCCATCGAGGTCCTCATCCGGGAGGCGTTGGCGGCCGGTCACACCGAGCCGATATGGCACGCGAGGACCCGGCCGCCAGAGCTGGAGGGCGAGGCGACCAACCGCGCCATCCAGCTGGCCAGGGTGGCCGGCGCCCCTCTCTACGTTGTCCACGTCAGCTGTCGCGACGCCCTGGAGCCGATCGCCAGGGCGCGAGCGGCCGGCTGGCGGGTGACCGGGGAGACCTGCACGCAGTACCTGTTCATCGACGAGAGCTTCCTGGAGAAGCCGGACTTCGAAGGCGCCAAGTACGTCTACACGCCGCCGCCCAGGCCCAAAGAACACCAGGAGGTGCTCTGGCGCGGGCTGGCGACCGACGTGCTCTCCGTGGTCTCGACCGATCACTGCGCGTTCAAGTGGCAGGGGCAGAAGACGATCGGGTGGGACGACTTCTCCAAGATCCCCAACGGCGGCCCTGGCATCGAGGACCGCCTGAACATGCTCCACCACTTCGGAGTGCGGACAGGCCGTCTATCCCTGAACCGACTCGTCCAGCTCGTCTCCACCAACCCGGCCCGGACCTTCGGGCTGTATCCGCGCAAAGGGACCATCGCCATCGGCAGCGACGCCGACATCGTGGTCTTCAACCCCGAGCGGAAGCTGACGCTCTCGGCGGCCAGCCATCACTCCAACGTGGACTACAACCTGTACGAGGGCACCGAGGTGCAGGGCGCGCCGGAGACCGTCCTGGTCCGAGGCCAGCTGATCATCGAGGACCGCCAGCTGGTCGCCGACCCCGGCACCGGCCGCTTCGTCCGCCGAGCCCGCGTCCCCCAGTAGCTAGGCCGACGTGGCGTAGACGACCACGTTGTCGGAGTACTCGCGGGTCAGGAAGTTGAAGGTGCCGGCACACGTGATCAGCCGCAGCTCGGGCCCCTGGCGAGGACCGAAGACCTCGGAGCTGGGGAACCTTGCCCGAGAGTAGCGGGCCACACGGCGGACCGCGAAGCGCGCCGTGCTGCCGTCGGCGCGGGTCACGATCACCTCGTCGCCGCTGCGGACCTGGCTGAGCCGCCAGAAGACGGCCGGTCCGTGGTCGGAGTCGAGGTGCCCGATGATGACCGCCGGACCGACATCGCCTGGAGCCGGCCCTTGTGAGAACCAGCCGGCCACGGCCGGGTTGGCCGGACCAGCCAGTCCGCGGCCGGGGTCGAGGGTCGAGACCGGCGCGTTGAGGCCGATGCGGGCGATCCTGACCCGGTTGGGCGGGGCGGCGGCCGAGAGCAGCTGACCCTGGGCCCCCAGTGGCCAGGAGACCACGGTCTGGACGCCACCCCCTGAGGCCTCGATGACGCCGGCGGCATGGGAGGAGGCGGACATCTCGTGCCCGCCTCTCCCTGCTGCTACCCCCGAATGGCCGCCGAAGGCGGCCATGGCCGCGAACGCGGCGCCGATCAGTACCCGCAGGGCGGTGTGACCGAAATCGAGGTACACCGTCTACGCCGCCCTACGGCGTACCACCCAGAGCAGGGCCGCCAGCAGTCCGACCGCCAGAACGGTCTGGAGCAGGCCGCCCGACCGGAGGAGCTCGGGCTCGGCCATGCCGCCCATCCCCGTGCTCGCCCCGCCGCTCGCCGAGGCGGCGGCGGCGTCCTCGATCTGGACCACCTCGATCGGCCTGCCGGCGCCTCCGATCCCGGCCAGCGACTCCACAGTGCCCGCCTTGAGCGTCACCCCGCGGGCGGTCAGCAGGACCTGGTCGCTGCCCGCCGTACGGAATTCCAGATCGTAGGAACCGCTCGCGACCGAGGAGTAGGAGCTGGCGGCGTCGAAGCCGACGCTGCTGAAGATGATCGGACCACCCTTTACCGCGATGTCCACCGCCGGCACCTCGGGCGCGAAGTGGATGGCGCGCACCTGGGTTTTGCCTTGTATCGGGGTCGTGAAGCCGTCGTTGAACACCACAGCGCTCAGGTCGGCGGCCTTCCCGGCGGCGGCGACCGTGCGGTACGAGCCGGCCGTCAGCGTTGCCGTCGCCGAAGCGATGGCGGCGGTCGCCGGGTCCGCCCCAGCGGTGCGGAAGTCGACCTTGTGGTCACCCACCGGCAGCGCCTGGTAGGTCCCGACCGTCTTGTAGACGATGCTGGACAGCATCTTCACGCCGTCGATGTAGACGTCGACGTTGGGGCCGTCCGGCGAGAAGTAGGCGACCCGGAGCTGCCCGGTCGGCTGGCTCTGGGCCAGGACGGGCACGAAGGCCATGGACCAGACCAGCGCCAGGAGCCCCGCCATGATGGCTTGCAACCGCCGCGTCATCCTGCCCCCTCAGCTCGCGAAACCAGCGGCCGGGCTTGATTCGGGCGCAACTACTCCGACGCTGACCAGCAAGTCGTTGGTCCGGCACCGCTCCAGGGCCAGCTGCAGCTCCGCGACAAGGTCTCCCCCTCGCTTCCCGTCGAGGGGGAAGGTCACCAGGGCGCCGCGAACCGGCCTTCCTGCCTGCTGCCCCGCGAGGTGGCAGATACGCCGGGCCTCTTCGGCAAATCCGTCTGCCCAGACCTCCGGGAGCAGCAGCAGCCACTCCCCCGGGCGCTGTTCCGCGACCGCCTCGAACCTCGAGAGCTGGCCGGCCAGGAACTGGTCGACGCGGCTCGTCACACTCTCCGGAGCGAGCGGCTCGCTATCGTCCTCGGGCCGGTCCAGCCCGAGCAGGCAGAACGTGACCTGACGGCGGTAGTGCGCCGCCCGGGCGACCTCCCATTCGGCTCTGGCCAGGCCCGCGTCGCGAGTGAGGACGGCTTGCACGCTCTCGACTTCAGCTCCCCGCCGCCGGCGGGAGAGGGCCGGCGCCGGCCTCGCCAGCGCCCTGGAGACGCTGAGGGCGAGCAGGGAGCAGCCAGCCATAAAGACCGCGCCAAGCAGCAGGCCGGGCCACGGGGTGGGGTCGGAGAGGGCCGGCGCCAGCAGGGCCCCCGCGCTCGAGCCGGTTCTACCCGTCCCGGGACTGGCCTGGAGGAGGAGGGAGGTCAGGCGCCCGATGGCAAGGGTGATCGTACTGAGCGCGGCGACAAGGAGGGCGGCCAGCGTCCGGACGCGCAGCGAGAGAGCGCAGGCGGCAGCCGTCAGGAGGCAGAAGAGGATGGCCACGGGTGCCGGGTAGAGCTGCACCGCCGCCACCGCGGCCGCGCCGAAGAGGCCGAGCAGCAGCATCAGGCGGGTTCTCGCGGGCAGCAACGCCACACGAGTGCTCCCGACCAGGCGCTCCGGCCCGCGCCGGCCGCCTCCGGTCCCCTGGAGGACTCTCACTGTGCCTGCTCCAGCGGGCGCCAGAGCTGCCAGGAGATGACCAGCACCAGCGCCGCGGCCGCCGCCAGAGCCAGTCCAGGCAGAGCCAATGTCAGCAGCCAGGGCGGGTCGAAGCTGGGGCTGGGGGCGTCCGAGCCGAAGGCCTGGGGATGGCCGGCAGCGTCGAAGCTGATGGCGCTGCCCGGCAGCGGGTGACCATAGAGGGCCGAAGCCGCCGACTGGAGAGATCCCGCGCTGCTGCCCTCGAGCCAGAGCAGGAAGTGCGAGCCGGGAGCGCCCAGCGCGTGCTCCTGCACTATCGCGCCCCCTGCCTGGGCGGCGGGGGCACGGCTTGTCGCCGGCTGGTTGTTGAGGCGCTCCAGGCTGCGATTGCCGCCGCTGCCGCCGACCGCGATCACGCTCCATCTGCCCAGGCTGGCGGGGTCGAAGTGCGCGGCGTCGACGACCTGCAGCGACGGGGTGGACTGGCTCCGGCTGCCCAGCGCCGCCATCCCCCGTGACGCCGCGCTCAAGACCGCGTCATCGAGGCGGGCGACGACCACCATGACGCCGCCGCGATCGCTGAAGAGCGGGTGCGGCAGCAGCTCCAGCTCAGGGCGGTCGGGAGGGGCGGCCGGAAGCGTGAGGGTCGCGCCGGAGAGCGGATCCGCGCCGCCGCCCTGAAGGCGGAGGCGGATGGTCACCGTGTTGAGCCCGGGGCGGAGGAGCGATCCGCTGAAAGCCTGGCCGATGCTGCCCTGCTGGAGATCGGCCGCAGCCCGCCCAACCGTCAGGGTGGTGGCGTTGAGAGCCAGGGCGACGGAGCGGAGCCGGGCTGAGGCGCCGTCGCCGCCGCGCAGATCCAGCTGCACCGCACCCGAGCCGCGAGGATCGACCGGGGGCGCCGTGAAGGGAACGGTGAGCAAGCGGACTCCGTCGCCTCCCGGCTGCGCGGTCTGGGCGCTGAGGTCTCCCAGGGAGAGGCGGCCGCCGGGCCGGGCCTGATCGATGGGAGGGGCGGCGCCTGCGACCCGGCGGACTACCGCCCAGGGGCCGGCCAGAGAGCCACCGCGTGAGGTGACGACTGCCTCGGCGGCCCTGTAGAGGCCCTCGTCGGCGAAGCCGCTGACCAGCAGCACCGGGCTCTGGCCGTCGAAGGGAGACGTCACGGTGACCAGAAGCCCGTCGGCCGGCCCCACCGGCTGCCCATCGGGCGCCGTCCAGCCCCGAGCCGACCCCTTGAACCCCGCGGCCTTGAGCACGCTCTCGGCCTGGGGCACGCGGCCCACGGTCCCGACGAGAAGCGCCGGGATGCCCGCCGTGCGCAGCCAGTCCGCGGCCGCCGTCGAGACTACCTCTGGCTGCAGCTGCTGGGTGGGAGCCCTGCGGCCGAGGTCGGCGGCCAGGCGCAGCGCGACGCGGAGGGCCGCCTCGGCGGAGGGGTGGGGGAGGACGAGCCCGACCCGGCTGCTCCCGGCCCGCGAAACCAGCGGGAACGGATAGCTCTCCAGCCGGGGCGGCGGCCGGCTTCCCGGCGGCCCATAGAGCTGGTAGTGCAACAGCGTCTGCGGTTCGAGTCGAGCATAGGCCGCCGAGTCACCGGTCGCCGGCGCGCCGGCGAGCTTCAACTCGAATCGGGCTTCCAGCAGGTTGGGCCGGTCAGCGTGCAGCGCTGAGCCGGCCACGCGCGCCTCGAACACCGAGCCGTCGGCGTTGGAGCTGTCGAGACGCAGCGAGAGCAGCGGCTGGCCGTTCACCGCCGCCGTCACGCTCGAGCCCGAGGGGTCGAGCAGTGGGCTGTGCGCAAAGAAGATGCGTACGAAGCTGCCCGCGCTGGCTGGCTCGCCGGCCGGCGGCGGCATGAGGACCCCCACGGAGCCGGGGCCGCCGTCAACGACCTGGGCGCTCAAGCCCAGGGAGCCGAGCGTGATCTCCTGCGCGCTTTCCGGCGCATTCGGCGCGGGCGCGGCTGAGGGTGAGGGCGTGGTCTTCTGCGGGGCCGGGACGGCAGCCAAGGCGGCGCCCGTCCCCGCCGTGGGGACCAGGACCGCAGCCAGCGCCAGCGCCGAGGCTGTGCGCGCACCGGACCGGACGACCAAGAGCCCGCCGAATGCCATGCCTTCCTCCCGCGCGCCAATGCAGCAGCGCGCAACCCAGCCCTGACGAGGGCGGTTCCCACCGACAGCCGCCAGATAGCGTGGCCATCCGCCGGCCCGGCTGTCAATGAGGCATGGCGAGCCCCCGCGCCCCGGCCGCAGGGGCCGGGAACTCTTTAGAGAACGGCCCTGGCCAGCATCTCCGCCTGCTCCAAGGAGGCGATGATCGGCGACAGGATGAGCTCGTCGGCGCCGATCTCCTCGAAGCGCCGGATGACCGCCTGGAGCGCCTCCGGGTCCTTCGCGACGCCCGGCCAGATTCGCTCCGAGAGCTCACCGTAGTAGTCCGCCAGGTACCGGTGTCCGGCTTCGGGGTCGTCCCCGAGCACGAAGTACTGGAGCGCTACCAACCAGGGGCTACCCTCGCGGCCCGCTTCCCGCCAGGCGGACCTGATCCGCTCGTACGCGGGTGCCGCGAAGTCGGGGCCGCCCCCGCCCGACATCCAGCCCACAGCCCAGCGGACGGTCCGGACGATTGCCGCCTGGGAGGTCCCGCCCATCAGGACCGGCACGCGGTCCCCGTTCACCGGTCGTGGGCAGACGGGGCGGGTGCTTCCGGCGATGGGCTCCCCACGCCAGGCCCTGTGCATCAGTTCGAGGTCCGCGTCCATCCTCTTGCCCCGGTTGTGAAAGTTCTTCCCCGAGACCTCGAAGTCGTCGGGCCTGGCCCCGGCCCCCACGCCGAGCGTGAAGCGGCCACCCGAGAGTTGATCGAGCGAGGCCGCCGACTTTGCCAGCAGCACGGGCTCGCGGGTCGGCTCCAGGAGGATGCCGGTGAGAAGACCGATGTGCTCAGTGGCCCCGGCCGCCGCCGCCAGCGTGGTCAGCTCCTCGAATGAGGGATAGGCGACCCGGCCGATCGTGGAGAGGGAGCTGAAGCCGAGCGCGTCGGCCCGCCTGGCCCATTCCACGAGCAGTCTGCCCTCGGTGCCGGGGATCGAGTTGGGGATGCCGATGCCGATCTTCATGCTTCAGCCATCATTCCCCGACCATACGAAAAAGGGGACCATCGGCCGGGGCCGATGGTCCCCATAAAAGGGGGAGCAGACCAGCGCAGCCCGCCGGCGCCGGCGCCGGCTCTCGGGCCTCTCTCTGCGCGGGAAACACCATCATCAGGACGTAGTAAAGGAGGAACGCCGCAATCAGCCCGACTACCCAGCTGTAGTCGTAGAAAGGCTTGAACCAGCCGATCAGGCCGGCCACCGGGAATGGGCCGCTGCCCGCCGGGGCCGAGTAGGCGCCTCCTACGGAGAGGAGCGCACCGACCACGATGCTGACCACGGCCCTCGGGTTGAGGCCGGCGGTGTACCTGTAGACGCCCTCTGGCCGGTAGAGGTCGGGCAGCTTGAGCGTCGTCCTGCGGATCAGCCAGTAGTCGGCGATCAGGACGCCCGCCACCGAGCCCAGCAGGCCGCCGTAGAAGCCGAGCCAGGTGAAGATGTAGATGTGAGGGTCGGCCAGCAGCCGCCAGGGCTGGATCAGGACGCCGAGGATGCCAGTGATCAGGCTTCCCAACCGGAAGCTGATCAGCTTGGGCGCCAGGTTCGAGAAGTCGTAGGAAGGCGCCACCGTGTTGGCGGCGATGTTGACGGAGAGGGTCGCGACGGCGAGGGTGAAGAGCGCCAGGACGACGACCACCGGATTGGTGAACTTGCCCGTCAGCGCGACCGGATCCCAGATCGGCGCGCCGTAGACGACGACCGTCGCCGAGGTGATGAGCACGGCCAGCAGCGGGAAGAAGGTCATGGTCGTGGGCAACCCCAGGACCTGGCCGAGGATCTGCTGGCGCTGACTCGCCCCGAACCGTGTGAAGTCCGGCATGTTGAGTGAGAGCGTCGCCCAGAAGGCGATCATCGCCGTCAGGGAGGGGAAGAAGAGCGGCCAGAAGGAGGAGCCCCAACCGACCTTGCCGCCCTGGCTCAGGATCGGTCCGAAGCCGTGGGCGGCGTTGACCATCCAGGCCAGGAGGAGCACGCCGATCAGCAGCACGAAGGGCGCCGCCCAGTTCTCGAAGCGGCGAACCATGTCCATGCCGCGCAGGATGATCGCCATCTGGATCACCCAGAAGACCGCGAAGCTGAGCCACTGGGTCCACGGCGTGCCGAAGATCGGCGCAGCTTTGATCCAGCCGTTGCCGAAGAGCGCCCCGGCCAGGGTGTAGAGCGCACCGCCGCCGATCCAGGACTGGATCCCGAACCAGCCGCAGGCGATGAAGGCCCGCAGCAACGCGGGCAGGTTGGCGCCGAAGACGCCGAAGGAGGCGCGCGCCAGCACCGGGAAGGGGATCCCGTACTTGGTCCCGGCGTGGCTGTTCAGCAGCATGGGGACGAGCACGATCAGGTTCCCCAGTGCGATGGTGAGGACCGCCTGGTACCAGGCCATGCCCAGCGCGATCAGGCTGGAGGCCAGCAGGTAGGTCGGGATGTTGTGCGCCATGCCGATCCAGAGGGCGGCGTAGTTGTACGTCGTCCAGGTGCGCCTGGCGATCGGCACCGGAGCCAGGTCCTCGTTCCAGAGCGGGCTCTGGGCCAGCTCCTGCGTGTTCCTCAGCTCATGCCGGCCGTCCGGGTAGGCGATCTCCTGGGCGGGAACCTGAACGGATCTCATGCCTGTCCTCCCACCAATCAATTAGCCACGATGCGGCGATCGTAAATTCGCGAACCGCCCTTGGCAAGCAGCTCTCCCTCCCCTTGCGGGGAGGGTTGGGGAGGGGGTACTCCGGCAGGGAGCGCTAACCTCGGTCGGTGGTCACCAGGGCCTCGCCGGCCGACCCGTACTTCAAGAAGTCGATCTCGGTCCGGATTCAGCGCCGGCAGCTGGAGCTCGACGTGGCGCAGGACCTCTTCAGCGGCCACGACCTCGACGCCGGAACCCGGCTTTTGCTGAGGAGCCTGGCCACGCCTGAGCACGAGCGGCGGCTGCGCGTGCTGGACCTGGGCTCCGGCTACGGGCCCCTCGGGCTGGGCCTGAAGCTGCTCAACCCCGCCCGGGAGGTGGAGATGGTCGACCGGGACGCGCTGGCTGTCGAATACAGCCATCGCAATGCAGAGCGGAACCGAATGTCGGGGGTGGACGTGCACGCCGGCCTCGGCTGGAGCGGGGTCCGCGGCCGCGAGCTGGACCTTGTCGCTTCCAACCTCCCCGCCAAGGCGGGGGATCGCGCCATCCGCCACTTCCTGCTGGACGGCAGCGCGCATCTGAAGCCGGGCGGCATGGTCGCCGTTGTCGTCATCGCGAGGCTTCACGAGCTGGTCGAGGGCATCCTGGTCCCGGAGGCCGGAGTGGAGGTCGTGCACCGGCAGCGCGCGGCGGGCTACTCGGTGTTCCACTACGGCTTCTCTTCGGAGGGTCCGCTGGCAGCCCCCTCGAGCGGGGACGGTACCCGGGACCCGCTTGGCGTCTATGAGAGGGCCAACCTGGAGCTTGCCTTTGATGACATCCGGTACGGGCTGCGCACCGTCTACTCGCTGCCGGAGTTCGACACGCTCGCGTACCACACGCGGCTGATGGCAAGTCAGCTACTGGACGGGCGCCGCCGGCCCCGGCGCGTGCTGGTCTTCAACCCCGGTCAAGGTCACCTCCCGGTTCTGATCGGAAGGGCCTTCAGCCCAGACCGGATCACGCTGGCCGGTCGCGACCTCCTGTCTCTGGCAAACGCCGGCGCCAACCTTGCCGGCAACGGATACCCTGCCGAACGGGTTCTGCTGCGGCACCAGACGGCAATCCTGCCGGCCGACATGGAGGGAGGCGACCTCTTGGTGGCGGTGCTGCGGGACGGGCAGCCGAACGCCATCACAGAGCACGAGCTGAGGTCTGCGCTCGCCATGCTGCGGACGCCCGGCCGCGTCATCCTAGGCGGCAGCTCCACCGCGGTGACCCGGCTGGAGAGCAGGCTGGGAGGCATCGGGCCGCTCAGGATCATCGCCAGGAAGCGAAACCGCGGCCACAGCGTGCTCGAAGCCGGCGCCCAGCTTTCTTAGCGCGGCCGGCCGGCCCGGAGGCGATCCAGGTCGAAGAGCCTCAATGGAGAGAGGGGCATCTCGGTGACCGGGATCCCCAGCGCATCCTCGACGGCCGAGGCGACCACCGCCCCCACCGGGATGACGCCCGCCTCGCCCGCGCCCTTGACCCCCAACGGGTTGAGCGGGGAAGGCGTCTCCAGGTGCCCGATGACGAGCTCGGGGACCTCGGTGGAGTAGGGCATCAGGAACTCCATGAATGACGCGTTGCGCAGCTGACCCTCTTCGTCGTACGCCAGGCGTTCGTAGAAGGCGCCGCCGATTCCCTGCGCCACGCCGCCCTGCACCTGGCCCTCCAGGATCAGCGGGTTGATCACCCGCCCGCAGTCGTGCACCGCGACGTAGCGAAGGATCTCCAGCCGGTAGGTGTCGGGGTCGACGTGCACGTAGGCGGCGTGGGCTCCCGAGGCCCAGGCCGATCCCGGAGGGCTGTAGTAGCCGGTGGCCTCCAGGCCGGGCTGCTCGCCCCTCTCCAGGGGCGGTCCCTGGCGCGGCTTTGGTGTGAACTGGGTTGCCATCTCGGCGCCGCCCCCGAAGGCGTAGCGCAGAGGGTTGGAGAGGACCGCCAGCGTGGAGAGCGGGATCGCGCGGTCCGGCGTCCCGCGCACGCGCACCTCGCCCCCTGCCAGCTCCAGGTCTGCGGAGTCCACCTCCAGCTGTTCCGAGGCGATGCGCTTGGCCTTCTCTGCGACCAGCCCCGCGGCGACGTGCATGGCGTTGCCGGCCATGACAGCGCTGCGCGAGGCGAAGGTGCCGACGCCCCACTGCAGGCGCCGGGTGTCGCCACCATGCACCTCGACGTCCGCCACGTCGACGCCCAGGGCGTCGGCCACCACCTGCGCGAAGACCGTGGCGTGGCCCTGGCCCTGGCTGGGGACGGCCGTGGACGCGACGACCTTGCCGGACACCAGGACCTGCACGTGCGCGCCCTCGTAGGGACCGACGCCGGTCCCCTCCACGTAGACGCCGAGCCCCATGCCGACGTTGTCGCCTGCGGGCCGCGGACCCAGCAGGCGCAGGCACTCTTCCAGGAGCCGCGGGTAATCGCCGCTGTCGTAGACGGCCCGGCTGCCGTCCTGCCAGGAGAGGCCGGTGTCGTACGGGAACTGGTCCGGCTGGATGAAGTTCCGGCGCCGCACCTCCGCCCGCTCCAGTCCCAGCTCGGCGGCGATCGAGTCCATCACCCGCTCGATGACGAAGCAGGCCTGGGGGCGACCGGCGCCCCGATAGGGCGAGGTGGGGGTGAGGTTGGTGTACAGGTCGCGGAAACGAACTCGGTAGGCGGGGACCCGGTAGGGCCCCGGCAGCTGGGCGGCCGTGATTATGGGCAGGATCAGGCCGTACGGCGTGTAGGCCCCGGCGTCGTGCACGAAGTCGACGTCAAGGCCCTGGATGCGGCCCTCGTCGTCGTACCCGACCTCGACCTCGTGCAGCTGCGCCCGCTCGTGGTTCACGGCGGTGAAGTGCTCGCGGCGGTCCTCAGTCCACTTGACCGGCCGGCCCAGCTGCATGGCGGCGTGGGGCACCAGCAGCTCGTCGGGGTAGAAGAGCATGATCTTGGGCCCGAAGGCGCCCCCGACGTCGGGCGCGATGACCTCGACCGAGGTCTCGGGGAGGTCGAAGAGCACGGCCAGGCCGCCCCGGATCGAGGTCGGGGACTGGGTGGAGTCGTAGACCGTGAGGCGCCGCTCGCCGGCGTCCCAGCGGGCCCAGACAGCGCGGCCTTCCATCGGCTGCGCCGCCCCGCGTTCGTACCTGAGCCGCAGGCGCCGCCGTCGCGGCGAGGCTTCCAGCGCGGCCTCCACGTCGCCGGCATCCTGGGTCAGCTCGGCGGCCACGTTCCCCGGCACGTCGGGGTGGACCAGGCGCTCGGCGCCGGCGGCCGCCTCCAGGTTTGCGACGACGGGAAGTGGCTCGTACTCCACCTCCACGAGGTCTGCAGCGTCCTCGGCGAGGTAGCGGTCCTCGGCGACCACGAAGGCCACCGCCTCCCCCGCGTAGCGAACGATCCGGGAGGCGAGGCAGCGTTGGGTGCGGCCCTGGGTGAGCGCCGGGTGGGGAATCAGCAGCGGAAGGTCCATCTCACCGAAGGGGAGGTCGGCCGCGGTGTACACGGCGCGCACGCCCGGCGCCCGCCGGGCGGCCTCCACGTCGACGAAGACGACGCGCGCGTGCGCGTAGGGCGAGCGGACGAAGCAGCCTTCCAGGGCGCCCTCGCCGAGGTCGTCGGTGTAGCGGCCCCGGCCGCGCAGCAGGCGCTCGTCCTCGCTTCTCAGCACCCGCTCGCCGAACCACCTGGTGGTCACTCCGGCCGGCTTCCTCCGCTCAGCTCGACGGCGCGAAAGACGGCGCGGCGGATAGAGGCGTAGCCGGTGCAGCGGCAGAGGTTGCCCGCGATGCCTTCCTCGATCTCCTGCTCGGAGGGGGAGGGATTCTCGGCCAGCAGGCCGGCGATCGCCAGCACGAAGCCGGGCGTACAGAAGCCGCACTGCAGGCCGTGGCACTCTTTGAAGGCCTGCTGCACCGGGTGCAGCGCCTCGTTCGACGGCGCCAGGCCCTCGATGGTGGTCACCTGGTGGCCCTCGGCCTGCACGCCGAGCATCAGGCAGGATCGCACGGGGCGGCCGTCCATGAGGACTGTGCAGCAGCCGCAGACGCCGTGCTCACAGCCCACGTGCGTACCAGTCAGGCCGAGGTCGTGGCGGAGGTAGTCGGAGAGCAGCCGGCGGGCGCTGCCGGGCCGCGGCCGCTCGACGCCGTTGACGATCAAGCGGCTCGCCCGACGAGCACCCGCACCAGGTGAAGCTTGAACTCGGGCGAGGATTCGAGGTCGCCGCTGGGGTGCAGGTCCCTGGTCGGATCCTCGGCGTCGGCGAGGACGGGCGTTGGGGCAACCCCGAAAAGGGCGAGGCGCCGGCCGGCGCGGGCCACGCCGGCCATCGCAAAGTCGCCGTGGCGGCGGGACTCCTCCACGAGCGCGACGTCGCCCCGCGCGTGAGCCGGAAACCAGGTCTCGGTGACGAGTTCGTCCGGCTCCAGAGCAGTCTCGAAGCTGCCGACGAAGAGGTCGGTGGCCCGGATCAAACGCTCCCCGCGCACGGAACGGGCAACCACGTGGCCGTCCAGGGCCAGGAGCGCCGCACAGAGCTCGGCGGCCGGGTCGGCGTGCGCCACGCTGCCGCAGACCGTTCCCCGGTTGCGGACCACGCTGTGCGCCACATGTCGGAGCGCCAGCGGGACCAGGGGGCAGCGCTCGCGGAGCAGGGGATGCCGCTCCGCGCCGGCCTGCCTCACAGTCGCTCCGACGGCCACGCCGCCGTCCCTCTCGTACACCCGGTCGAGCTCGGAGAGGCCGTTGATGTCGACGAGGTGCGCCGGCCGGGCGAGACGAAAGTTCAGGAGCGGGATAAGCGACTGCCCGCCCGCCAGGACCTTGGCGTCCTCCAGCTCGGCCAGCAGCCGCACCGCCTGCTCGGCGGTGGACGGCGCGTGGTAGTCGAA
>CATPBP010000165.1 GCA_955652675.1 Candidatus Dormiibacterota bacterium
CGCCGATACCGCGTCATAAGCGTCGGCGACCATCAAGAACGCGAAGTTCGGGGCGCAGAAGTAGGTCGGCAGCCTCAGCCGCACCTCGGCCACACCGTCATCAGACAGGTCGCACGAGGCTACAAAGCCGAGCGTCGTGATCGGCTCGTCAAGCTCCGGGTCGCGCACCGCCTCCAGCGCGGCGAGAACGCGCGAGGGATCGGTCACGCCGGCGCCTTCACGTCCGAGACTCCCACGGCGGCCTCCTGCCGTCCAGCTTCCTTCTGGAGTTGATAGTCGATCGGTACCTCCAGGTCGTAGAGCTTGGCCGCGTTCAGGCCGAGGATCTTCTTCTTGGTCGCCGTCGTCACCCTCGGGTAGTCCGAGAAGTCGTCACTCGGATAGTCCCAGTCGACGAAGCCCTCGATCTGCCACTTCGGCTCCCAGATGCCGTAGTCGCTGCCAAAGGTCATCTTGTCCTCACCGACCCAGAACAGCAGCTCACCCATCACCTTGGCGAAGAACTGCGGCCGGGCGTGCATGAGGCCGCCGATGACCACTGACAGGCCGGCGTACACGTTGGGCTCCTGGGTGGCCATGAAGCAGAAGTCCTCGATGCGCGGCAGGCCCACGTGCTCGACGATGAAGTTCAGCTCGGGGAAAGAGGTCGCTGCGTGGTCCACGTCGGACACGTCGAAGGCGTCCTTGTCCAGCGGCCAGATCGTGGGGCCCTTGTGGGCATGGATGTTCTTGATGCCCAGCTCCTGGCACTTCTCCAGGAAGCGGTATGCCTCGGGGTCCTTCAGCGTCCAGCCCCGGGAGCCGTTCCGCCACTCGGCGGTGTAGAGCTTGACGCCCTTGCTCCCGTAGCGCGCCACGTTCTCTTCGAGCTCCTTCAGCCCGGCGTCACCCTCCCGGGGATCCCAGCGAGTGTTGAGGATGAACTTGTCCGGGTACTTCTCGGCGAGGGTCGCGTTGCGCTCGGTGGTGTTGAAGCCCTCCGTATACCACTCCTTGAGGTACGTCGGCTGGAAGATCGCTTTGTCCACATAGCCGTCCTCGAAGACGTCCCTCATGAGGTCATCCTCGGAGTACTTCTGGAACTTTTCGATCGGCCAGTGCGTCTCGGCGGGTCCCAGACCCTGGTAGGCGTGGAAGCACTCGATCCAGCCCTTGGCATAGTTTTCGGCACCGGGCACCCAGTTGTCAGGAGCCGCGTTCCAGTAATGCATGTGGCTGTCGACTATGTAGTACTTCTCTCCATCCTTCTCGTACACTGCCAGCCCTCCCTAGGTGACTAAGAAATAGTGTCCCGCTCCGTCTAAGGAATCAGGATTCCGCGACCGCGGATGCGGCCGTTGTCGAGATCGTCGATGGCGTCGAGCGCCGCGTCCAGCGGGTAGGTCTTCGTGTGCAGGGTCACCTTCCCGGCCTGGGCGAGGACCATCAGTTCGGCCAGGTCGTTGTAAGCGCCGACCAGGTTGCCTATGACGTTCCGCTCCGTGGAGATGATCGCGAGCGTTTCGATGTTGACGGTGCCGCCGTATCCGACAACAAAGTAGGAGCCGTCCCGGCGGGTCATCTCCCAGCCGGCATTCTCGGCACCCTGCTCGGCGACGAAGTCGATGACGACCTCGGCACCGTGGCCGTCGGTGAGGTCCTTGACGGCGTCCACCTGCGTACCGTCGGCCACCACCGTCTGGTTCGCGCCGAGCTGCTCGGCGAGCTTTAGCGCGTCCGGGTTCTTGTCCACCACGATGATGTTGGTCGCAGTCAGCGCGGCGAGGCACTGGATGCCGATGTGACCCAGCCCCCCGGCCCCAATGACGACGCAGGTCGTGCCCGGGTACAGCAGCGGGACAGCCTTGCGCACCGCGTGGTAGGCGGTGATGCCGGCGTCGGCCAGCGCACCCACGTCCTTGGGTTCGGTCTTCGGGTCGAGCTTGACGCAGGCCCGGGCGGAGGTGAGCAGGTACTCGGCCATGCCGCCGTCGGTACTGAGCCCCGGGAAGGACCCACTGAGGCAGTGCATGTCGTTGCCCGCCCGGCAGGCGCGGCACAGTCCACAGGTCGGGCTGGGGTGCAGGATCACCGTGTCGCCCGGGGCCACGTTGGTGACTCCGGAACCCACCTCGTGCACCCAACCGGCGTTCTCGTGGCCGAGCGTGTACGGCAGCGTGACCCCGCTCCTGGACGCCCACTGGCCCTCGATGATGTGCAGGTCGGTCCGGCACAGACCGGCGCCGCCGATCTTCACGATCACGTCGAGCGGCCCGGAAATCTTCGGTTCGGGAACCTCCTCGATCACCGGGCGCTGGTGGTACTGGTGCAGCCGCACAGCCTTCACGTTGTCACCGCTCCTCGGGCGAGTCGGACCGACGCGGATCGAAAAAGAAGTCGGTATGGCCGTCGACCAAGTACTGCTCGGTTCCGTCCAGTGCTCGATACACCGCGGGCAACCTCCTCTCTAGACGATTCAGACCGGGTTGGATGGCCTTGGCAGTCCTTCGGCGAGATCGCCGAAACCAGGTGCCATCACCGAGCCAGTATGGCCGATGACCTCCTCGA
>CATPBP010000166.1 GCA_955652675.1 Candidatus Dormiibacterota bacterium
CATGAATGTGAGCCCCGCGTCGAGGCCTTGTGCCGATCCTTCCACGGTGTTGATCCGAACAAAAGTGTTGGCAGTGGGCGGGGCCGTTCGATGCTCGATTGCGAGGTCGTACCGCTCGACGCCAGTAACGGTCGCGCCCGTAGTCTGGGCGATCTGAGAACGCAGCCCGCCGGCGGCCTCTTCGCTTGCTTCCATGGCCTCCTGGGAGTCCCAGAAACTCACTGTGCGACCAGCGCCAGTCTCCTTGTCTGCGAGCAGTACTAGTCCGAGGTTGCCCGGAATCTTCCGAATGGCCGACGCGGTCTCCTTAAGGCTGGCCGTGGCCGCTTCGAGTCGAGTCGGAGCAGTCTGAGTGCGCGTAACACGTAGGTACATTGGCGCCTCCTCCAAATTCCATTTTTGAATGATGGACCGATCTGCTTTGGGTACAGCCGAACCCACGGCGACCTCCTCAGAATCGCCCATCGCACTCTACTCCAGTTATCTCACGCGGTCAACGATGGCAAAGACACGTGTTCCTCCTGGCATCGCGGATCCAGGAACGGCCCTACCGCGACGTCCAGAACTACGTTGGCGCCGGACGTGCGCCGGGCTCAGTCTCCAGGCTAGCAATCCGAGCACCTGAGGTCCGATCACAAGCCGCCATTGAGTCCCATGAGAAGTGCTTTGCTAAACCACGTGTCCGAGGTGCGATCTCGCCAACCCACGGACAGCTCAACAGCCCGTCCAGCGGCAGGCAGGCCGGGGCGGAAGTCAACCGCCCCGGCTGCATCATCTCAGGTGGTTACTGGTTCGGTCGAATAGTCCCAGATCTGCTCGACTGGGGGCACCGGCCGACTGAAGTCGATTTCAGGTGGAAACAATTCCTTCAACCGATCTTTGAACCAGACGTCAAAGGGACGGGTCGACGCGGCGAACCGACGGTTCGCTTCCACGGGGTCGTTCCCCTCCAGGTAGACACAAACGAAGTCGCCCATCGGGTTGGAGTTGAATGTCACGATCTCGACGTTCTCGCCAAGAGCCCGTCGTGACTCAGCAAACTCCCCTTGTCGCTCCACGAATGCTTCCCGGCAGAAGACCGTGCCGGCTTCCTTCTTCCCCGGCAGGGCGGGTGCAATGAAGGCAAGCCCCCTCCGTCGCCCAGTCACCTGCGGATCCACCCACTCACCAATCGTCTCCGGCGGCTCCCCTGGGGGTGCTTGTCGAAAGTCAACACCGTGAACTTCGGCCACCATCTCAAGGAATCGGCGATCGACCTCCAAATCAGAGGTGACGAGGCCCTGCACGCTCTCACCGAAGCTGCGCTCTGCCTCCAAATAGGAGATGACGATACTTCCCATCGGTGTGGGTTGAAGGTACACCCGCTCCATGGTTATACGGAGGCGCTTGCGCGATTCCTTGTACTGCGAGAGGTTGCCTCGGAGGTATTCTGGGATGCTTTTAATGTCTGTCTCGGTCTTCCCAGGGGCAGTGGGGAAGGGAGCGGCAAGTCTGTACATCAGCACTTCTCCAGTAGTGATCGAGGCCCGAAAATGACCCCGAATGTCCGACTCGCTAATTCTGTGATGGGTCTCCGAGGATTTCCTGGCCCATCCACGAAATAGGCTCATCTCCCTAATGGGAAACCGGAGGGAGATGGAGGGTGGGCTAGATGTGAAACCCGGGGACCTCCTCAGAATCGCCCGACGAACTGTACTCCCGTTATCTCACGCAGTCAACGATCGGCAGGGCACATAGCATGCGCTGCAATGAAGCAGGTTTGTGGCGAGCGCGCTGCTGCCGAATTCAAAAGAGGCCTTCGGCAACCACGAAAGCCCAGCGCATGCCTGGGGAGCATGAGGCAGCAGGTTCGATTCCTGCCAGGCGCATTTCCAATTCAACCGAAGCCCGGATGGCGAAGTCAAGAGGCCACACTTGACCCCTTTCGCCCACAGTTTGTTGAGCACACCGTCGGAAGAGCTCATGCCTGCGCGATAGGGACCTTGCTCCCAAATTTCAGAGCGCCCTGCTCCCCGGAGGCGACTGCATGGCTCCTCGCACCAACGTCGCCACGGTCTTGGGGAAAGGTTAGTGGGGCGGCCCCGGGCGCCCGATTCTGTTCGATCCGAACGTTGGGACTGACCGGCTGCTCATCGTCAGGCTGCTAGTCCGTTGGCGGTCTCGCAATCCGCGACCCACTCCTCGCTCAAGACGCCTCGGCCATTCAGGGGCCAGCCTGATGACTATGTGAGCGTGGCTGATCTCGACAACGGGTTGTCGTTGACAGCACAGATTTGTGCTCTAGGATCTGGACATGACGCTGCCAACGGTCCAGACCCCACCGCCGCTATTTCAATTTCAACTTCGCCTCCTGGCGCTGACAGACGAGGTTCCCGGTCCTCCGGATCAGGCAGGCCTCGTTTCCACCTCCGCAAGGATCAGCATCGCCGGGACACCAGCGGAATTCACAAATGACCCATCGACTGTCGTCTTCCAGACCCACACGAATTACCCAGGACCAGAACCGATCGTTGTAACCATCGAACGACGCACGCGCCAGCTGACCATTCACGGCTCAATCCAGAAACAGCATGGTCAGTGGTACTGGATCGGTGGCGGCCAGCGTATCCCACTCGCCCCCGACGACCCCTGCGTCACGCGTGTTTGGCCAGGAGGCCGCTCGATGAGCGATGCGGACTTCGCGCGCTTCTGCAGGACCCGCAGCATCAGCGCACCCGTAAGTCCCGGAACCGTGTGGACGATTAACCTCTCCTACGACCTCGCGACGGAGCAAGTCAATGGAGATGTAAGTGGCCCTGCGGGCGAAGTCTTCGACCTGCACAGAGACCTCTCTGCCTATGGCCAGATCTACCTGCGCTTTGTTATCAATCCCTCCGATGTCAGGGGCTTCGCACGCGACATACGGCCACTGTTTCGTGATTCGGACGTCCAAGCAATGAAGAGTCCGCTCGTGGCCGTCCCTATCGATCTGTCCTCGTACGATGATGTCAAACAAAATGCTCAATCTATCGACATAGCTCTGAATGCGTCCGAGACTGATCAAGCAACTCATACCCTGTAATGGGTGGTGGCCGCCGGGGCCTAGGCTTGTCTTCAAGCAGTGGATGAATCAGAGGATGCCACCTTAGACAAATCAGAGGCTGCCACCTTAGACACTGGTGGAGGTGAACTGTACATGTTTCGTCGCACAGGCGTGGATCGCGTCGCCTAGCTAGTTCCCCTTGAAAGACCGCAGACGCGCACTCAGCGAAGTGGCAAGCGGCCAAGAGCGGTAACCACTCTGAAGTCCAGCCAACTATTGAGACGGAGGGAAGGGCCTGGAGTCACTACAGGGTGACGATCCGGTTGAGATTGCGGGGCGAGAACACCATACGCTACCCATATCCGTGCCCCGCTGTGGCCCTTCAGACGGACCCGACGCAGACCGCGCCGCTCGAGATGACGGATCCGGCCCTGGCATCCGGCTCGAAATCGCTCCGTAGGTTCATGGGTCTGCCGCGCCGAATGGGGCCGGGCGCCAGCATCGCAGAGCGAGACGATCCGCGATCACGCGTTCGCCCAACAGCCGGCGGGTGGTCTATTGGATGACCCGTTCGGCCTGTTGCACTTCGATATGTAGCCGGGCCACCGCCGCCCCTCGCCGCTTGTGCCTGAGGCCGCGGCGGGCATTCGGAGGACCCGCGAGGCCTGCCTCAGTGCCGGCCTTGCATGTGCTGACCGTCAGGGAGTGAGATCCGGAACGCTCGGA
Source organism: Candidatus Dormiibacterota bacterium (assembly GCA_955652675.1). GTDB lineage: Bacteria > Chloroflexota > Dormibacteria > Dormibacterales > Dormibacteraceae > Nephthysia. Next base: position 3,749 of record CATPBP010000166.1, read on the forward strand.
ACTGGTCGGCGCTGCCGCGTTACGACTGGTTTCGCCGGCTTGACACCTTGGCCGCACTCGTTCACCATCCGCGCAGACTTTCGCGTGGCGTAGAGGAGGAGAGGCGTGGCCAACAAATGGACGGCTTTCAGCAACCTGCCGTCCGGGCTCAGCCCGGACACCATGTTCCTGCTGACGGACGGCACCGTACTCGTCCACAACGCGAACGCAAAGGACTGGTACCGGCTTACTCCTGACGCGCAGGGGAACTACGAGACCGGCACCTGGTCGAAGGCCATCAACATGGCCAACACGCGCCAGTTCTTCGCCTCCGGCATCCTGAGGGACGGCCGGGTGTTCGCCATCGGTGGCGAGTACTCCGATGCGGCGGACGTCGGCGGGGGAACGGCCAAGGGCGAGATCTTCGACCCCCTCGCGGACGGCGGTAAAGGCGCCTGGTCGGCCATCGACAAGCCGTCCACCTTCAGCTTCATAAACAAGGACGCCGACAGCTGCATCCTGGCCGATGGGCGCGTCCTGCTCGGCGACGTCAACTCGAATCGCACCGCGATCTGGGACCCGGACACCGACTCCTGGACCGAGGCGGGACTGGGCTTCGGGACCCTCACGTCGACGTCCAAGCAGGGCAACACCGACGAGGAGACCTGGGCGCTGCTGCCGGACGGCAGCGTTCTCACCGTGCAGGTCGCCGGAGGTCCGCGGACGGAGAGGTACGTGGCCGCGACGGACCTCTGGGTGTTGTCCGGCAACACCCAGACCACGCTGCCGCTGGTGAGCCTCAACGACCCCGTGACGAACAAGACAGTGAACATCAGTGAGATCGGCCCCGCCCTGCTCCTGCCCGGCGGGACGATGCTCTGGGTCGGAGGCACCGGGCGTACCGGCATCTACACGCCTCCCACCACGCCCTCCGGGCAGGGTACCTGGGCCGCCGGCGGCAGCTTCCCCGCGGACACCAGCGGCAACAACTACAACCAGGTGAACGGCAACTTCCAGACCGCCATCGACGCCCCAGGCGTGCTCCTCCCCAACGGCAAGGTGCTGGCGGTCGCCGGCAACACAAAGCGGGAGGTCAACGGCGGCCAGGTGCAGTTCTGGTCGAATCCGAGCACCGTGTACGTCTACGACCCGGCCACCAACGCCACGCCGACAGCGCTGGCACCGCAGCCGCCGAACAACGGCGTGGACACCTGGCAGGCGCGGCTCCTCCTGCTGCCGAACGGCAAGGTGCTCTTCAGCACCCAGCAGAGCTCGCTGGCGATCCTCACCGTGGATCCGGCCACTGCCGCCCCCACCGCCGCCTGGAAACCGACCATCACGAGCGCGCCGAGCACCATGGTCGCGGGCCACACGTACGTCATCTCCGGCACGCAGATCAACGGACTGTCGCAGGCGGTCAGCTACGGCGACGACGCGCCCGCCGCCACCAACTATCCGATCGTCCGGCTGACGAAGACGGGCGGCAACGCCGTCCACTACCTGCGCACCTTCGACTTCTCGACTCTCGGCGTCGCCACAGGAACTGCGGTCCACAGCACGAGCGTCCAGGTGCCGGACAAGGTCCCGCCAGGCCAGTACAAGCTTGTGGTCATCGCCAACGGCATCGCCTCCGACCCCGTGGACGTGCAGGTGGCCGCGCAGGATTCCTTCTTCATCGTGGACCGCAGCACCTTCGGGCAGGGGGAGATCCAGGCGCTCATCAATCTCCAGGGCGCGCCAGCCAGCTTCGATCCGGCGCTCTACGTCGTCGTCGAGGGCTTCAAGCCAAGCGAGCTGGGACTGACGCACACCAATCTCGGCAACCCGCCGCACAAGCCGGCCATCCCGAATCCGGCGACGAACGTCTCGATCGAGTTCAGCGGCCCCGTCATCCCCGAGGACACGTCCCTGCCCGCGACGCCACAGCGCTTCACGTTCCCGTACAAGGTCGTCTTCCAGGATTCGACGAGCATGTTCGGCTTCGCCAACAGCACCGAGACGCTCACGCTGCACTCCACGCTGACGGCGGCGGGGACGACGGTGAGCGGCGCCGCTGACGTCCAGCTCATCAAGAACCCCAATCCCTACATCCTCCACGGAGACACGGCGCACGGGAACGCGTGGTACCTGAGCGTCGACATCCGCGTGTTCCAGATGAGGGCCGGGCAGACCAGGTTCGGCGTGCACGTGGGGACCACGGGAGCCCGCCGAAGCGTCGCCGCCAGCTTCATCCAGCAGGCCATCACGAACCTCAACGGGAGCCCGGGGTCCGCCGGGGCGCTGTTCGAAGCCCTGCCTTCGGCCGAGGACACGGCTTCCCTGGCGCTGGCGCCGAACGACGTCAACGGCGTGCCCGTCTACAACTTTGCGCTGGCCCGGGTCCGCCTGCGCGACACGACCCAGGCCGACGACGTGCGTCTCTTCTTCCGCATGTGGCCCGCCCAGCAGACCAATGCCGCCTACGACCCCCAGACGCTCTACAGGTCAGGCATCAACGCTGACGGCCAGAAGATTGCGCTCCTCGGCGTGCGCGGCCCAGAAATCATGACGATCCCCTTCTTCGCAACCCCCCGCGTGGACACGTCGAGCGCGTCGATGTCCAGCCAGACCGATCCCCCGAACGTTCACACGATCCATCCGGATCCCATCGGCGGCGAGGTCGACACGTACTACGGCTGCTGGCTCGACATCAACCAACCCACAGAGCTGCTCTTCCCCGCTCGCCTGGTCGGCCCCGACCCGGCCAAGCTGCCGGACGGTCCCTTCACGGGAATGGGTCCGCTGCTCTCCATCCAGCAGCACGTGCGTAGCGTGCACCAGTGCCTGCTCGCCGAGATCTCGTTCGATCCCGACCAGATCCCCACGAACGCCGACCCCTCGATCAGCGACAAGCTGGCCCAGCGCAACCTGGCCTTCGTCAACGTGCCCAACCCGGGGCTGCTCGATTCCCGGCGCGCCCCGCAGACGTTTGAGGTCCGGCCCACGCCGGCCGCTCTGCCTCGCGACTTCCAGCCCGACGAGCTGATGATTGAGTGGGGCGACGTCCCGACGGGCACGGAGGCCGAAATCTACATTCCCGCGGCGGATGTCGACGAGATACTACGGCTGGCGGGGGAGATGTACACGTCCCATCGGCTGCGCAAGACCGAGGCCTACACGCTGCGCTGCCCGGCCGGCGGTGTGACCTACATCCCGGTGCCGAGAGGCCAGGGCGCCAACCTGGCCGGCCTTCTCACCGTCGACTTCCCGGATACCGTGAAGAAGGGCCAGGTTCACACCGTGTCCGTGCGCCAGGTGACGAGCGCGGCCGGCGTCGTCCGGCGCCCCGTCCGCCCAGAGGACACCGCTCCCCCGCGCGGGAGATCACGCCGGAGGTCGTCAGCGTTGGAGGGCGGAGGACCCGGCTTAGAGGAGGGGGCGGGCTTCGAGCAGATGCTGCGTTGGCGGCGCGTCCTGGGGGCCTTCCGGCTCATGATCCCGGTTGGAACCAAGCAGGAGCTGCTCGCTCCACAGGAGCGCCAGCTCTCGGTGCTGCGCTGGATAGAGCAGTCCATCCCGGTCGAGGACCGCTGGTACCTCGTGTTCCGGCGCTACGTCGAACAGGCGGCCGGTCGCGTCCGGGACATGGGCGGCAACCCCGATCTCGTCAGAGCCGATCCCGACGGGCGCTGGCACAAGTTTGTCGAGGGCCATGGTGACCGGGATCGGGACCGCGATGAGGATCGCCGAGAACGCCACGAGTACCGGGATCGGGACGAAGACCGTGAGGGACGTCAGCAGTACGAGGACCGCGAAGAGCACCGCCGAGTCACCGAAGAACTCGTCGGCTTCACCGGGAAGATCTCAGGCATCGTTTACGACCGGTTCGGTGACTTTGTCGGCTTCCGGCTCGACACCGAGGACGGCGAGCGGCATTTCCACAGCCGTGAGCACGAGGTCGAGGCGCTCGTCCAGCGTGCCTGGATGGAGCGCATCCTCACCACGGTTCTTGCCGAGCCGCACGACCCCGACCGCCCGATGAAACTCGTCCTGCGCGGCGGCGTCACCTCCTTCGACACCTGAGCCAGCTTCTGGGGATCACTCCCAGCCCGCGGCGGAGGTCGACCCACTC
>CATPBP010000167.1 GCA_955652675.1 Candidatus Dormiibacterota bacterium
CTTCAGCTTCGGGCGGAGGACCCGGAAGGAGCCATGGCCAGTCCCGAGCCCCGGGCGCCCTGGGCGGAGGTCGCCTCTCTCCAGCTTCGACGAGCGGGCGGCTGGGCCCGGCGAGCTGGCGGTCAGGCGAGACTGGCGATCACTAAGGAGGCCGGCACAGGCGTCCGCAACCGGCGACGCCTCAGCAGCGCCAATGAGGACGGCGGCATCGCCGGCGCCGTCACGAAACCTGGCCTGGTCATAGCCGTCCTCGCCGAAGAGCAGGGCGCCGGCGCCACGACTGTGACCGCGCTGCTGGCCACGCTGCTCGCCCGCCTGCGCCAGGCCCCGGTAACCGCGGTCGACACCGAAGGCCCACCCGGACGGCTGAGCCTCTACCTGACTGCCCCAGAGCCCCAGTCCGGCCCGTACTCGCTCTCAACTGCCGCCCACCCCACGGCCGAGTCCCGGCTACAAGGGCGGCTGCGGTCCGGTCCCGACGGGCTCCAGCTCCGCCAGCTCTCCGAGCAGCCCGAGTTCGACGAAGAGGGCCTAGTAGTCGTGGACTGCGGCCTGCCTGGGAGCCCGGGCGCACGCGCCACGCTGGCGCAGGCAGACCTCTGCGTGGCGGTGTCTCGGGCGCCTGGGGGGACGACTGGTTGGAGAGACCGTACGGCGGCGGAGGGACGGCGACCGGGTCAGCGGCTCGTGGCGGTCGTGAACCGGGCCAGGCGGCCGGCGCTGGGGCGCCCTCGAAGGGACACTCCCGCGGCTGCCGGCGGGAAGGTCTCCCTCACCTATGAGCCCGCGGCGGCCAGCCGGCTCAGAGCAGGCGCCTTCAGCTGGGACGACGCGCCGCGCTCCTGGTACGCCGACGTACGAGCCCTGGCCGAGGCGCTGCTGGTCGAGCCCGAGTAGCCAGCGCCGAGGTCAGGCCAGCCGCTGGGCCAGCGACGCCACCAGGCTATAGAGACCGAGCGCGCCGGCGGCGAGCGGGATGGCGGCGGCGACGGCCACCGCCTCGAGCTGATCAAGCCGTCGGCGCAATAGAGGCGAGAGCTCGCGACGCCTCCCAGCGATGCCGGCGCCAAGCAGCACGAAGGCAGTCAGCAGCGTCAGGCCGACCACGGCGGGGCGCAGCCCCGGGTCCGCCGAGAGCCCACGGAGGGCCGCCAGCTCCAGGGCGCCGAGTCCGACCAGAGCTGCGGCCGCCAGCGGCGCGGCCTCAGCGGCGAAGCGGAAGTGGCGGGCGTGACAAGCCACCGCGATCGCGATGGCCGCCGCCAGCCCGCGCTCGTACCAGCCGCCGAAAAGGGCGAGGTAAGTGCAGGCGGCCGACATCGCCAAGGCCGCGCCCAGGACCAGGGCGGCGAGGAGCCCGTGTCCGCCATCCACCCTGGCTCCCAGCTGGGCCTGGCTGGCCGCCCCCGCGTTCCCTAGGCGGGATAACCGGACTGCCGCCGCGGGAGCCAGCCGCACCTCGATCAGGGCGAGCGGCGCCAGGACGGCGGCCGCTTGGAGGACGTCCGCACCCAGTGCAAGACAGATGGCCGCGACTCCGGCGGGTATTCCGAGCCCGCTGACCAGGGCAGCCGTCACCGGCCCCACCACCCTGGTCCCCGCGAGCAGCGCGAGAAGCCCCCCGGCGGCCACGAAGCCGGCGGTCGCCGGGACCAGCTCGACGCCGCCCAAGCCCACAAGCAGCGCGGAGGTGAGGCCGCCCACCGCCCAGAACGGCAGGCCGCTCAAGGCCGTGACGGCGCCGGCGATGGGCTGATGGAGCCGACGGCCGATCACGACCCCGGCCGCCAGCAGCAGCACCGCAGCGCCCAATGAAGTGGCTGCCCGCGCGGCCGGGTCGGTGACGCCCCGGGCCAGCGCGGCGCCCAGCAGGGCCCAGGCGGCCGAGGCCGCCACCAGCACGCTCTGGCGGACGGACGGTGTCCAGCGACCGGCGCGGGCTTCCACCGCCAGCGCCACCGCCTCCGCGTAGTCCTCAACGGCCGGGGCGGGCGGGGGGTCGGTCAGATCCCGCAGGAAGAGCATCGAGCCGTCGGCCACGCCCTGCTCCGCCAGTCCGCGCTCACCATCCAGCACGCTGCCCCCGACTCGAACCAGGCCCCACTGGGCCGGCGCGGGAAGGGCCTCCGGCTCGGCCAGCATCTCGACCAGGTCCCCCATCACCTCAACGACCGGAAGGCTGCCGGGAAGCGAGACGTCCAGCCGGCGCCGCGACCCGACGACGGTGACCGAGCAAGCGGTGTCAGTCATGGTTTGGGGCGCGCTACGGGCACCGGCTAGACTAACAAGCCGCCGCGGGTGAGCCTCTAGGAAGCCCGCCTGCGTCGAGGAGCCGGAGGGACGCGGAGGGAGCAAGCTTGCAGGTCGTCGTGCGACGCCCGGCGCGCCTGCCGCCGCCCCAGGTGCCCGATGACGAGGTGCTGGTTGCCTCGCCGCCGCGCCTGGACAGCGCGCAGGCCGGAGTGGTCGGCTGGCTGCAATACCTGGTGCCGGTCATCGGCAGCCTGGGCGCCGTGCTCTTCGTGGTCGTCAACCCCAAGCCGATCTACATCGTCAGCGGCGTTCTCTTCGCCCTGGCCGCGGTCGCCATGGGCGTGGGGATGGGCGCCCAGCAACAGCTTGGGGCGCGCCGGCGCACCGCCCTCGAGCGCGGGCGGTACCAGGCATACCTGGCGGAGCTGCGACGGGCTGCGCGGGGCGTCGCCGAGCAGCAGCGCGCCGCCGCGGCCTGGCGCCACCCGGCCCCCGGCGGCCTTCAGCCGGTCGTCCGCTCCGAGGTGCGCCGCTGGGAGCGGCGCCAGGATGACGCCGACTTCCTCGAGCTGAGGGTTGGTGAAGGTCCCCGGCCACTTGCCACGCCACTCCGCCTGGAGGGCGGCGGCGGCCCGCTGAACCGGACCGACCCGATCGCCGAGCAGGCGCTGCGCAGCTTCGTCTCGGTCCAGGGCACCCTGAGCGATCAGCCCCTGACGGTCAGGCTGACCGAGGCACCGGTGCTGAGCGTGGTGGGCGCGCGGCAGCCGGCGCAGTCGCTCCTCAGAGCCTTGCTCGGACAGCTCGTCGCGCTTCACGCTCCCGACGACGCCCGCCTGATGCTCTGCCTGGGCGAGCGGGAACGTGTTGATTGGCAATGGACCAAGTGGCTGCCCCATCTGCGGACTTCCGACGTGGCCAGGGAGGGAAGCGCGATACGGGTCGGGGGCGCCTCGGACCTCGCCGCCGCCATCGCCACCGAGGCGGCGCTGGCCGGTGTACGGACCTCGCCGGGAGAGCCGGCGGCCGGCCGGCCCTGGCTGGTGATCCTCACCGACGGCGTCATGCCCCCGCCGGAGGCCCTGCAGCTCCTCCGGCTGCGAGGCGGCGGCCGGGTCACGGTCGTGACCCTGGCCGAGACCCAGCAGTCCGAGCCGTCGGCGGTCGACGTGCGCCTGCGCCTGGACAGCGATGGCGGACTGAGTGTCGAGCGGGCCGACGAGGAGAAACCGGTGGCGCAGGGCCGCGCCGACGGCCTGGGCGTTCACGCGGCAGAGGCGCTGGCCAGGCGGCTTGCTCCGCTTCGGCTCTCCCCCGAGAGCAGCGGCCAGCGCCGGTTGATGGAGACCATCCCGCTCCCCGAGCTGCTCGGGATCCCCGACCTCGCCACCCTGAAGCCGGCCGAACTCTGGCGGCCGCGTCCACTCCCCGAGCGCCTGAGGCTGCCGATCGGGGTCAGCTCCGAGGGAGAACCGGTCCTCCTGGACCTGAAGGAGGCGGCGCTGGGAGGGGATGGCCCCCACGGCCTGGTGATCGGAGCCACCGGGTCGGGCAAGAGCGAGCTGCTGCGAACCGTGGTGACCGGCCTGGCGCTGAGCCACCCGCCGGACCTGCTGGCCTTCGTCCTGGTCGACTTCAAGGGCGGCGCCGCCTTCGCGGGACTGAACGAGCTGCCCCACGTGGCCGGAATGATCACCAACCTGGCCGACGACCTGGCTCTGGTCGACCGCATGCACGCGGCGCTCTTCGGAGAGATGCGCCGGCGGCAGGAGCTGCTGAAGCAAGCCGGCAACCTGGCCTCGGTCCGCGACTATCACCGCCGGCGGTCGGCCGGAGCGCCGCTGCAGCCATTGCCCTACCTGCTGCTGATCGTGGACGAGTTCGGGGAGCTGCTCGCCTCACGACCCGACTTCATCGACCTCTTCGTGGCGGTGGGCAGGCTGGGCCGGAGCCTGGGCATGCACCTCCTGCTCTCGTCCCAGCAGCTGGAGGAGGGACGGCTGCGCGGACTTGAAGGACACCTCAGCTATCGCATCGCGCTGAGGACCTTCAGCGCCCAGGAGAGCCGTTCGGTGCTCGGCGTCCCCGACGCCTACGAGCTGCCCCCGGTTCCGGGCTCCGGCTACCTGAAGGTCGGGACACGGGTCTACACCCGCTTTCGCGCCGCGATCGTCAGCCAGCCTTACGCCGCGCCTCGGGAAGAGGCGCAGGCCTCTCCCCGGCTGGAGCCCTTCACCCTCCAGGGCCTTGGGGCCGGAGAGCTAGCCGCTGGCGAGCCTCGGGCGGCTGAGGAGGAAGCAGGCGGTCGCTCCATGCTGGAGACGGCCGTAGCGCAGCTCCGCGAGGCGGCGCCTCGCGTTCACCAGGTCTGGCTGCCGCCACTGGAACCCGCCCTCACGCTCGACGCGGTGATCGGCGAGCTCCGGTCCCGGCCGGGACCGGGCCTCCTGGCGCCGGACACCCAATGGAGCGGCCGCCTCGTCGTCCCCCTGGGACTGGTCGACAGGCCGGCGGAGCAGGCGCGCGGCGTGCTCTCGGTGGACCTCTCGGGAGCCGGCGGCCACCTCCTGCTGGTGGGCGCCCCCCAGACGGGCAGGAGCACGCTGCTGCGGACGCTGATCTGCGCCTTCTCCCTCACTCACACCCCGCTGGAGGCGCAGTTCTACTGCGTCGACTACGGCGGTGGAGCGCTGGCCTCGCTGGAGGCGCTGCCGCAGGTGGGCGGGGTATGCGGCCGCCATGACCCCGAGCGGGTGCGGCGGACCGTGAGCGAAGTGACCGCCCTTCTCGACGAGCGGGAGCGGCGCTTCGGTGAGCTGGGGATCGACTCACCGGCAGCGATGCGGGCGCAGCGCGGCACTGGCCGAACCGGAGCCGGGTCGGCCGGCGGCGAGCGCCTGGCCGACGTCTTCCTGGTCATCGACAACTGGCCGGCTGTCAAGCAGGAGTTCGAGGAGCTCGAACCCCAGCTCCAGGACATCGCCGCCCGCGGCCTCGGCTACGGCGTCCACCTGGTGCTCAGCGCCAACCGCTGGATCGACATCCGCTCGTCGCTGCGCGAGGCCATCGGAGGGCGGCTTGAGCTGCGGCTCCACGACCCCAGCGAGTCGGCCATCGACCGCGCGACGGCGGCCAGCCTGGCCGCGGGTCTGCCAGGCAGAGGGCTGACCAGACCCGCCTTCCACTTCCAGGCGGCGCTCCCCCGCCTGGACGGGCGGCCCTCAACGGCCGACCTGGCGCCGGCCGTGGAGCAGCTGGTGGCCGGCGTGGCCGGCGCCTGGCGGGGGCCCGCCGCTCCGCCCGTCCGGATCCTGCCCAGAGTGCTCCATGTTGGGGAGCTGCCTCCGCCCGGCGGCGACCTGGAACCCGGCGTGCCGGTCGGCGTGTCAGAGCGGGACCTCTGCCCCGTTTACCTCAACCTGGCCTCCGGCGACCCCCACCTGATCGTCTTCGGCGACGGCGAGAGCGGTAAGACCAACCTGCTTCGCACCTTTCTGGGCGGCCTGCTGGCCCGCTCGACAGCCGGCCAGGCGCAGGTCCTGGTGGTCGACTACCGGCGCGCTCTCCTGGGAGTGGTGCCGCCGGAGCACCTGCTCGGCTACGCCGGGACGGAGCCGGCGGCGGTGCAGCAGGTCGCCGAGACCGTGCAGGCGCTTTCCCGGCGCCTTCCCAGCGCCGACCTCTCGGTCGAACAGCTGCGGAACCGAAGCTGGTGGCAGGGTCCCGAGGCCTACGTGGTGGTCGACGACTACGATCTGGTGGCCACGCCGGCGGGCGATCCGCTGGCGCCCCTGCTGCCCCTCCTGCCACAGGCCCGAGACGTCGGCCTGCACGTGGTGGTGACCCACCGGGTCGGAGGCGCTGCGCGGGCGCTCTACCAGGCGTTGCTGCTGCTGCGACTGAAGGAGCTGGGCAACCCGGGCATCCTACTCGGCGGCGATCCTCAGGAGGGCGTGCTGCTGGCCGGCCAGCGCGCGACGGCTCAACCGCCCGGGCGTGGGCTGCTGGTCCGGCGGCGCGACCGGCCGTCCCTGGTCCAGGTCGCGCTGAGCGGGGCCGCGCCCTAGCGCGGGAACTCAGCCGGCGGGTTGCGAGGGATGGGCACCTGGGCGCTGCGCCATGTGCTCACGGTATCGGAGATAGAGCAAGACGGCGCGGGAGACCCAAAGGCCTAGCGTCAGCAGCAGCAAATCCGAGGAGAGCACGTACAAGAAGCCGGTAAGTCCCTGCTGGGCCGAGGGCCCGGTGGGACCGTTCGTGCTGGAGAAGGGGTCACCCGTGGCGGCGTACCGGACGCCAAGGCGAAGAACGACGGTGCCGACCAGGATGATCGCGAAGAGTGCGCCGCCCGCCATCCAGAGTTCCCCGGTATTGGGATCGGTCCACAAGCGCATCGTCCTCACCAGGATCACGCCCAGCAGGACGCCGACCGCCAGGCAGACCAGAGCCAGGGCGACCGCGAGCGGGCTCTGGATCAGGTGGGCGCCGGTCCCCACGAGGCTGAGCCCGATGACGACGACCACGAAGGCCCCGAAGATGAGAAGCCGCGTTGGCCGCACGGGCTGGGGGCGGATGCGGCGGGCGACACCCAGGCTCACCAAAACAGTCATCACGGCCACCGTGAGCAGGGTTCCTTGCTGCTGTCCGGTCATTCCGGGCTAGGGTACGCGGCCGGCTAGCGCTCGGCCAGACTTGGGGCATGAGCGACTACGGCCACGAGGGCGGCTCTTTCGGCGCTACGCCGGCAGCGGGAGCCAAGTCGATGGCGCCGGCCACGAAGCAACTTTCACGCGACCGGCCCGCCCTGCCGTGCCCTTCAAGCCTCACTTACACTCAGGCCGATGGACTTCGCCTTTTCGGAAGAGCAGGAGATGCTGCGATCCTCGGCCCGCGAATTCCTCACCAAGGAGGTCCCCCAGTCCTACGTCCGGAAGATGATGGAGGCGGAGGACGCCTGGGACGAGGCGCTCTGGAAAAAGCTCGGCGAGATGGGCTGGACCGGGCTCGGTGTCCCGGAGGCGTATGGCGGCGTAGGGACCTTCCTGGACCTGGTCGTGGTCCTCGAAGAGGCCGGCCGGGCCCTGCTGCCGGGACCTTTCTTCAGCACCATGGGCCTCGCCGTGCCGGCCCTGTTGGAAGCGGGCTCGGAGAGCCAGAAGCAGAGCGCGTTGAGCCGGATCGCCGCCGGAGAGGCGCGAGCCACCGTCGCCTTCAGCGAGCCGGCCGGCCGCTGGGACGCCGAGGGCGTGCAGATGCTGGGCGCCGAGCGCCGGGGTCCCGGCTGGCGGCTCGACGGCATCAAGCTCTTCGTGCCGGACGCTGCAGTGGCCGACTACCTGGTCGTGGCCGCCCGCACGCGACCTGCCGGCGAGGAGGGCGTGACGCTCTTCCTGCTGGAAGGTCGCCCGGCGGGCGTGACCATCAGCCCGCTCAAGACGATGGACATGACCCGGCGCTGGTACGAGGTTCGATTCGAAGGCGTGGAGCTCCCCGACGAAGCCGTGATGGGGGACGTCGACCGGGGCTGGCCGGCGCTCAAGCGGGCGCTGGAGTGGGGCCAGGCGGCGCTCTGCGCAGAGATGATCGGGGGCGCCCAGCACGTGCTGGACAGTTCGGTCGAATACGCCAAGACGCGACACCAGTTCGGCAAGCCGATCGGCATCTACCAGGCGGTGTCGCACAAGCTGGCGGACATGCTGGTGGAGACGGAGAGCGCGCGCTCGGCGACCTACTACGCCGCCTGGGCCATCGACGCCGACGCCCCGGACCGCTCCCTGGCCGCCTCGATGGCCAAGGCCTACGTGTCGGACACCTACCGCAGGGCCGCCGGCAACGGCATCCAGGTGCACGGGGGCATCGGCTTCACCTGGGAGCATGACATGCACCTCTACTTCAAGCGTGCCAAAGCGTCGGAAGTCACGCTCGGAGACGCCACCTATCACCGGGAGCTGGTCGCCCAGGCGCTCGATCTCTGAGACGGGCGCGGCGATCAGCTGAGCGGCTTGCCGATCTCCCAGTGGTGGCCGAACGGGTCGGCGACCCGGCCGATCCGCCAACCGTGGTCCTCGTAGACAGCCGCGACCTCGGTCGCTCCGGCGGCGATGGCCTGCTCGAACACCGAGTCCGGGTCCTGCACGGTCAATATCATCCGGACCGATAGACCGCCCAGCGCCTGGGGGCTGAAGTCGGCATCCTCCTGAAGCCAGAAGTCCGCTCCCCCGATGGCGAGGTTGGCGACGACGACCTTCCCGGCGTCGTCCTCAAGACGGTAGCGCTCGACCACTCCGAAAGCGACCTTGTAGAAGCCCACAGCCTCCGTAGCCCCGACGACCGAGAGCCACGGGGCGATGCTGGTCTCGAGGGGTTCTCCGCCCATCAGCCCAGCCTGAACCTTGCCAGCGCGAACCCGGTCCCGTGTGACCCGTAGGCGACCCCCGCCGCCACGGTCTGCGTGTTCGCGGAGTCCAGGACACAGGCGCCGGCATGGCCGCTCCCATGCGGAACCGGTGTCTCGACAACGCCGCCAGGGCTTCTCCCCGTACCGTTCGAGAAACCCTGGTCGAGCGATCCGTCCGGCCTGCAGCGAACCATCAGGAAGTCCCCCGCAAACCCGCTCAGGATCTGCGTCCCTCCGGCTGTGAGGATGCGGCCCTGGCCGTCCAGGGCGCCGTCATTGGCCCCCTCGAATCCGAGCGTCTTGATGTGGATGGCGGCTGAGTCCGACCTGTGGATCCACCTGGTGCCCGGACTGCAGCTCGGGTGCGGTGAATCCACCGTGGCCGAAGGTGCCGTCCAGCTGCACGTTTCCAGCCATCTCCAAACCCCTCCCGTCGGTCTCAGAGCCTTTCGAACTGTTCCACGTTGATCACGAAGACTGTGGCACCGCCCACCTGCACCTCGACCGGGTAGGGCATGAACATCTCGCCGGGCTCGACCATGGGCGGCATCGGCGTCAGGTAACGGTTCCGCTCGCGGCAGTTCTCGCGGATCAGCTGCAGGGCAAGCCCCACCCGCTCTTCTTCGACGCCGATCAGCAGTGTGGCGTTCCCCTGCTGCAGGAAACCTCCGCTGGAGGCGAAGCGAGTGACACTGATGCCGGCGCCGCTCAGCGCCTGGACCGTCTGCCCGGCATCCTCACCTTGCACGATCGCAAAGACGAGCTTCACCTGGCTGCCACGGGCAGCAGCCGGCTGACCCGCTCCCAGATACGTTCGGCCACGGCCTCGGCCGGCTGGTCCGCGTCCACGACCAGGAACCGCTCCGGCTCCGCGGCGGCCAGCCGGTCGTACTCGGCGGCCACCCGGCGGTGGAAGTCGTCGGGCTCCGACTCGATCCGGTCCGGCGCCTTCCCCGCCAGCCGCTGCCTGCGCAGGCCCAGCCGGGGGTCGGCCCGGAGTAGCACCGTGAGTGCCGGCCGGGGGAAGGACTCCGGCCAGAAGGTCCGCGCACCCCTGGCACCCTGGTAGGCCAGGGTCGAGTCGTGGTACCTGTCGAGGAGGACTATCGCGCCGCGATCCAGAGCGGGCAGGATGCGCTCGCCGATCAGCTCCGCCCGAGCCCCCATGAAGAGGAACATCTCGGCCTCGGGATTCATGGCTTCGCCGTTGAGCAGCAGCTCCCGCACTCGATCCCCCAGCCGGGTGCTTCCGGGCTCCCGGTACACCTCCACAGCGCGGTCCGCAAGCCGCTCTCGCAGCAGCTCCAACTGCGTCGATTTACCCGCCCCCTCGGGACCCTCGAGGGTTATCAGCAGCCCAGGCAAGCGGCTACTCGACGTCCGCGGCGGGCAGGATTCTGAGCCTGCGCTGGGGCTCCTTGCCGGTGCTGCGCGCGACCAGCTCGTTCTCTGTGACGAGCTGGTGCTGCAGCCGGCGCACATAGGCGTTCTGGGGAGAGATCTCCGCCGGCCGCAGGGTCGATTTCACTTTCCGGATCGCCTCCATTGCTTCGTTGAGCGCCTTCTGCAGGCTGTCGTCCGGGCGCTCGACATCGTAGAGCCGGCCCAGCGCCTCCTTGACTTGAGCCACGGAGTTGCTCTTGAGGATATGGACCGGGACTCCCGCGCTTTCCGCCTGGCGAAGTACGTCGGGCCGCCGCCGATAGTAATTCTTGAGCGTGAAGACGAGGTCGGCGCTATCGAGGTTGCCGAGGACCCGCACGGGCAGGTCGAGGTCGCGGATCGACTGCTCCAGGTAGAGACGCGAGACGCCGTAGGGAAAGATCCCGCGCGGCCTGCGAACCGGCCCGTTCGACGAGGCCGGCGACTGCACCGCGCGGACGTCCTGCTCGACGTTCGAGATGATCCGGCCCTCGCGGGTGCGCATCCGGACTCGAGGCGTGGGCAGCGGCCCTCGCAGGGCGCTGTCGACAACATCCGCCAGCGGCTGGTGGATGGCCACCCGCTCGCGGTCCTGGATCTCGATCAGCACGTCGAAGGTGGGCGGCGACCGGCGCTCCAGCACCGTCTTCTGGGTACCGCGGCGGCGGGCTTCCTCGTCCGACAGCGTCACGCTCTGGATGCCGCCCAGCAGGTCGTTCAGAGTCGGGTTGACGAGCAGGTTCTCCAGCGTCTGCCCGTGGGCCGTGGCGATCAGCTGAACCCCGCGCTCGGCGATGGTGCGGGCCGCGGCGGCCTCCAGCTCGGTGCCGATCTCGTCGATCACGATGACCTCGGGCATGTGGTTCTCCACCGCCTCGATCATCACCGCGTGCTGCAGGAGCGGCGTCCGGACCTGCATCCGTCGCGCCCGCCCGATCCCTGGGTGCGGAATGTCCCCGTCGCCCCCGATCTCATTGGAGGTGTCGACGATCACCACGCGCTTGCGCTGCTCGTCGGCCAGCAGCCGCGCGCTCTCGCGCAGCATGGTCGTCTTGCCGATGCCCGGGCGCCCCAGCAGGAGGATGCTCTCCCCGCTCTCGACTATGTCGCGGAAGATCTCGGCCGTGCCGGTCACCGCCCGCCCGATGCGGCAGGTCAGCCCGACTATGAGGCCGGACCGGTTGCGAATGGCGGAGACCCGGTGCAGCGTCCGCTCGATGCCGGCTCGGTTGTCCTCCCCGAACTGGCCCACGCGGCTTGCCACGTACTCCAGGTCTGAATCCGTCACCGGCTGGTTGCTGAGCAGGATCTCCCGGGCCGGCACCCTGGCCTCAGGCTCGCGGCCGAGATCGAGCACGACCTCCAGCAGCTCCGCCGGATCCGTCCGTTCGTGCAGCGCCTGGTAAAGGTGGGGTGGCAGCGCCTGAGCGAGCAGCTCGATCTCGCCTGGCCAAGGGTAGGCATGGACCTCTGTCAGTTGATGTTGCATCTCATCCGAAAGCGGGCACCAGGCCCTTTTCTGTCACGGGCACCGTCACTGTGACGTCCCGGACCAGGAGGGCCTGGGTGAGCAGAACCGTGAAACCACGAGCACGAAGGGCGTCGATTATGTGCGCATCGTAGTGGCGAAGGCTCGACCAGGCCGGCTGGGCGTCGGTGACTCCGATCGCATGGTCGGTGAGCTCGTCGGCCAGGCCGGACTCGGGCAGCGCCATGAAGGAAAGCGTGTGAGGGCGGCCCGCGGAGCTCCTGTGGACTCCGCACCAGCCCACTATCTCGACTCTGTCGACCACCTCCTGCTGACCCGGCACCGAGCGCAGCGCCTTCCAATCCTTGTAGGTCGGCGCCTCCAGGTGCGCCACGCCCCTGGGGGTGACCTTGCGATAGAGCTGGTAGAGCCGGCGATCGTCCTTGCGTCCGGCGGAGCGCAGTCCGGCGGGCTCGGCGGTCGAGCGCATCTCCGGGACCTCGCCGTAGAGGACCGACTCGGTGGCGTACTGGCGAAAGCCCTCGCTGCGGAAGATGACGGTCAGCGGATCGTCCATGGGGATGCGGACGAAGAGCCTGTGCACCCCCTTGCTGCCCGCCTGCTCGACAAGGTGCTCCACCAGCCCGAGCGCGACCTGACGCTCGTCGGCGCCGCCTGCCACGCAGAGGTTGAGCACCTGCAGCGTGGTGATCTTGGCGGGCAGGCTGATGCCCAGCGGCTGCCCCGAAGCCTGTACGAAGCCGACCACCTTGCCGCCCTCTTCGGCGACGTAGATGAGCGTCTCCTGGGAGAGCGGGAGCAGCGCGGAGAGAGTCTGGCTGACCAGCCCCCAGAGCCGCGCCGGCGGAGGCACGGCCGAGAAGCGGGCGACCGCCTCCCGATGGATCTGCTCGATGCGGGCGATGTCGAGCAGGTTGGCTGCCCGAAGCTTCAGCTGCGTCACTGGCGTCCCGCTCCAGTCACTAGGACTCCTCCACCGGCGCCTTGCCGTTGCGGGATCCGGCAGCCAGGCGGAGGAACTCCCGGTGGAGGCGGAGATCGCCGCTCAGCTCGGGATGAAAAGCGAGAGCCATAACCGAGCCCTGGCGGACGGCCACAGGGCGTCCTTCGTGGCTGGCGAGCACCTCGGTGGAGCCGGCGTCGTCCACCACTGGGGCCCGGATGAAGACACCCGGGAAGGACCCTCCCTCCAGTCCGCTGACCTCCAGCTCAGCCTCGAAGCTGTCCAGCTGGCGCCCATAGCCGTTACGCCGGACCGCGATGTCCAGCGCGTGCAGGCTTTCCTGCTGCGGCAGGCCGTCGTCGATGCGATCGGCGAGAAGGATCATGCCGGCGCAGGTTCCCAGGGTCGGCAAGCCACTGGAGACAGCCTGGCGCACAGCCTCGAGCAGACCCATCCTCTCCATAAGCATGGTCATGGTGGTGCTCTCCCCGCCGGGGATGACCAGCCCGTCCAGCCCCTTCAGGTCCTCCTTGAGGCGAACCAGGCGAGTCTGAGCGCCGGCAGCCTCCAGGGCACGGACGTGCTCGCGAAAGGCGCCCTGCAGAGCGAGCACCCCGATCAGCGGGCGCTCCTTCACGCGCTTACCAACCGCGGCCGGCCAGCAGCTCCTCTCGAGGGATCGTTGAAAGCTCGACCCCGCGCATCGGCTGTCCCAGACCGGCCGAAACCTCGGCCAGGATCTCCGGCTTGTCGTGGTAAGTGGTGGCGGCCACTATCGCTTTCGCCATCCTCAGCGGATCCTCCGACTTGAAGATGCCAGAGCCGACGAAGTTCCCGTCGCAGCCGAGCTGCATCATGAGGGCGGCGTCGGCAGGGGTCGATATGCCTCCGGCGGAGAAGTTCACCACCGGCAGGCGCCCCTGCCGCTGGCACTCGGCCAGCAGCTCGACCGAGGCACCCAGCTGCTTCGACTCGTGGACCAGCTCCGCATAGCTCATTCCGTTGAGCTTACGAATCCCGTTGTTCACGGCTCGCATGTGACGCACGGCCTCGACCACGTTGCCGGTCCCCGCCTCGCCCTTGGTCCTGATCATGGCAGCGCCCTCGGCGATCCGTCGAAGCGCCTCGCCCAGGTCGCGGCAGCCGCACACGAAGGGCACCTTGAATTCCCACTTGTCGATGTGGTTCTCCTCGTCGGCCGGGGTCAGAACCTCGGATTCGTCGATGTAGTCGATCTCCAGCGACTCCAGGATCCTGGCCTCGACGAAGTGCCCGATCCGGCACTTCGCCATCACCGGGATGGTCACCGCCTCCTTGATCGCCCGGACCAGCGCGGGGTCGGACATCCGCGCCACGCCACCGTCGGCTCGGATGTCGGCCGGGACCCGTTCCAGGGCCATCACCGCACAGGCGCCGGACTCCTCGGCGATCCTGGCGTGCTCCGGCGTCACCACGTCCATGATCACGCCACCCTTCAGCATCTCGGCCAAACCGGCCTTGACCTTGAAAGTGCCCTTCAAAACGCCGTTACCGCGTGTGTCCGCCATAACGTTTGAATTCTACCCGCCGTGCGAATCGCCACCTTCGCCGCCGCCCTGATCCTCTGTCTGGCCTGCAGCCCGCTGGGCGCCGCAGGTCCGAACTCGAGCCCGGACGCCTACCAGGCCGAGCCGGCGGCCGTGCGCGGCGGCACCCTGACCGCGTCCGACTTCGAGTACCCGGTGACGCTGAACCCTCTTACCGGCCTCACGGACCTGGAGCTGCGCCTGGGCGAACTGGTCTTCGCGCCGCTCTGGGGTTTCGACGACCAGCTGCGGCCTTACGCGGACCTGGCACGGGAGGTCCCCACCCAGGGCAACGGGGCCGTCCACACGTCGCCGGACAGCCGCTCCATGACAGTCGACGTCAAGCTCTCCCCCGGACTTCGCTGGAGCGATGGCCAGTCGCTGACCGCGGATGACGTCATCTTCACGCTGCAGGCGCTGAGGGACCCCACCACGCAGGCCCTGAGCCCCGCTGGACTGGACCGGCTCAAGGACGTTCGCCGTGTCTCGGGGAGCGAGCTGCTCCTGACTTTCGACGGCATCTACGCTCCCTATCTGCAGCTGGGCGCCGGCCTCTTCGTGATGCCGAAACACAGGTTGGGCACGGTTTCGCTTTCCGAGTGGTCGCGGGACGCTTTCTTTCAGCGCCCCGACGTGGCCTCTGGCCCCTTCGTCGTCCAGGACGCGGTTCTCGGCGACAGGATCGTGTTCGGCGCCAACCCCGCATATGCGACTGCCGGGCAGGCACACAGGCACCGGGTCAACCTGGACCGGCTCGTCTTCAAAGCTCAGACCGGAAAGGCCGCCCTAGTGGCAGCGCTCGGCTCGGGCGCCGCCGAACTGGGATTCCATCTGGCGGCCGCCGACCTGCCCTCGCTGACGGGAATGGCCAGCTCTTCTCCGCTCGTCTCCTACGGCCTGCGGGATGTGTCCGTGTTGCCGAACCACAGAGCGAACAGTGCGGGCGGCCGGCCGCCGCCCTGGCTGGACGACGCCAGGGTGCTGGACGCGCTGAACCTGGCAGTGGATCGCTCGGAGATAGTCCGCCAGGCCCTCGCGGGAGCCGGCCGGCCGGCTCGTGGGGTCTTTCCGCGAGCCCTGCGCGGCTACGCCGACGGCACCTGGATCCCCGCCGGCCGCGACCTCCCACGGTCTCAGCGGATCCTCCAGGAGGCTGGTTGGACCCAGGACGGCACCGGTCTGCGCAACAAGGACGGGAGGCAGCTGGACTTCGGCCTTCTGACGGTTTGCGGCAGCGCGCTCGACGATCGGGTGATGCAGACGCTTCGTGCGCAGTGGCAGGAGGCGGGCGCCGGAGTGAGCGCGAGCTGCCTGCCCCGTGACGCGTTTCTGCGGGCCACCGCCGCGGGTGCCTTTGACATGGCCCTGGCCTCGAACGGTTGGGGCACGGACCCGAACGACTGGGCGGCGCCGGCCGCGGGCCAATCAGGCCTGGGCGCCGGCCTCTGCCAGCAGAGCGGCCTCCAGGCCAGCTTCAGCCGGGGCGGCTCGACTCTGCAGCTGGAGGGGCGGCGCAAGGCCTACCAGCAGGCGGAACGCGAGTGGCTGGCCTCCCACTGCACGCTGCCGCTGGTCGAGGTGCCGCAGGTGACGCAGGTCTCCACCAGGCTCCGCAACTTCGCCCCCAGCCCGGGCCCCGGCCTGGAGACCTGGAACGCCGCCGACTGGTGGCTGGCGGCTTAAGTCAGACCCCCTCCCCCGAAAAGGGGGAGGGATCAAATCAACGGCACTGCGCGCAAGGGGGGAGAGATCACCCCACTGTGTACGTGTAGGGGAGGAGGGCTATCTCGTCGCCGCTCTGCGTGGAGGTGTTCAGGGTGTCCACGCCGATGAAGCCCTGGACCACGGTGCCGGTGGGAGCGTTGGGAGTGATCGTCAGGTTGATTGTCCCGGACTGTCCGGGGGCCAGGATCAACGGCGCGTAGGGCGCGGAGTTGTCGACAGACATCTGCAGCCAGGGGTCGCCAGTGCTGGAGGTGATGGCGGAGTCGAAGGTGTTGGTCTCGACCACCGCGCCCACGTCCACCGTGGCACCCCCCGCGCCGCCGGCTCCGAACGGACCCTGCGCCTCGGGGAGCGCGAACCAGCCCGAGGGAGCGAGCTCCGAAGCACTGAGGACTGCGGACGCCTGGTTGCCGGGAAGCGTGCTGGCGAGCACGTCGCTCCCGCCCGTGGCGGTCTTGACGTCCATCACCACCGGAACTGTGGCCTGGGCGCCGACGAAGAGCAGGTCACTCTGCGGAGGCACGAAGAAATACGGCTGCGAGCTGAGCGGGAGCGGCAGTGGCACGCCGGTGGCCTGATAGACAAGGAGCTGCTGGAAGGTCGGCTGGGAGAGCCGCGGGTCCACGAAGAAACTCTTGCTGCTCCTGCCCGTGTTGGTCAGCCGAACCGTCGCCGTCGCCGCCTGGCCCTGAGCAAGGAATGCGAAGGGTGAGTTGGGCAGCCCGTCGGCCGAGACAGGGACTGGATTGAAGTCGATGTTGCCAGTGAACGGTTCCGCGAAATTCTGCCCGTCCAGGGCGTCGGCGCGCTGGTTGAGGCTGACGACAAGCGTCCAGCGGCCTGGGGCCGGCGTGCGCCTGAAGAACTGCATGGTGTTGCCGTAGATGGTGGTGCCCCTCGCGTTCTTGCCCACTGCGGTGTTCTGGACGTCGAGCGGCTGGCCGGAGGGATCGACCAAGAAGCCGAAGACGGGGTAGTGCTGATCGCGCAGTGAGAGCGACAGGTTGAGTGTCGGCTTGCCGTCCAGCATGTCGAACTGGTACGTGAATTGCTGGCCGAGCGCCGCGCCGCCGGTGAGAGTGCCCTGCAAGGAGCCGCCGGCAGCGCTCAGCGACACAAGAGAGCGGACCACGACAGGAATAGCCCCGTCGTCGGGGGCGCCGCTGCCGAGCCGCAGCGCGGCCGCCCGGTCGCCTGCCTGGGGGTTGGCCGGTACTGTCACCGCGACGGTTCCTGTCTGTCCTGGCCCCAGGCTGAGAGCGGCCAACGCCACGCCTGCAATGAGCTGGAAGCGCTGGGTCGTGTAGGAGAAACCGACGTCGCCGGTGTACTGGCCGAGGTTGCTCAGTCCCGTGTTCTGGAGTGTCCAGATCGCCGCCGTCCAGGTGCCCGCCGCCGGCTTGCGTACCTCGACGTGGCCGTGCCCGCTGGAATCGCTCAGCAGGGAGTGGGCCGCAACGTTCCCGGCGGGGTCCCATACCGTCTCGTACACCACGCTGCCCGGCTGCCCCCCCGGGCTCTGGGCCTGGGCGTTCCAGATGACGTCGCCGTTCAGGTAGTCGGCGCCGCTCGGGACATCGAAATTGTGGAGCTGATACAGCGACGGCCGGCCACGGCTGTCCACAAACGTGGGTGCGGAGCCGCTCAGGTTGACGCGGCCCGTGTCGCTGCTGACCGGCTGCGGATCGAGACTGGCCAGCGATGGACTCAGCTGAGCGGGAGCGGAACCGGTATTCGTCACGTCGACGTTGAAGCTCGGCGAAGCGCCCGCCTGGACGGTGGTGACAAGCGACGGTTTGCTCACCAGCAGCGACTGTCCCTGCGCCGCCGGCGAGCCGCTGCCGTCCTGGATGGACTCCGCGAGCTGCACCGCCTTGAGCGCGTTGACAAGTCCCGCCCCCTGGTGCTCGGCGGGCGCGCCCAGGTCCTGCGCCGTGCTGACGATGATGCGCTTGACGAGATCCGGGCTCGGCCGGACGCCACCGTGCGTCTTTGAATAGGCCTGCATGACGAGCGCTGCCGTGCCCGAGGTCAGCGGCGCCGAGAGGCTGGTCCCGCCCGACGCCCAGAGCGGCATGCCGGTGTTGTTGTTGTCGACGTCGGCGCAGCCGAAGAAGTGCTGGAGATCCGCGCTGCACAGTGCCCAGCCGCGGTCGCCGGGAGCGACCACGTCTATCGTTCGCGGACCGCCCTGCGTGGTGCCCGCGGAGCTGAGGGCGGTGATGTTGTTGTTCTCCCAGCCGCCCGGGACGAGCTGGACGCCGTAGCGAGTGGCCTGTCGATAGACGCGATAGGTGGTGGTGCCGCCCACTGCAATCACACCCGGATCGCTGGCCGGGGAGCTGATCGTATTGGTCGGGCCGGCGTCACCGCTGCTTGTCACCACCGTGATGCCGGCAGCGACGGCGTTGTTGTCCGCGATGGCGACCGGGTCGTTGCTCTGATCGGGGTACGGGTTTCCACCGATCGACTCGTTGAGCACATCCACCTTGTCCTGGGTGACGGCCCAGTCGATGGCCTGGATGATCTGTGAGTTGAAGAAGCTCCCGGCACTTCCGGCGACGTTAAGCACCGCCAGGGTGGCGCCCGGGGCGACGCCCTTTATCCGGATGTTGCAGCCCGGCGGCAGGGGGTGCGCCGGGTTGACGAACTGGGCCAGGTCGTAGACCTGGTTGCCCTGCGCCGCGACCCCGCCGGCGTCGAGGAACGCCTCACGACCGTCGGTTGGCGCGTTCGTGCCGTAGCCGCTGAAGTCGCGATAGTCGTAGACGATGGATTGACCGTTGCGGATCAGGTCCGGGTTGTTGGGATCCAGCCCGTCGGCGATGATTCCGACCTTTATCCCGCTGCCGTCGGCGAGGTCGTGCGCTGCCGGCCGGGTGTCCCCGGGCTGGTTTTCGACGTTCATCACCTGCAGCGCCTCAGGCTCGAGCAGCGGAACC
>CATPBP010000168.1 GCA_955652675.1 Candidatus Dormiibacterota bacterium
CCCTGGCGCCGCCGGTTTATGGCTGCTCGGCTGGTTCTCTAATGAACCTGCTATGGCTTTTTGGCGGTGACCAGGGTGGTGGCGACCCAGGGGCCGCCGTACCAGTAGCGCCAGCCCAGGCCTCGGACCTGGACGTCGGACATGCCGAGCTGACGTAGACGGTCTGCGTATTCGGCCGTATGCCCGATGTCTGCGATGGCCAGGCGCCCTGCCGGCTTGAGCACCCGGACCGCCTCGTCTACCGCCTTCAGGCGGGCGTGCCGGTCTTTGATGTTGTGGATGGTCAGGGCGCTCAGGACCACGTCGACGCTGCCGTCCGGGAACGGCATCTGGGTGATGTCGCCGGTCTTGAGCTCGACCCTGTCGCGCACGCCTTCCAGCTCGGCGTTCTCGAGCGTCATCTCCATGCTGTTGCCGGATTGATCGACGGTCCTCCAGAGGTCCAGTCCGACCGCGCGGCCCTGGGGCAGAAGCTTGGCGGCCATCAGCAGGACCGCCCCCCGCCCGCAGCCCATCTCGAGGACGTGCTCGTCCTCGCGCAGTCCAAGGTTGCGCAGGATCTCCGCCCAGACCGCGAACTTCCCAGCGCGTGTCGTGTAGATGTAGCTCGCCGTGCTGAGCAGCATGAACAGCCCTCCGAGCAGCGGAAAGAGTGCCCATGTGCCACCGTCCCAGACGGTGGCGGAGAGTATCGCGAACCCGAGCAGGACCACCCCGCCGCCGCCGAGGTAGAGGGGCACCGCCGGCGCGTCGAAGCCGTAGTTCCCTCGACGCGAGAGCAGGTCCCTGGGGCGGGCCTCCACACGGCGATTGTGCTCCTTCGGCATCCGCCAGCCGCATGGTAGGGTCGGAACTCATGCTCATGCGGTCGGTGGCCGTTCTGCTCGCGGCAGCCATTCTTTGCGCTTGTGTTGGCGGGGGCTCGAGCACCCGATCGTCATCCACCCCACGGGCCGCCTCACCGACTCCGTCAGCTATTCCGGCGGCGACGCCGACCCCGACGGCCGCACCGCTGAAAGAACCCGGCCCGCTTCAGCTCGCTCAGCAGTCGGTGGCTCAGGGGCTGGAGGCGCCCTGGGCGCTCGCCTTCACGAACGACGGGACCATCTGGCTGACCGAGCGCCCCGGCCGCGTCCGCATCATCCGTGGTGGGCACCTGCTGGACGCGCCGGCACTGACACTGAATGTCGTGACCCAGTCCGGCTGCGAGGACGGTCTGCTGGGCATCGCCGTCAAAGAGCCCTACGTCTACCTGTACTACACCTACCGAGGCTCAGCGGGGAACACCAACCGAGTCTCGCGATTCACGATTCAGGGCGATCTCCTCGCCTCAGAGCAGATCCTCCTGGATGGGATCCCGGGCGGAAGCTGCTATCACTTCGGCGGCCGCTTGAAGTTCGGCCCCGACGGCTGGCTCTACCTCACCACGGGCGAGGGTTATGTCGCCGCCCGGGCCGCTGATCCTTCCGGCCTGAGCGGGAAGATTTTGCGGATACACGAGGACGGCTCGGGCAGAGAAGTGTTCGCCTGGGGTTTCCGCAACCCGCAGGGCCTGGCCTTCGATTTCCTTGGCCATCTCTACGCCAGCAACAACGGGCCCACCGGAGACCTGGGGCTCTGCTGCCACGACGAGGTGGACCTCGTCCAGCAGGGCGCGTTCTACGGCTGGCCGGCGTGGGCTGCCGGGACCAAGACGAGCTATCCGCAGGGAAGTCTTCCTTCGCGCAGCGGGCCCATGGCGGAGAGTGGGAACGCGGTGTGGGCGCCGAGCGGCATGACCTTCTACACGCCGGCCACCAACGAGCGCCCCACCCTGCTGGTTGCCGAGCTCAAGGGCCAGGCCCTCCGGCGCTTCATCATCGACGCGGCCAACCCGGGCCGGGTGTCGAGCCAGGAGGTCGTGCTCCAGGGTCAGGGTCGGCTGCGAGACGCGGTGGCGGGTCCCGATCGATGCGTCTACGTCCTGACCAACAATCGCGACACCCGCGGCACCCCGCGCGCGGGTGATGACCACCTCCTCAAGCTCTGCCCGGCGAGCCAGGCGTTGAGCTTAAATCCACAGCAAACTCAAAGCTGATTCTCAGTACTCCCCCAGCGCAGACCTGGACGGTAGTGGGCGACCACACGGGAGGATCCCGGGCCGGCCCGCTCCGTCCTCTCATCAGAACGGATCGGTGCGTGGCAGGCTGCGTGGCTGCAACAGGGTGCTCCAGGCCAAAATCAACCGGAGGACGGACCTCATGAAGCGACCAATCGTGCTGGCGGTGGGGGTGGCTGCGATCGTGCTAGTGGCCGCTCTCGGCGGCGCCTACGTCTACTTCTTCTCGGGCCTCCGGACGGCTCCCAAGTCTCTGGCGGCGAGCACCGCGAGCCCCGCGGCGTCCGCCTCCTCCAGCGCGGCACCAGCCGGCGCCGCCAACCTGGTAGGCAGCTGGACGGTCGGTACCGGCTCGCAGGCGGGCTACCGGGTCAAAGAGCAGTTCGCGGGCCAGTCTTCCAAGCACGAGGCGGTGGCCCGGACCCCTTCGGTCAGCGGCAACCTCGCGATCCAGCAGGCCGCCGGCGGGCTGCAGGCGAAGGGCATCAAGTTCACCGCCCAGCTCGCCAACCTGCAGAGCGTGGACCAGGTCGCCGGGTTCAACGTCACCCAGCGGGACCGAATTGTCTCGCGCGCTCTCTCGGTGTCGCAGTATCCGGACGCCACCTTCGAGGCGCAGAGCATCAACCTGCCGGCCAGCATCCAGAGCGGAGGGACCGAGACGCTGACCATTCCGGGACAGCTGACCATCCACGGAGTGACCAAGCCGGCCCAGGTCACGGCTCAGGTCAAGCTCAACGGCAGCCAGGTCCAGGCCAACGGGTCGACGGCATTCAACATGACGGACTTCGGGATCTCGCCGCCGCAGGTGCCCATCACGACCGTGGACCCAGCTGTCACGCTCGACTTCCAGCTCATCCTGACCAAGGCCTGACCAACCAGAGACCGCTCGCCTCCCCCGGCAAAGGGTTTGCCGGCCGGCAGTCAGGAAACGGCGAGCCACACGACCCGACAGCGCAGGCCACGAACGCGGGAGATGCCGACGTCCGCGGTCAGGAGCGGCGCGCCCAGAGTCTCGGCCAGAGCGGCGTAGCAGGCTTCGTAAGGGCCGCCCGCTCAGGCGGCCTCGCGCGCGGTCTGGCGAATGGCACAGATCCCCCGGCGCGGGAGCCGGCGCGGCTCAGCACCTCGTCGAGGCTCGGCCGGCTCGCCTGCTCGACGAGGCGGGCGAGCAGGTACTCCTGAAGGGACTGTCCGGCCAGCGCCGACCGCCGTCGGAGCTTGGCGTGGACGGCCTCCGGGATGTTTTTGACCTGGATCGTGGCCATTTCAGCCGGGATTTACCTCCGAACACTGAGTATGGACGTGGCCTCGCAGCGGCCGTGGCATGCCGGGAAGGAACCTCCGGGTGTCAAGCGTCGGTGGCCGTGCTCAGTCCGTCCAGAACCTCGAGAATCAGCCGCCGTTCCGTGGTCGGATGGTCATCGTCGCCCTCCTGGAGCGCTGTCCGGAAGCTTGCCTTGGTCCAGCGGCGGAGCTCGGACCGGTACTTGAGCAGCTGCCTTCGAAGCTCCGGTATGTCCTGTGTCAGCAGCTCATGGCGCGTGCCTTCAGAAAGGTGCGGTAATTCTGAGCACATCTCGGACAGCAGCTCTTCGGTCAGGGTGACCAGCGACTCGTAGCTTGCAACCCAGTAGTCCGGGAAGCTGGGAGGGGCCAGCAGCGCCCACTGCCCCCGGCTCTCCTGGAGCCCGCTGATATCACGCTCCAGCCGGGCTGCGCGTGCTGTCGCCCGCTCCCGCAGGCGGGGCTTGGCGGAGGCTGAGTCGGCGATACGAAGGCAGTGCCTGAGCAATCTGCGCTTGCTGCCCAGAAGTACAGAGTGAAGTCGGAGCATGGTGGGCGCGAGACGCGCGTCCACTCGCCGCCCCTGCACAGTGGCTTGCGAGTCAGTCATGGAGCTCCAGGGCGTATCCCCTCCTGGCAATGCTCTTCTGCTCGCCTCGCAGATCGAGACGGTTCAGCTTGTGGCGGATTCTGACCACTAGGTACGGATCTGCTCCTCGGAAAGGTCCTCGTCCTGCCACGCTTCCTGGATAAGCTGCCGGCTTGAGAATGCGTGATTGGGGTGCTGAAGGAACAGTTCCAGCAGCTGGGCCTCGCGCAGGGTGAAGACCACCGAGCGGTCGCCGATGGTCAGCTTGTGTAGGGGAGAGTCATACACGACGTCCGCGAGTCTCAGGCAGCACTCGTGCCAGTACTGGCGCCGGCCCGACAACCGGGCCAAAGAATCCTCGATGAGCGCTCGGCGGTCGCCTACGAGGTCCGCGGGAGCGTCGGAGAGCTGGCGCAACATGTGCGCGTGAAGAGCCACCATCTGGTCATAGACGGACAGCCAGTGGGCAGCGTCATCCTGACGAGTTGTGGCCCATTCCTCACCGTCGATGAGCGGCTCGGCACCGTCCGTAACCACGTCCCCAGCCTACGCCGATGCACGAGAGCCGACCAGTCTCCGCGCCGCCCGTAGGCTGGTGGATGGTCAATGCCACCTGGAGTCAAGCTGGGCCCGAGCGGATGGAGGTACGGGAGCAGGCGACGAGTGACGATCGTCTCCTGGACCGGGAGGACCCGGGAACGAGGGACCCAGAGGTAGTCCGGCGCTGGACCGCCGTCTACGCCGAGCTCATCGCCTTTAAGCAGGACCTCATCTCCCGCATCGAGCTCGAGCATCGTGCGGCCGATCCAGCGGCGAAAGCGGAGGTCTCCCTGGACCTGGACCTCGTGAAACGCGAGAAGGCCCGGCTCGAGGGCCGGTTGAGTTTCTGGCGCTTCCGCCAGCTGCTGCTGGGCGATGTGATGGATGAGGGTGGGGGGTCTCTCAGCGTGCGCTCGGCGACAGCGCGCTGCAGTTGAGCCGGCGCGAGGCGCAGCTATTGGCGACCTTCACGCGAAACCCGGGACGCGGTTCGCTGCTAACGCCCTGGCGACACTGGCCTGGCACGACCACGCCCTGAGCGATGCCCAGTCAGGAACTACGTGTCGAGACTCCGCTCCAAGCTTCAGCTCGTCGACGCTTCATGTCGCATCGAAACCGTTGAGGGTGGTGGGTACCGCCTGGTCTGGAGCCGGACGAACGACCGTCCGCACTCGAACTGACAAGCACCTCGTACGACTGACAGCGGCGCCGTCACACGCTTCAACCCAAATTGTGAATCCGCATCTGCCCTCCGGCGAGAAGGGAGTGCAAACCTCCCCCCTCGCCTTTCAGGCACCGGTGTAATTTCAAGAACCAGGTCATCTTCCCCGGCCGGCCGCAATCGGGTCAGCAATCCACACGGTGGCGGAAGAGGGGTTTACGTCCTCAACCCGCGCGCGGTGGAGGTGGGGAGGGGGGCGTTAACGGCCTGGCTTGCGGCGGTCACGTGTTGGTAAGAGCTCTAATCCTCCTTCCATTCGGGGCGCTGTCGGAAGAGCCCGCCCCAGCCGAGATGGAACCAGTGCTCTTCTGAGTAGGGGTGTAGTTCGCCTACCTTGCTCGGAGCGACGGAGGTCTCGATCGCGGACTGCGTTATGCGGGTCACCGAATCGGCGGGAACCTCGACCAGGTGGCCGCCGTGGGCGAGCTTGACGGCCAGCCCGTGGAAGATGTCGGCGTTGTCGTCGGCGAGCAGCGACTCGGCGGTGCCGATCCGGTTGCGATCGCTGTCCAGCACCGGAGCTCGATAGGGCGTCGCCCTCCAGGAGATCTCGTCATCGTCCGTGCGCGTGGTTTCGTCCATGCCGACATCATCCCCCGGGCCAGGTGCGGAACCCTCGGTCAGACCTGCGCGCCTGCCTGTCGATAGGCCATCCTGGACCCGAAGGTGGTGCGATCAAGCGGCCCGGATGATGCCCTGAGAATCGCGAAGCTTGGAGTTGGAGACGCTCAGCGGGCGGGGCAGGCCATGAGTCTGCTCAACAGGGAGCTGGGTGAGGGGCTGTATACCGTCGACTACCTTCTGGAGGACGCTGCCAACCCAGCTGCGGCCGTTCTTCTTGCGGAACAGCCGCCACTACTAGGGGCTGCGGTGTCGCGGCTCCTGGCCGCGACCGACGCGGGCTACTACGACCGTTTCGGCCCCGAGGCGCTCCGGCTTTTCGCGCACCGCGTGGGGTCGCTGGAAGCCCTGGCGGTCGAGCCGGCATTTCGCGGGCGCGGGGTGGGCAGCCTCCTCGCCAGAGCCAGCCTGGAGTGGATGGTGGCAGAGGGCTGCGAGACTGCGGTCACGCTTGCCTGGGAATCCGGCAGGGAGAGCGCCTCTGCGCCTCTGTTCCGCCGGCTCGGATTCCGACAGGGCCCAACCGTTGAGCGGTTCTATCTGGAGGAGAGCCTGCGCGAGGGTTGGGCGTGCCCGGTCTGTGGGATGGGCTGCAGGTGTTCGGCGACTCTGTACACGCTGCCTTTGATCGGTGGCGATGACCTGGGCGCCGGGCACGGAATCGAGAGCCGCGCGTAGCATTTGCTCGCCGCGGGCCGCCGCAGTCTCGTCGAGAGGAGACCACATGCTTTCACAGGAAGCCCTGAGCGTTTATCTCAACGACCACCTGGCCGGCTCCGTGGCCGCGGTCGAAATGATCGACCAGTCCCTGGATCGCAACAAGGGGAGCCAGCTTGGAGTGTTCCTGCAGCAGCTCCTGGACGACGTGCGCGCCGACCAGGCCACTCTGCAACGGCTGATGGAGCAGCTCGAGATCGAGAAGAGCGGGGTCAAGCAGGTGACCAGCTGGGCGGCCGAGAAGTTCAGCCGCCTCAAGTTCATGACCACCGGGCGCACCTCGGAAGGTCTGCGCAACCTGCTCGAGCTGGAAGCCCTGCTTCTCGGGGTGGGTGGCAAGAGATCGCTGTGGCAGTCGCTCAAGGCGGCTTCGGAAGCCGATTCAAGGCTGGAGCAAGCGGATCTCGACGCTCTGATCAAGCGCGCCGAGGACCAGATCTCGGGCATCGAGCAGCATCGGGACGAGGCCGCCCGGCAGGGGCTGACGGAGTAAGCGTCTAGCGACGCCTCCGGTTCAAGGCGTCCCAGTCGACATCGAACCGCGCCGGGCTGAACTGCGCGGGTGGGGTGCCGCCGCCGTCCATGGCATCGGCCAGTTCGCGTGCCGTCCAGGGGGCGGACTGCATGCCTATGGAGCCGTGACCGCCATGAACGAAAAGTCCCTCGACGGCGGTCGGGCCGACCAGCGGCAGGCCGTCCGGGCTCATCGGGCGGAGCCCGTACCACCCCCTGGTGATGCTCACCTCGGCGAAGCCGGGGAGGAGGTCGAGGGCGCGGCGCGCGATCCGGCGCGGCATGTCCACCGCCTCGACCGGTTCCAGCAGCGAGGGTGCCAGCGAGGTGCCGAGGAGGGCGTGCCCGGCGGGCTGCCCGACCAGCGTGACCGTCGCCGCCGAGGGCAGCTCGTAGTCCCCGGCAGCTATCTCCGCCAGGCGAGGTGGGCGCGCCGCTCTGCCCAGGTCTTCCAGATCCGGCCAGGCCATCTCGAGAACCACCCAGGGCAGTCGGAACCCGAGCGGGCCTGTGCTGAGAAGCCAGCCACGACCGGTCGAAACCGGAGCGCCGGCGACCAGGTCGGGCAGCCAGGGACCGGCCGCGATCACCACCGCGTCGGCACGTATCGGGCCCTCGTCGGTGATCAGGCCCTCCAGCCGTCCGGAGCGGATGCTCAGCGGGCCGGCGCTCACTCCCAGCCGGAGCTGCGCGCCGCAATCTCGGGCCGCCTCGGCGAAGGCGCGCGTGGCCGCCGCCGCAGAGAGCGCCCAGCAGCCGTGTAGGAGGTAGGCGCCGGCCACGTCCTCCCGGAGCTGGGGCAGGCCGGAGCGCAGCTCCGCGCCGGACACCGGTTCGCAAGGCAGGCCGGCGCTCCGCATCACGGCTGCGCGCTCCTCGACGAAACGCAGCTGCCCATCGTCCCGGGCGACCAGCAGGTACGGCGCCTCGCGGAGCTCGAAGGGAACCGGGCCGCCCTCCAGTTCGCGATAGAGCGGCAGCGCCCTGCGCATCATCTCGACCGAACCGGCCTCCACGTCGTTGAGGAGCAGCCCCTGATTCCGGCCGGAGGCTCCATGAGCGATCCCGCGCCTCTCCAGCAAGCGGACCCGAAAGCCGCGACGCGCCAGCTCGTAGGCCGCCGTACACCCCGCTATCCCAGCTCCCACCACGACGACCTCCGCCCCAGAGCCCAGCCCTGTCACCCTGCAACTCTAAATTCCCTCCCCGCAGGGGGGAGGGAACGGGTGGGCTGTTATGGCCGGCCTGTCTGGCCGCCGCGGCCCAGCTGCGATACCACCACAGCCAGCACGACGGCCGCCGCCCCGAGGAGCTGTACCGGGCTGAGCCTGTCCCCGAGCAGGATGACGGCCAGCGTCACCGTCACCACCGGCTCGAACGTGCTGAGCAGCGCCGCCTGGGGCGCGCCGATCCGAGGTAGGCCGGCGAGGAAGAGGGAGATGGCAACCATCGACGGGATCACCGCCACCAGGACCAGAACCGGCCAGCTGGCAGGGTTGTGGGGAATGTGAGGTTGCCCCGGCAGCAGCAGCAGCAGAACGCCGAAAGTGATCCCGGCTCCGGTGTGCACGAGGGTGCTGGCGGTCAGGGCCGAGGCTCCGCGCATCAGCCGCTCGCCGGCCAGGATGTACATCGCGTAGAAGACCGGCGAGGCGATCGCGAGCACCAGCGGGAACCCGGCCTGAAGCTTCACGCCGCCGACTAGGAGCGCCAGGCCCCCGAAGCTGACGCCGAGGGCGATCACGCGCGAGGGGCCGATCGACGGGCGAAAGATCAGCCAGGCGCCGAGGGCGACCAGCGACGGATAGATATAGGCGATCAGCTCGACCAGCGATGCGGGCAGGCAGCAGAGCGCGCCAAAGAAGGCAGCCGACTGCGCCGCGTAGCCCACCACGCCGAGCAGCAGGAACTGGATCAGACGGCGAGCCCCCACGCTAAAGACGTGCTCGCCTCTCAGCCAGGCCAGAAGGTGCAGCCCTGCAGCCGCGAACAGAAAGCGAAAGGCCAGCGTCTGGACCGGGGTCAGCCCGGTCGCGTAGGCGAGCTTGACGAGGATGGGCAGGGTGCCGAAGGATGCCGCAGAGCCGAGCACCATGAGGGTGCCGGACCCAGGCCGAATGCGCACCAGTTGAACGGTAACGCCGGGCGGAAACCGGAACCCACGCCGGGGGCTAAGGTCTCGACCGACGGTGCTTCAGGCGCCGGCCGGGCCGGGTTTCCTCGCCGCGAGCATCCCGAAGGTGGCCTGGAGGGAGAGAACCCGGCCGCCGTCGCCTCTGATCTCGAAGAATTCGGCGCATCGGGGAGCTGCCGCCAGGAGCCAGCGCTGAAGGTCGTCGCGCTCTTCCGGCGCCATGGCCTGGCGCGCCGTCCAGTCTTCGTAGGGGTAGAGCTTGCGCACCAGGGGGTCGGCCGCCTCCACGACCAGGCCGGCCTCCGCCAGCATCGCCTGCCATTCCGAGGAGCGGTGCGCGCGGACGTGGCTTGGGTCGCGCCACTGCTCGAATCGGTTCATGAAGGTGTCCAGCTCGTCGTCCTCGGGGGCCATGTTGTCGAACATGACCAGGCGTCCCCCCCGCGCCAGCACTCG
>CATPBP010000169.1 GCA_955652675.1 Candidatus Dormiibacterota bacterium
GCCCCAGGCGCGCATGACCGACTTCCATTTCGGCGTCGAGCAGCCGGTTCGAGCCCAGCTCGGCTACATGACCAACTTCGCCGGCTCCGCCGGCATCTGGCGGCGCGCCGCCATCGCGGACGCGGGCGGCTGGAGCGCCGCCACGCTGACCGAGGACCTCGACCTCAGCTACCGAGCTCAGCTCAGGGGCTGGCGAGCCGCCTATCGGGAGGACGTGGCGGTCCCCCAGGAGCTGCCTGTAGCTGTCAACGCCTATCGCGGCCAGCAGTCTCGCTGGGCGCAGGGCAGCTTCCAGTGCGCCTTCCGGCTGCTGACGCCGCTGCTGCGCAGCCGGCTGCCGGCCGCTGCCAAGTTCCAGGGCGCCCTTCACCTGCTGGGCTACGCGGCTCCGCTGCTGATGCTGCTGCAGATCACCGCCTATCCCGTGCTGCTGCTCGGACTCGCCTGGCCGCGCGAGCTGGAGCGTGTCGTACGGCTGCCGCTCGTGGTGAGCCTCATGAGCCTGGCTCCCACGGTGGGCCTCGCGGTCGCGCAGCATCGCCGAGGCCGCACCTGGTGGCGGCAGCTGCCGGCGATCCTCTCCTGGACGGTGGTGGGCTCGGGGACCTCCCTGGTGGTCGCGCTGAGCTTCCTCAAGGCGCTGGGCAGCGACGGTGAGTTCAAGCGGACGCCGAAGTACCGCATCGAGCGACCCGGACAGGAATGGGCGGCCGGAGCCTACGCCACAGTCATCGAGCCGATCGCGCTGGCAGAGCTGGCGCTTGGGCTGGCTACGGGACTCGTGGGCCTGGCCGCCATACGCGGCAGCGAATGGCTGCTGGCGGTCTACTCCCTGCTCTTCGCAGCGGGTTTCCTCTGCCTCTCGATCGGGAGCCTGGGCCAGGCGCTGGAGGTGGTGAGCCTGCGGCGTCTGGGCCGGAACCTGCCCGGCCGGCTCTACCGCGCGGTGCCCGCCCCGCTCCTCATGGGCACGCTGGCCGTGCTAATGGTGGCGGTGGCGCAGCTGCCGGACCCCTTCGAGGACTCTTACCAGCACTGGCTGATCGCGGCCACGCTCGCCGAGACAGGGCACCTGCGAGACCCCCTCTTCGGGATGCAGGACACCTGGCTCCCCGCCTACCAGGTCATGGCCGCCGGCGTCCTCAAGATCTCCGGGCTCTGGAACCTTGGACTGCTGAAGCTGGTCAACGTCGCGATCGCCCTGGTCACCCTGGGCCTGGTCTACCGCCTG
Source organism: Candidatus Dormiibacterota bacterium (assembly GCA_955652675.1). GTDB lineage: Bacteria > Chloroflexota > Dormibacteria > Dormibacterales > Dormibacteraceae > Nephthysia. The sequence goes on from CATPBP010000169.1 coordinate 1,232, forward strand.
GCCGGGTCCGCTCGCCGCGGCCGCCTGGCAGTCGCGCTGCTCGGACTGAATCCGGTCTTCCTGCTGACGGCCACCACGGCCGTCGCCGAGCCGCTGCTGGTGGTCTGCCTGCTCGGCTCCGTGGCAGCAGCTCAGTCCCGGCGCGTCTACCTGGCCGCCGCCCTGGCGGCCCTGGCCTGCCTGACGGGGACCAAGGCGTGGCTCTGGCTGCTCGGCCTGGCAGTGGTGTTTCTCGTGGAGTGGACAGCCACGCGACGATGGCGGGGAGCGCGGCGCCGGCTGGCCTGGGCGGCCCCCGTCGTCGTGCTGGTCATCCTGCTCGAGTCGACGTTCGGATTTGGATCTCACTCCGTGGCCCGAGGCGCCCAGGAGGCTGCTTCCGCCGCCCTGCGCGGGAGCCTTCCCGCCAGCGCCACGGTTCGGGTTGCCGACTTCTGGCGCTACTTCGGTCTCGCCTCGCTTCCCCTCCTGGGCCTGGCGCCGATCGGCCTGGTGCTGAAGCTCGGCAGCGGCGAGGATCGGTTCCTGCTCCGCGCCCTCCATCTGCCATCGCTGATCTACCTCGGCTCTCTCACCGCCCTGGTCGGATCGGGCCTCTACAGCGGCAGCCACCGCTACTACTACCCGGCCCTGCCGGCCCTCGCCCTGCTCGGCGCCACAGCGCTGGATCGTTACGCCGGCGCCGTCGGCGTGGCGGCCACCGCGGCGGCCGGGCTGGTCACGCTGTCGTTCATCCCCGTCTTCACCGGCCTGGCGGCGGACAACCGGGGACTGGTGACCGCCGGTCGAGCGGCCGCCCAGGTTCCTGGAGCACTGCTCACAGACTCTCCGGCGGCCGCCTACTGGAGCCACAAGCCGCCAGACGCGATCTACGGCTCGCGCGGCCTTCCCACCGACCCCGGCCGGGCCGGGGTCTGGCTGCGGGCACGGGGCGTGCAGGGCGTCGTGACCGAGGACATCGATTACTACCGCCTGGGATCTGTGTTCCCGGGCCTTCCGCGCGGACAGCCGGAGGCGGGCTTTCAGCTCCTCGGCGACCAGGCCGGCTACTCCACAGCGGGCGGCAAGCGGGTCTTCGTCTACGAGGCGGCCGGCCGCAACTCGGAGGCTCAGCTTCGCGACGGCATCAGCGTGGTGGCCAGCCCCCGACCCGGCGCGCCGACCGGCAAGTCGGCGGTGATCGCGAAGGGACCCACGCTGCGCAGCGGCGGCAGCGAGCTGACCGGCGAGGGGGTAGGTCTCGGAGTGTCCGCCGTCCACGACGCTCAAGGCTGGCACTACCCCGGCTCAGCCCAGTCCGTCGACCTGAGCGCCGGCGGCCAGGTCGCCTGGCGGCGCACCTACGAGCTCGACCTGGCAGGTGGCGACGCCACCAACTGGTATCCGATCCGCCCCGCTCCCAGCCGGGGACGGATCGCGATGACCTACCGGGTCACCGACGGCGCCCTCCGGGTGGAGGCGGCGCCGGCCGGCCTGTCCCCCGGTTGGGACCAGCTGGTCCTGCTCAACGAGCAGTCGAGCCAGTTCGACGACCTGGCGGACGCCGGGCGGACGCGGACCGGGGCGGATTTCGGCCCCTGGCAGCCCGTGAGCGGGAGCTGGGCCCGGCTTCGTTCCGGGAAGCTGGGTGTGGAGTGGGAGCTGCCCGCCCCGCCCCCGGGCGCAGGCTTCCAGGCCGGCCGGGAGCTCCAGCCTCCGGACCTGGACTGGAGCGGGCTGGAGTACCGCTTCGGCCCTGGCTTTCGCGGTTTCACCTACGACCTGAAAGTTAGGAGGTCAGATTGATGGACCGGGCAGACGTGGTCCTCGTCTACCCCCAGCGGGCGCCCAGGAAGGGTCGCCACTGGATCATGCCGTCGCTCGGACTGATGTACCTGAGCGCCGCCCTGCGCCGGGCCGGCTACAGCGTGCGCCACATCGACCACACCTTCCGCGAGCGCGCCGACGTCCTGGCCGAGATCGAGAGCCTCCGGCCGGCGGTGATCGGCGTCTACTGCATGATCACGATGCAGGACGAGGCCTTCTCGCTGGCCGAGGACCTGCGGGGAAAGGCGCTGCTGGTGGTCGGCGGGCCCTACCCCTCGGGCGAGGTGGAGCCCTTCCTGGACCGCTTCGACCTGGTGGGCATCGGCGAGGGCGAGGAAACCATCGTCGAGATCATGGAACACCTCGAGGACCGCCGCTTCGAGGAGGTTGATGGCCTCGCCTTCCGGCGAGATGGCGAGGTGATCAAGACCCCGCCGCGCGTCCGCAAGAAGGACATGTCCTCGCTGCCTCTCCCCTACCGCGCGGACCTGCCGAACCGCGATTACATCGCCTACTGGCGCCGCCACTGGAAGCAGGGCACCACGCCGCTGATGAGCACCCGCGGCTGTCCCTTCAGGTGCGAGTTCTGCCACAAGTCCGTGTTCGGCGACCTATACAGTCAGCGCTCTACCGAATCCGTCATCGCCGAGATGCGGGAGATCGCCGAGCTGGGCTACGACCACGTCTGGATGTCCGACGACCTCTTCACCCTGAACTACCACCGCACAATGGAGCTGGCTCGAGCGATCGAGGAGGCGCGGCTGCCGCTGACCTGGGAGTGCCTCAGCCGCGTGAGCCGGGTCGACTATGAGCTCTTCGCCCAGATGAAGAGGGCGGGCTGCAAGCGAGTGTTCTTCGGCATCGAATCGGGCGACGAGGGCGTGCTGAAGCAGATGGCCAAGGGCATCACCCCGGAGCAGTCGCGGGCCACAGTGGAAGCCTGCACTCGAGCCGGCATCAAGGCCGCCGGCTTCTTCATGGTCGGCTACCTGGGCGAGACCCCGGAGAGCCTCATGCGCACCATCCGCTTTTCCTCCCACCTGCCCCTCGACTACGTCAGCTACACGGTGGCCTACCCGCTGCCCGGCACCAAGTTCTACGCCAAGGTCAAGGAGCGGCGAGCCGAGGGCGAGTGGCACTTCGCGCGCCACAACCGGCTCCTCTTCAACTCCGAGTTCTCAGAGCGGAAGCTGCGCTTCGCGATCCTCAAGGGGGCCGTGCAGCACCGTCTGCGGCGGGCGCACCTGCGGCCGATCGCCAGCGCCTTCGAACTGGCCACCGATCCCGTGCTACGGGCGCTGCGCTGAGGGAGGGCGTGGGAATGGACGCCTGGACGAGCGTCTTTCGGATCGCGGTCGGCGGCTACTGGCTGTATTTTGCGAGCCAGAAATGGACCGGGGTGGAGTGGGTGCGCCCGCTCATCCAGAAGGCTCCCGGTGTGAATCCCATCCCCGGCCTGCACGAGCTCCTGGCGGTCCTGGTGGCTCCCAACTGGTTCATCTTCGCGGTCCTCCAGACGGCCGGCGAGACCACCGTGGCGGTGCTTCTCATCCTTGGCCTTTTCACGCGCGCGGCCGCACTGCTCGGATTGCTGCTGGCAGCGGGTCTGGCGCTCACCATCGCCTTCCTGGACGCCGACATAGGGTCACGGTGGCTCTATTACCTGGCGGTCCTTGTCAACGCGCAGGTCCTGTTCGCCGGCGCAGGTCCCCTTGCCCTGGACCGGCGCTTTGGAGGCCGGCGGTGGCTCGCCTCCTGACGAACGCGGGCCGTCACGGCGGAGCCCCGCAGGCTCGTGCGGGCCTGCGGGCCGGCTTCTTCCTGGAGACGCTCGTCCTCACCCTCGTGCTGTTCGGAGCCGCCCTGCTCGTCCACGAAGGCGGCCACCTGGCTGTCATCCACGCCGTCGGCGGCGAGGGCGCCCTGGTCGTCCGACCATGGCGCCTGAGCTTCCTGGCGGGGCAGATCTACGGGCTGCACGCGCAGCCGCTGACCCCCTTGAACCCGGTGCAGCAGCTGCTGGTCAACCTCGGCGGACCGCTCCTGGCCGCCGTTCCCATCGCCGTGCTGCTTCGTCTCGCCCGGGGTCCGGCCGCCCGGATCGCGCTCGGGCTCAACCTGGGCGTTCTGCTCTTCTACACCGTGATCGAGGCCCTCTACGTGGTGCTGGAGTCCGGCTTTGGTCTCGAAGGTGAATGGCTGACCGCGGCTGAGCTCAACTACGGCCTGCCGGCGCTGGTGACCCTGGCCGTCCTGGCGCTCGCGGCGACCTCGCCGGAGATCGGTCACCTCAGCGCTTGGACGCGAATCAGATCGAGCTAAGCCCGGATCCACCGATTCGCGGCGAGCGAGTTGGTGTCCAGGTGCGCCAGATCGTGGGTCGGCGCCGAGCACCGGAGTGAGCGCAGCCTTAGCTGCGTGAACGAAGAGCGCAGAAGCCGGCCCGCGAGATGGTGTGCCTGGGCGCCCAGGCGCCGTCGTGGATCGGTGGATCCGGGCTAAGACGCGGGCGGTCCCGGGCTCCCCTTCAAGGGTTGCCCGGGAC